>NZ_JBFTOQ010000016.1:0-161320 GCF_056398045.1 Cupriavidus sp. 05L411 | reverse complement strand
GGTTCGAGGTCATGATGTTCTCCATTTGCATTTGAGGACCCGCGCTTGGGCGGAATCGAATCGGTACGCTTTGGAACCCTTCGCTTCTCTTGCCTGTTATCTACTAGTAGATAGATAAGCCGGCCAAAAAAAACGGGAATTCCCCGGGTGATGCGCTGGATCCTCTTTCCTGCTTCAGCTTTCTTGCTGGGGCGGAGCAGCGGCTTCCATGCGCTGAATATTATCTACTGGTAGATAGATAGTCAAGGAGTTTCTTAGATCGGATACCTGAAACCCAAGATACCGCGCAAAGCGCACATGGGACGTGACGAGACGCTAGAAGAAAAGCCGGGGAAAGCCAGGAAAATCGGGGGAATGCACCGGCCGCGGCACACCTTTCACGCTCCGGGACAGGGCGCGGCCGAAAGGAAAAAGCGCAACAAGGATTTACAACGTTTTACTACGGCCTCCCCGGATTCACTCCTAGGATGAACTGTGCGGGACGCAGCATAGGCAGACGGGGGCGAGTTCTCATGCGCCCTGGCCTGCCTGCACTTGCGTGCCCCGCTGGCCCACCGAGGTTACCGCCCCAGCTTGCCTGGCGTGGCGCAGATGCCAGCTATTCCGGCCGGCCTGTGACCGGGCGCACCCTCGCTGAACCATAGGCGACCACCTCCTTACCACCGGAGCAAGAGATGCGCAGAGTACTCACGTTGACGTTACTTGTCGCCGCCGCAACGGCTTCAGGCTTGAGCTATGGCCAGCAGAAGAAGTTCGACCCTTACACCGACGGGGCCAAGGCCGGCAAGGCCGATCCCTATACGGATGGGGCGAAAACCGGCAAGTTCGATCCGTACACGGATGGTGCGAAGCAATCCACGCAAATGGACCTGAATGCCACGCAAGGCAAGCCCGATCCCTACACGGACGGGGCCAAGGCTGGCAAGGCTGATCCCTATACGGATGGCGCCAAGGCCGGCAAGGCCGACCCGTACACGGACGGCGCGAAATCGAAGTAGCGAGCAGCCGAAAGGCGCGGCCACCATGTTGCCGCGCCGCCGCGTGGCAATGCTCGCTCCCGGGCAATAGCGCCCCGGGTTCGGACCTTTGCGGCGGCAACCACGCGCGGCCCCTTCGCTTGGCCGCGCTGAGTACGTTTGTGTGCGCAAGGTCACACCGCCTCCTTCCCCGATCGCCACGCCTAGCCGGCCAGGACCCGCTCCGCTTGCCGGCCGCTGGCGCCCAGTAACACCTCTGTCCCGCGCTGCGACGCCAGGATGGCGCGCGCGCTATATTCCCGCATCGCGGTTTCGTAGCCGCCAATGGCCGCCCGCAGCGAGCGGCGGCCGGCGGCGGCCTCGCCCAGCTGCCGCGATAGCAGGAGCGCATCGTGCAGCGCCGTGTTTGCCCCCAGGCCGCCGGCCGGGCTCATGGCATGGATGGCGTCTCCCAGCACGGTGACGGCACTGCTTGGCCAGGCAGCGGGCACATCTGCCGTCCTGACGGGCACCATCGCCAGCGAGGCACGATCGCTCTGCTGGAACAGCGGGCGCAGCCCGGCATGCCATCCCGCCGTGATGCGATCGAGGCGCGCGGCAAGCGCGTCCTGCTGCAACGCGTCCCCGGCTTCCCAGCCGATGCCAAGGGTTTCGCGCGCGCCGACGATGGCCCAGTAGAGGTAGTCGCCAGGCATGCTCAGGCGGTACCCCGCGGGCGGCGGGCGGAACCGCATCGGATCGATGATGACGGCCAGGCCATCGCCAAAGATGATCGACGTCCTGGCAGGCAGCAAGCCGGATAGCCGCACCAGCATGGCAGGCGTGGGATCGGTCTTGCCGTAGAGGCAGGCAAACCCGGTATCGGCCGGTGCCGCGCCCGGCAGGCGCCGCCGGCACACCCTTGAATTAACACCATCCGCCGCGACGAGCAGGTCCGATACGGTGGATGAACCATCGGAGAAGCCCGTTTGCACGCGCGCGTCTTCGTCTTCACGGTAACGCACGAACGCCTTGCCGAAATGCACCCGATCCTCGATGCCATGCATCAGGACTTCGCGCAGCGTCTGGCGATTCACGCTCAGGTCTTCCGCCTGCGCATCGGCTTCCGTCTCCGCTTCCGCTTCCGCTTCCGCTTCTGCTTCTGCTTCTGCTTGCGCTGCGGCGGGCGCATCGCCACGGGCACGCCGCCACGACTCCACCCACCTGCCGCTGATGGCCTCGAGCCCGGTGTCCACTATGTTGACGCCAGCGGCGGGGATGGCGCTGGTCGACTGGAACACGCTGAACAACGCCGCCGGCAGGCAGCCCTTCAAGGCCTGCTGGCCCGCGTGGTCGATCCGGATGCGGTAGCCCTGCGTACGGCTGGCCAGCGCGGCATCGCGCTCGTAGACATCGAAGCCAATGCCCCGCTGCTTGAGTCCTTGCGCCAGGCATAAGCCTCCCAGGCCAGCGCCGACGATGGTGATGTGCAGTGGTTTCATAGACACGGAAAACTTAGCGGTTTGAGCCATGACGTTGGTTTTAAAGCGCTCAACGCGCGGCTGCCCCGGGTGCCTGCGCATCCGCGGACGCATCCAGCGTGGTCTCGTCCAGCGCCCGCGCGGCCAGCGAAAGCGCGTCGGACATGGTGGCGGAAATCGCCATGGGAATGCCGAAGGCCTTGACGGCAAGCAACGCTTGGGCCTTGAGCGCGGCCCGCTTGATCGGGTCGGGCTCGATGTGGATCAGCGCCTTGCATACCGCGCCAAGCGGTGCCTTGTACTGTTTCAGCCACAAGGCGCGCTGCTTGCGGTCCTCCTGCGTTTCCTCCGCTGGCCGCTGGTCATGGATCAGGACAAAGGGCCGGCCCTGCTCGACCAGCGCGGTCATCTCCTCGCGCCACTGGATTGCATAGCCCGGCTGCATGGCCTGCGTGCGGCCGATCACGATGGGAAAGCGGCTGGCGTCGTAAATCTGGAAGCTGGGTGTTGCGGATATGGCCGGGATTGCCGGTACGGCGGGGATTGCGGTCTGCATATGGATCTCCTGCGGCGCGGGGAAGTGTGGATGGCAGCGCCTTGGGAGCAAGTATCCGGCGGATTCGGGTAGACTCGATATCGTTATCCTGCCTAAAAATAATGAGTTTCAGCCATGTCGTCGCATCCATCCCATCCTGCGTCCTCAGCCCGCGTGACGGCGGAAACGGAAAGCCTGCTGGCCGCCTTTGCCGACACCAGCGAACAGCCGGGCGGCCCTGCCCTGATCGCTATGCGCGGCGCCGACAAGGCGGACAACGAGTTCCGGCTCGGTACGCGTGAGCTGGGCTGGCACAGCCACGTGCGCGGCCAGCTGTTCTGCATCGACAACGGCCTGGTGCATGTCCGCACGCAGCGCGGCTCCTGGCTGCTGCCCGCCCAGCGGGCTGGCTGGATGCCACCCGGAGAAATGCACCGGGTCACGATCAGCGGCGTGCTGAGCGGCTGGAATGTGTGGATCGCGCCCGCCGCGGCGCAGGACCTGCCCAGCATGCCCTGCGTGGTGGGGACCAGCGACGTGATGCGCGCGCTGATCAGCCGCGCTGCGTCCTGGCCTTCGCCGTTCACGCTGGACGCCGCACAGGAACGAATCACTGCGGTGCTGCTGGATGAAATCCGGCAGGCGCCACAACAACCCCTGCACCTGCCGCTGCCGACCGACCGGCGCGCCTGCCGGATCAGCAACGCCATCCTGGCGCAGCCCGACGACCGCCGCAGCCTGGTGGAATGGGCGGCCTGGGCCGGCTTGTCCGCGCGCACGCTTTCCCGCCTGTTCCAGGGCGAGACCGGACTGAGCTTTGCCAACTGGCGGCAGCAGGCCCGGCTCACGCTGGCGCTGGAGCGCCTCGCGCGCGGCGAGGCCGTGGGCGAGGTTGCGCAGGCGCTGGGCTACGCCACGCCAAGCAACTTCATCGCCATGTTTCACCGAGCGTTTGGCGATTCTCCAGCCCGGTATTTCGCCAGCCGCGGGGTGAACGCGTAGCCATCCGCGCCGGCAAGCGGCACATTCGGAACCTGCTGACCGCCCTCTGCGCACGTGCTAAACAATGTAGATTCTGACCTTGAATTTATCTGACTTATCAAATACCATCCAACCAGCGGACGGAAGACAGGAGGCAGCCATGAAGCACTACACGAAAGGGACTTTCAACCTGACGGAGAGCGTCGGTTTTTATCTCAACAAGGCCCGCAATCTTGTGCTGATGGAGATGGACGCGGCCCTGAAGGAACTGGATATCACCGCCCAGCAGATGGGCATCCTGCTGTCGCTGTCGCGCGGCACGGCCACCACCCCGTTCGAGTTGAGCAAGCTGCTGGTGATCGACACCGGCCTGATGACCCGCATCCTCGACAAGCTGGAGCACAAGGGCCTCTTGACCCGCTCGCGCAGCGTGGATGACCGCCGCGTGGTGAACCTGGAACTCACCGCCAAGGGCCACAGCGTTGCCGACCAGATCCCGGAGATCGCCCCCGAGGTGCTCAACGCGCGCCTCAAGAATTTCAGCAAGAGCGAGTTCAACGAATTGTTGCGCCTGCTCGACAAATTCTCGGCCGCCTGAGCGCGCGTCTTTTTTTAACCATTTATCTGACAAATCAGAAAATGAAAACGCAGACTTCTCGAACGACCGGCCATGCCCTGCGCACCGCCAAGGTCCTGCCCCTGCTGCTCAGCGCCTGGCTGGCCGGCTGCGCCAGCTACGCGGGCATCTCCAGCGACAAGCACGTCGCCGAGCCCACCGCGCTGGAAACCACCGCCAGTCTGCCCGCCGAGCAAGGCCACTGGCCCGCGGCCGAATGGGCCGCCCAGTTCGGTGACGCGCAGCTGCGCGCGCTGATTGCCGAGGCGCTCGAAGGCAGCCCGTCGATCGACATGGCCAAGGCTCGCCTGGCCGCCGCCGCTGCCTACAGCGAAGGCGCCAATGCCAACACCTTGCCGCGCGTGGACGCCGGTTACGCCTTGACCCGCCAGCAGTACTCGGCGACAGCCATGGTGCCGCCGCCGGTCGCGGGTTCCTGGCAGACCGAAAACCGTGGCGTGATCAGCGCCACCTATGAACTCGACCTGTGGGGCAAGAACCGCGAAGCGCTGGCCTCATCGGTTTCGGCCCGTCGCGCCGCCGAGGCCGAATCGGAGCAGGTCCGCCTGTCCGTCAGCTCGGCCGTGGCCCGCGCCTATAACGAACTGGCCCGCCTGTACGCCCTGCTCGACATCGCCCAGGACGAAGTCAGGCAGCGCAGCGCGCTGGCCCGCATCACCCACGCCCGCGCCGCCTCCGGCCTGGACACCGAAGTGGAACAACGCACCGCCGACGCCAACCTCGACGCCAGCAACACGGCGGTCACGGCGCTCAACGGCGCCATCCTCAATGCCCGCTACCAGCTGGGCGCCCTGCTCGGCCGCGGCCCGGACCGCGGGCTGGCCCTCGCGCGGCCCACGCTGAGCCCCGGCGATGCCGTGCGCCTGCCGGACAACCTCCCGGCCGACCTGGTCTCGCGCCGCCCCGACATCGTTGCCGCACGGTGGCGCGTGGATGCCAGCACCCACGACATCAAGGTGGCCAAGGCCGGCTTCTACCCCGACATCAACCTGAGCGCCGCGATTGGCCTGGATGCCTTTGGCTTTGGCCGCTTTCTCACCGCCGCCAGCCGCACCGCCAGCGCCGGCCCGGCCATCCACCTGCCGATCTTCGATGCCGGCGCGCTGCGCGCGCAGTTGAAGGGCCGCTACGCGGAATTCGACTTGGCGGTGGCGAACTACAACCAGACGCTGATCGGCGCCCTGACCGACGTGGCGACGCAACTGGCCCAGATCCGCACGATCGATGCGCAACTGGTTGATGCACTGCGCGCCGAGCAGAACAGCCGCCGTGCCCGCGACCTGGCCCTTGCGCAATATCGCCAGGGCCTGACGACCCAGCTCACCGTGCTGAACGCGGAAACCAGCGCGCTAGCCCGCACCCAGGCCGTGGCGCAGCTGCGCATGACGCGCCGCGACCGCCAGATCGCGCTGGCGGCGTCTCTTGGCGGCGGCTACACGGATACGTCCAGCGTGGCGCCCMCCGCGGTGGGCGCCACGCCGCCAGTCCTTCGCGCCGCCGCGCCCGGCGCTCCCGAACAGCCGCAATCGCCGCAATCGCCGCAATAACCGCTCAACTCAGATAACACCACCGATACAGCTACCGAGGTGATCAACATGACCGAAGCAACCCAGACCGAAACCACCGCCGACAGCGACAGCGGCAGCACCGCCCCCGCCAGCAAGATGGCCACCCGCAAGCGCCTGCTCTCCGCGCTGGGCCTGGCCTCCCTGATTGCCGCCGGCGGCTACGCTGGCTACTACTTCACCTACGCCGTGCATCACGAAGACACCGACGACGCCTACGTCAACGGCAACCTCGTGCAGCTCACGCCGCAGGTCAGCGGCACCGTGATCAGCGTCAACGCCGACGACACGCAGATCGTCCAGGCCGGCGAAGCCGTGGTCAACCTCGACCCGGCCGATGCGCAGGTCGCGCTGGGCAACGCCCAGGCTCAGCTCGCGCAAACGGTGCGCCAGGTCAGCGCCCTCTACGTCAACAACAACGTCTACCAGGCCGCGATCCAGCAACGCCAGGCCGACCTGGCCAAGGCCCGCGACGACTTCCAGCGCCGCAGCCAGGTGACGGAAACCGGGGCCGTGTCCGCGGAAGACGTAGCCCACGCCCGCGACGCGGTCAAGACCGCCGAGGCCGCGCTCGAAGCCGCCCGCCAGCAACTTGCCTCCAACCGCACCATGACCGACCAGACCACGGTCGCCGAGCACCCTGCCGTACAGGCCGCCGCCGCCAAGCTGCGCGACGCGCATCTCGCCCTGGCCCGCAACACGCTGCCGGCGCCGGTCACGGGCTATGTGGCGCGCCGCTCGGTGCAGGTCGGCCAGCGCGTAGCCCCGGGCGCGCCGATGATGGCCATCGTCCCGCTGGATGGCGTGTGGGTGGATGCCAACTTCAAGGAAGTACAGCTCCAGCACATGCGAATCGGCCAGCCGGTTGTGCTGCGCGCGGACGTGTACGGCAGCAGCGTGCGCTATCACGGGCGCGTGGTGGGCTTCTCCGCCGGCACCGGCAGCGCGTTTTCGGCGTTGCCGGCCCAAAACGCCACCGGCAACTGGATCAAGGTAGTGCAACGCCTGCCCGCCCGCATCGAGCTCGACCCGGCGGAGCTGCGTGCCCACCCGCTGCAGATCGGCTTGTCGATGCAGGTCGACGTGGACACCAGGGACCGCAGCGGCGCGCAACTCGGCGCGGTCAAGAAAACCACCTACAGCACCAATGTCTACCGTGGCTATGGGGAGCAGGCCGATGCTGAAATCGCTCGCATCATCGCGCTGAACAGCACCTCGGGCGCATCCAGCCAGGGCGCACAGGCCACCGCGGTTGCCGCGAAGACGGCTGAGAAACCGGCCAAAGGTGCTGTCCTGTAATGCGCTGGCAGGATTTTTCTTCGTTATTTATCTGATATATCAGATTCTTAAATAGCAATCAAATCCGGCAAGAGCCGGCCGACACCAGCCAGAGACCCGTCGAGTTCAACATGGAAAACGCCAACACAGCCGAACCGCTCCAGCCCCCGCCGCTTACCGGCGGCAAGCTGGTGCTCGCCACCTTCGCGGTAGCGCTCGCCACCTTCATGAACGTGCTCGACTCGTCGATCGCCAACGTGGCCATTCCCACCATCTCCGGCAACCTCGGTGTATCTGTCGACGAAGGCACGTGGGTCATCACGCTGTTCGCCGCCGCCAACGCGGTATCGATCCCGCTCACAGGCTGGCTGACCCAGCGCATCGGGCAAATCCGCCTGTTCGTCGGCGCCATCCTGTTGTTCGTGCTGGCATCCTGGCTGTGCGGCATTGCGCCCAACCTGCCGACCCTGCTGGCCGCGCGCGTGCTGCAAGGCGCCGTGGCCGGCCCGCTGATTCCGCTATCGCAGGCCATCCTGCTTGGCTCGTATCCCAAGCAACGCAGTTCCACCGCGCTGGCGCTGTGGGCCATGACGGCTACCGTGGGGCCGATTGCCGGCCCGGCGCTGGGCGGCTGGATGACCGACCGCTACTCCTGGTCTTGGATCTTCTACATCAACATTCCCGTAGGCCTGTTCGCCGCCGCCGTCACCTGGATCATCTACCGCTCGCGTGAAACACCGAAGCGCGCGCTGCCAATCGACAAGGTTGGCCTGGCTTCGCTCATCACCTGGGTGGCAGCGCTGCAGATCATGCTCGACAAGGGCAAGGATCTCGACTGGTTCCATTCGTCGCTGATCGTGGGCCTGGGTGTCGTTGCGTTGATCAGCTTTATCTTCTTCGTGATCTGGGAGCTGACCGAGGAACATCCGATCGTCGATCTCAAGCTGTTTGCCGGGCGCAACTTCCTGGGCGGCACCGTGGCAATCTCGGTAGCCTACGGCGTATTCTTCGCCAACCTGGTCCTGCTGCCGCAATGGATGCAGCAGTACCTTGGCTACCCGGCCGTGAATGCCGGCCTGGTGACCGCACCGCTGGGTATCTTCGCCGTAGTACTGGCGCCGGCGCTGGGCAAGATCATGCCGCGCTCCGATGCGCGGGTGCTGGCGACCATGGCCTTTGCCGGCTTCGCCGCAGTGTTCTTCATGCGCTCGGGCTACACCACCACCGTGGACACCTGGACGCTGGTGCTGCCCACGTTGTTGCAAGGCATCCCCACCGCGCTGTTCTTCGTGCCGCTGACCGCGATCATCCTGTCGGGGCTGTCGCCGGACAAGATTCCGGCCGCTGCGGGCCTGTCGAACTTTGCTCGCGTGTTCACCGGCGCGGTAGGGACGTCGCTGGCCAGCACGGCCTGGAACGACCGCAATGTCCTGCACCACTCGCAACTCGCGGAGCAGGCCAGCCAGCACAACCCGGCCTTTGTGCACGCGCTGGAAGCCTTGCAGGCCACGGCCGGCTTCAGCCCTGACCAGGCGATGGCGTTCTTCGAACGCAACCTCACCACGCAAGCCGCCATGCTTGGGTTGAACGATATCTTCTGGATCTCGGGCGTGATCTTCATCGTGATCATTCCGCTGATCTGGTTCACCAAGCCGGCCAAGGGCGGCAATGCTGCCGCTGGTGCGGCCGCGCATTAAAGGCGCGCGGGAGCGTGTCACCTCGTTGACACACCCGTATTTTATGTTGCATTTGAAATACTTGTTTTATAGAATCGTTCACAGGTTGCTGCGCCGCACGATATGCGAGCTCTGTTGGCAAGCGCACGGACAAAGACCTGGAAGCACCTGCAAACACCGACAAACACCAACGGCAATCCGCGTTTCATCCAACCCTTTGCGAGAGGCGTCATGCTGCCCCTGCCACAGACCCGGCCATCTACCCGGCCACCACCTACCCGGCCACCAGCCGGCGCCGGATACCACGGCCACCCCGCGCTTGCGCTTGCGTTCCGGCCCTTCTATCTGCTGGCAGCGGGCTTCGCCGTGGTGGCCATCGGCGTGTGGGCAGCCATCTACCTGGGCTGGTGGCCGTGGCCTGGCGCACAGCCGGCCATCGGCGGCATGCTATGGCATGCGCACGAGATGGTGTTTGGCTTTGCCGCCGCGGTTGTGGCCGGCTTCTTGTTTACCGCCGGCAAGAACTGGACGGGACAGCAGACGCCGCAGGGCTGGCTGCTGGGTAGTCTCGCCGCTGTGTGGATCGCGGCACGCGTGGCGATGTGGACCGGGCCCGCCCCTGCCGCGGCCGTGCTGGACCTCGCCTTCCTGCTGCTGTGCGCCGCCGCCTTCCTGCGCGTGCTGGTGCGCGCCGGCAGCGCGCGCAACTACGGCCTTGCCGCCGCCCTGTTCTTGCTGTGGTTGCTGAACGTGGTGTTCCACCTCGCGATGGCGAGAGGCGCCGTGCACATCGCGCTGCAAAGTGCCGATGCCGGCATCGGCCTGGTCGTCATCTTCATTACCGTGATCGGCGGGCGGGTGATCCCGATGTTCACCGCCAATACCGTGCCCGGCGTACGCATCCGGCGCTCGATGCCGGTGGAGCGCAGCGTGGTGGCGCTGACGCTGGCCGCGATGATCGCTTGCACGCTGGCGCCGCGCGGCATGGCAACCGCAGCCATCGCGCTGCTGGCTGCGCTGGCGCAAGCGCTGCGGCTTGGCGGCTGGCGCTCGTGGCACACGGTGCGCAAGCCGCTGATCGCCATCCTTCACCTGGCGTATGCCTGCCTGCCGCTGGGCCTGGTGCTGCTGGCGGCATCCGCCCTGGGCTGGGCCGACCGCTCGACGGCGCTGCACGCCCTCACCGTGGGCGCGATCGGCTGCGCCATCCTGGGAATGATCACGCGCACCGCGCTGGGCCACACCGGCCGAAAACTGGAAGCGGGTGCGATGGAGAACGCCGCTTACGCGTGCATCGGCCTGGCTGCTGTCGTCCGCGTGATCGGGCCGCTGCTGTTGCCGCAATACAAACCGTTCTGGATCGCCAGCACGGCGGCGCTCTGGATGGCGGCCTTCGCGCTGTACCTGCTGAAGTACGTGCCCTACCTGACCCGGCCCCGGGCCGACGGGCGGGAAGGTTAAGGCTTCCCGCGATGCCCGCCGAACAAGACCACGCTCCCCACGCTTCCCACCTGCCCGCCTCAGCCTGTGGCATCGTGCCGGGCCCGGGTAACCACCAACACAAGATCAAGAGATGGATGTCCATTTGAGCATTCACGGCCGGCAGGGCCTTGCCGGCCAACTCTATCGACAGTTGCGGGCGGGCATCGTCGACGGCCGCCTGGCGCCGGGCGAGAGGCTGCCGTCGACCCGCGACCTTGCCACGCAGCTTGGGGTGTCGCGCAAGACCACGCTCGACGTGTTCGAGCGGTTGATTGCCGAGGGCTACCTGCGCTCCCGCGCCGGCGACGGCACGTTCGTCGCGCACGAGATGACGGGCCTGGCACCATCTCCGTCATCGCTGTCCCCCAGCGCCGGCTCCGGCTCGATCTGGGAGGCGCTGCCCGACACCCTTCCCCATACGCCACCCGGCGCCGCGCCAGCGTTCGACTTCGTGGGCGGCGTCACCGACAAGGGCATGTTTCCCTTCGACAAATGGCGCAGCTGCGTCAGCCACGCGCTACGCGTGCAGGCCCGGGGGCGCGGCAGCTACCGGGATCCCGCCGGCGAGCAGGAATTGCGGCTTGCGGTGTCGCGCTACCTGGCGTTCAGCCGCGCCGTGGTGAGCAACTGGCAGGACGTCATCGTCACGCACGGCGCGCAGCAGGCGATCGACCTGATGGCGCGGGTGGTCATCCGCCCCGGCGACGTGGTGGCGGTGGAGGATCCCGGCTATCCGCCCGCGCGCATTGCGTTTTCCGCGCTGGGCGCGCAGGTGGCTTATGTCCCTGTGGACGCGCAGGGGCTGGTAGTGGACGGCCTGCCGGACAACGCGCGCATTGTCTACGTCACGCCGTCCCACCAGTTTCCGCTGGGCATGGCGATGAGCCTGGAGCGGCGCGTGGCCCTGCTCGAGTGGGCGCAACGCCGTGGCGCGCTGGTGCTGGAGGACGACTACGACGGCGAGTACCGCTTCATGGGCCACCCGGTGGAGTCGCTCAAGAGCCTGGACAAGACAGGGGTGGTGGCGTACGTCGGCACCTTCTCCAAGACGATCTTCCCCGAGTTGCGCATCGGCTACGTGATCCCCCCGGCGCCGCTGGGCACAGCCGTGCGCAGGGCCAAGCAGATCAGCGACTGGCACAGCTGCACCATGACGCAGACGGCGCTGGCCAGGTTCATGCTCGACGGCCACTTCGCCAAGCACCTGCGGCGCATGCGCAAGGAGTACGCCGCACGCCGCGCCGCGTTGCTTGCGCACCTGCAGGGCCCGTTGAGCCCGTGGTTCACGCCCCACGCGCCGGCAGCGGGCATCCACATGGTGGCCCACCTGAAGATGCCGCAAGACGAAACCGCGCTGATCGCGCGCGCCGCCGCCGCATCGGTCGGCCTGTATGGCATTGCGGGCATGTACGGCGGGCAGGCGCCGGTGCCTGGCATCCTGTTTGGCTACGGTGGCATCAGCGTGGCGGACATCCACGCCGGCATGGAGACGCTGGCCGGGGCGCTAGCGGCGGACGGCCCGCCACTGGTTACCTCAAATTAGAGAAAACTGGCTATTTTGCATAGCCAGTCGCCGTCCTATTCTTGTTCCTGTCGCGCCTTCACACCGATGGCGCAAAACGCAAGGCAGGAGCAAACCATGGAACAACGTCTCGACTTCTACAAAGCCAGCCCCGCCGCCATCAAGGCCGTGCTCGGCCTGGAAGAACGCATCGGCAAGAGCGGCCTGGAAAAACCGCTGGTAGAACTGGTGCGCCTGCGCGCCTCGCAGATCAATGGCTGCGCCTATTGCATCGACCTGCACACCACCGATGCGCGCAAGGGCGGCGAGAATGACCGCCGCCTGGCCACCCTGTCGGTCTGGCGTGAAACGCCCTTCTTCACCGACCGCGAGCGCGCCGCCCTGGCCTGGACGGAAGCCGTCACGCTGGTCGCCCAGGATCATGTGCCCGACGCCGTATGGGAAGCGGTTCGCCCCCACTTCGGCGACGCCGAGCTGGTCGACCTGACCCTGCTGATTGCCACGATCAACAGCTGGAACCGCTTCGCCATCTCGTTTCGCAAGACGCCGGCCTGAACCCGGGCCGACCTCGCCAGCCGGGAGACCGGCGCAACGCGGGCTTACTGCTCGCCAGCGTCCTCGGCTGCCGCCTGGGAGGCCTTGGCCTTGCGCGTCACGTTCTTGATCGGGATGCCGGTCAGGGTGGCGGCGCCACCGTCGCCAAATGCCCGCGTGAGCGCCGCAGGCTTCTCCACCAGATCCTGCAGGCTATACGCGTCCAGCACCTCGAAATAAGCCCGCAACGCCGCGGACAACACGCCGCGCAAGCCGCATACGCGGGTGATGATGCAGTGGTTGTCGTCGCCCTGGAAGCACTCCACCAGGTTGAAATCCGACTCCATGGTCCGGATCACTTCGCCCACATTGATCTGCGCAGCCGGCCGGCCCAGCGCGATGCCACCTGCGCGCCCGCGCACCGTATGCAGGAAGCCGGCCTGGCCGAGCTTTTGCACGATCTTGATCAGGTGGTTCTTGGGAATGCCGAACGCATCCGCGATGTGCTGGATGGTGACCAGTTCGCCAGGATGGACCGCCACATAGATCAGGGTCCGCAGACTGTAGTCGGTGTAGTCGGTCAGTCTCATGGAAAAATCCGGTTTGCGGCGATGATGTATGGGGTAGCCAGGATGGGGCTCCGGCAGGTATTGCGCCTCAGTGTGACGGCTGCCGCAGTCTAACATGGACCAAAGATGCATCTTTGCGCGCTGCCGCAAATTTTATGTTGCATTGCAAATGCATGTTTAATAAAATCGGTTTCAAGGCGTCGCCACCTGACTGCGTCCAGGCAGAACCAGGATTGCACCCAGACCGTACGCCGCCACCGCACCACGCTGCGGAGTCATTTTTCTTTTTTGTTGCATTTTCTGCACATCTTTGGAGGTTGCCGTGCTGTCCGAACAATCGAGACCCCTGATCGACGCGAGCGTGCCCGTGCTGCGCGAACATGGCCTGGCCATTACCCAGACGTTCTATCGCAACATGTTTGCCGACCGGCCCGAGCTGACCAACCTGTTCAACATGGGCAACCAGGCTAACGGTTCGCAGCAGCAGTCGCTGGCCTCCGCCGTGTTTGCCTACGCCGCCAACTATGGCGACAACAGCGCCCTGGCTCCGGTGGTCAGCCGCATCGTCCACAAGCACGTCTCGGTTGGCATCAAGCCCAGCCACTACGCCATTGTCGCGCGCCACCTGCTCGGCGCCATCGGCGAAGTGCTCGGCGACGCCGCCACCCCGGCGCTGGTCGCCGCCTGGGACGAAGCCTACTGGCTGCTCGCCGCCGAACTGATCGCCGCGGAAGCCCGCCTCTACGAGCGCGCGCAAACCGGCCCCGATCACCGCCAGCCCGTGCGCATCGTCACGCGCGAAGAACAAAGCGCCGACATCACCGCCTTCACGCTCGAAGCCGTGGGCGGCACCACGCTGGCCGACTTCCTGCCCGGCCAGTACATCTCCGTGGTGGTGGAACTCACCCCCGGCGCCTTCCAGCAGCGCCAGTACAGTTTGTCCGACGCGCCCAACGGCAAGACCTGGCGCATCTCGGTCAAGCGCGACCGCGGCAATGGCGAGGACCTGCCCGCCGGCGCGGTCTCGAATTGGCTGCACGAAAACGCCCGCGAAGGCGACGTGCTGCTGGTCAGCCAGCCCTTCGGCGACTTCGCCCCGCGCATCGAGCCCAGCACCCCCATCGTGCTGCTTTCGGCCGGCGTCGGTGTCACGCCCATGATCAGCGCGCTGAACACCGTCGCGCAGCGCAATCCTTCACGCAAGGTCGTATTCGGCCACGCCGCGCGCATGGCTTCGCACGTGGCGCACCTGAAGGACGTCAAGCATGCCGCCCGCAAGCTGCCCAAGCTGCGCACGCACTTTTTCCTGGAATCCGAGGAGCCGGCGGAATTTCTGGCGCAACCCGCCCTGCCCGGCCGCATGGATATCAATGTGATTCTGGCCGACGAAGATCTTGCGGATGCGGACTTCTACCTGTGCGGGCCGCTGCCGTTCATGCAAGCACAGCGCGCGGCACTGCAGGCGCGTGGCGTGAACGCGGACCGGGTGCACCGGGAGGTGTTTGGCCCGGATCTGCTGGATACCCTGCTGTAACGCTGCTGTCACGCTAGAAACGAGACGGCAATGAAGCGCGCGGGGATCCCGCGCGCACGGCTGGCAGGCGCCAGCCGCCACAAGCTCAGGAAGCCAACCCTTGCTGCCGCGGGAACCGCAGCGCAAACCGCACCAGCCCCGGCGCGGGGCAACTGGCCATCACGCCGCCGCCGTGCAGCACCATGATGGCCTTCACGATGGCCAGGCCGAGGCCGTTGGACTCGGTGACCCGGCTGCGCGCCGCATCGCCGCGATAGAAGCGGTCGAACAGGCGGTCGAGCTGGCCTTGCGGGATGGCCTCGCCCTGGTTTTCCACCGCAACGACGATGCCGTCAGGCTCTTCGGTACTGCTGAGCCGCACCACGCTGCCCGGCGCGCCGTAGCGCACGGCATTGACCACCAGGTTGTTGATGGCGCGGCGGCACAGCAGCGGATTGGCCCAGACCGTGCCGAGTGCCTCCACTTCGAATGTCATCGCCTTCTCGTCCGCCGGCCCTTCGAAATACTCGGCGATCTTGTTGAGCTCGTCAGGCAGCGACACCGGGGCGCGCTCGATAACCAGCCCGGCATGGTCGGCCTGCGCCAGGAACAGGATGTTCTCGGCGATATGGCCGAGCCGGTTCAGCTCCTCCAGGTTGGACTCGAGGACGTCCTGGTATTCCTCCGGCCGGCGCGACTGGCTCAGCGTGACCTGGGTCTGGCCGATCAGCGCGCCCACGGGCGTGCGGATCTCGTGGGCCAGGTCGGCGGAGAACTGGGACAGCCGCTCGTAGCCGTCGGCCAGCCGGTCCAGCATGGCGTTGAACGCGCCGACGAGGCCGCGCAGCTCGGCGGGAGCATCCCGCTCATCCAGGCGCACGGCGAGGCTGGCGGGGCTGATCTCGGCGGCGCGCGCGGCGATGCTGCCTACCGGCTTGAGCCCGCGCCGGATGGCGAAGAAGGCGAGCGCGGTCGCCGCCAGCATGCCGACCAGCGCGGCCAGCACCACGCGGTCACGGTAGGCGGCGAGCATCCGCACTTCGTTGCTCATCGGATGCGCGGCGATCACCTCGACCACGCCGCCGTCCTCGCTGGAGCGCGCCATCGCGGCCGCCCAGTGCACCGGCACGCCGTTGTCCAGCCGGGTGCGCAGGATGCTGGCCGCGCTCAGGCCGGCGCCGTCGCCCGGCGGGGACGCCTCAAGCTTTGCCGGCACCGGCAGGTTGTCCGGGTTGACGTGGATGAACGGCGGCTCGCCCGGCTTGCGGAAAATCAGCACGTCGCGCTCGGCGCCGAGCATGGATTCGAACAGCAAAGGCCGGTCCTTGAGCTCGCCGACGGTGTACACATCGCTGGCCAACCGGCGGAAATGCGCCACGCGCCCGATCAGCTGCAGATCGGCGCGGGCCTCCATCGAGGTCTTGACGGACTGGTAGAAATACGCGCCCAGCGCGCCGATCACCACGCAGGCAATCGCGGCGAACGACAACGTCGTGCGCGCGGTCAGCGAGCGCGAGGACCAGGCTTTCACGCGCCCTCGCCAAAGGTATAGCCGATGCTGCGCACGGTATGGATAAGCTTCTTGTCGAAGGGCTGGTCGACCTTGGCGCGCAGCCGTTTGATGGCCACGTCGACGACATTGGTGTCGCTGTCGAAGTTCATGTCCCACACCTCGGCGGCAATCAGCGTGCGCGACAGCGCCTCGCCCTGGCGCTTGACCAGCAGGTGCAGCAGCAGGAATTCCTTGTTGGTCAGCACGATCTCCACGCCCTGGCGCGTCACCTTGCGGCGCAGGACATCGAGCTTGAGGTCGGCGAATTCGAACAGCTCCGCCTCGCGCACCACGCCACGGCGCAGCAGCGTGCGGATGCGCAGCACCAGCTCGATGAACGAAAACGGCTTGACGAGGTAATCGTCGGCGCCGAGCTCAAGCCCGTGGATGCGGTCGTTGACATGGTCGCGCGCGGTCAGGAAGATCACCGGCAGGTCGCGCCGCGCGCGCAGCGTGCGCATGATTTCCCAGCCGTCGATGCCCGGCAGCATCACGTCGAGCACGACGAGGTCGTAGGCGTGCTCCAGCGCCATGTGCAGACCGTCCGTACCGGTGCGCGCGAGATCCACGGCGTAGCCGCTTTCGCGCAAACCCTTCTTGAGGTAATCGCCGGTCTTGGGGTCGTCTTCGATGACGAGGATGCTCATGATGCGCAAAGCCATTCAACGGTATGCCGCCATTCTAGCGGTGGCCGGAGCCCCGATTTATGACATTTTGGTCATCAAAAAGTCATCCGAGCGACCCGCCCTCTCCCCTAACCTGCATAGCACTTTCCACGCACCAGGAGTTCCAGGATGAAGATCGTTTCGAGCATGTTGACGCGTACCTTGGTGGCCCCGGCGCTGCTCGCCGGCGCCATGTTTGCCGCTGCGCCCGCGGTGCTGGCACAGCCCGCTCCCGCCGCCACGCCGACCGGCGTGCGCGGCACCGTGACCGCCTTCGCCGGCGACACGCTGAAGGTGCGCACACGCTCGGGACAGGACCTGGAAGTGGGCCTGACCAAGGACACCGCGGTGCGCGCGGTGACGCTGGCCAAGGTCGATGAGATCAAGCCCGGCAGCTATATCGGCTCGGCCGCCGTGCCGCAGGCGGATGGCTCGCTCAAGGCACTCGAGGTGCACGTGTTCCCGCCGAGCATGCGCGGCAGCGGCGAAGGCCACCGTGCGTGGGACCTCGGCAAAAACAGCAGCATGACCAACGGCACCGTGGGCAACGTGGTGGTCAGCAACGGCCGCACCATCACCGTGAAGTACCCCGACGGCGAAAAGCGCATCGTGATCCCCAACGACGTGCCCATCGTCAACCTGGAACCCGGCGACCGCTCCTTGCTGGTCCCCGGCGCGCATATCGTGCTGTTTGCCAGCAAAGGCGCCGACGGCGGGCTGACCGCGCGCTTTATCTCGGCCGGCAAGCAAGGCGTCGTGCCGCCGATGTAAGACCCGCCCGGGCCGGCGCCGTCCGGCCTGGAACCTTGCTGTCCCGCCAACGTTCCCCGTCATGCGCAAGCTCCCCTCCTCCGCGTCCGCGCGGCGCGCCATCGTCCATCCGCTGGTCGTGCGCGCCACGCACTGGATCAACGCCTTCGCCATGGCCTGCATGGTGATGAGCGGCTGGGCGATCTACAACGCCTCGCCGCTGTTTCCCTTCAAATTTCCGGCCTGGGCGACGGTGGGCGGCTGGCTGGGCGGCTCGATCGCATGGCATTTCGCGGCCATGTGGCTGCTGGCCGCCAATGGCCTGGTCTACCTGGCTTATGGCCTCGCCACGCGGCATTTCCGGCGCCACTTCCTGCCGCTGAGCGCGCGCGGCGTCCTGCGTGACGCGTCGCTTGCCATCCGGCTGCGCCTGCCGCATCGGCCCGGCGCCTACAACGCGGTGCAGCGGCTGATGTATGTGGCGGTGCTGCTGCTGGGCGTGCTGGTGGTGGCATCCGGGCTGGCCATCTGGAAGCCCGTGCAGCTGGACTGGCTGGCGACGCTGTTTGGCGGGTTCGACACGGCGCGCCACGTGCATTTCCTTGCCATGGCGGGGATCGTGGGTTTTGTGGTGATTCACCTGGCGCTGGTCATCCTGGTGCCGGCCACCTTGTTGCCAATGTTGACTGGACGCGCCGGGCGCGCTGGCCATGGAGATGTCGAAGCATGAGCGCCCCCAACGATGACAAGCGGATCGTCATGCCGGCCTCGGAGCCGCCAAGCGCGGCTGATTTCAAGCCCCAGCTCGTGCAGCTCCAGCGGCGCCTGTTGCTGCGCTCCTCGCTGTCGCTAGGCGCCCTGTCCATGCTGGCGGGCTGCACCTTGCAGGATGGCGACGCCGTGGACAAGGTGCTGTGGTCAATGTCGCACTGGAACGATCGCGTGCAGGCCTGGCTGTTCAACCGCAACCGGCTCGCCCCCACCTACGCCCGCAGCCAGATCACGCAGCCCTTCCCGTTCAACGCCTTCTATCCTGAGTACGACGTGCCGGAGGTCGACGGTGCCGGCTACCGCCTCGAAGTCTCCGGGCTCGTCGCCGACAAGCGCGCATGGAGCCTGGCGCAACTGCGCGCGCTGCCGCAGGCGGGGCAGATCACGCGGCATATCTGCATCGAAGGCTGGAGCGCGATCGGCGAATGGCGCGGCGTTGCGCTGCGCACCTTCCTGGAACGCATCGGCGCGGACACCACCGCCCGCTATATCGGCTTCAAATGCGCGGACCGCTATTACTCCAGCCTCGACATGGAAACCGCGCTGCACCCGCAAACCATGCTGGCGCTGGATTTTGGCAGCGAGCCGCTGCCCGCCCGGTATGGCTACCCGCTCAAGCTGCGGGTGCCGACCAAGCTCGGCTTCAAGAACCCCAAGCATATCGCCGCGCTCTTCGTGACCAACGAGAATCCGGGCGGTTACTGGGAAGACCAGGGGTATAACGGGTTCAGCGGGCTGTAGGACAAGAAAGCCCCGCCGCCGGCAAGTGACGAACTCCGGGTGATGCACTGTATGCCGGGCACCAAACATGGTGTGTGGTGTGCGTGCTGCCGCACTCACAAAGCGCGCGGAGCATTCCCACCGCCGCCGCACATGGGTAATATCAAGGCCATGCGCGCCACCACCACCCTGGCCGGCGCGCAGCCTGGATAGCGCAAGCCCGCCAGATCTCCCACAGCGGGCACCGGCACGCGAACGAGGGAGACCATGGCTTCAGTGGCATCAGTGGTTTCAGTGGCATCAGTGGCATCAGCGGCAACAGGCGGCAGCCCCTACCGGCAACTTTGGCACCTCACATCCGAAGGATGGGGCTACTGCGCGCTCGGCACCTTCAGCCACGATGGCCTGCCCCCGGAATGGCGCGCCGTGCTGCCCATGCTGCCGCTGCGCGACCGCTACTCCCCCGTGAAAGCCGCGCGCATGGTGCTGGTCACCATGCAGATCCGCGGCGCGGCGCCGGCATCGGCCAGGCAATCGGATCCACAGCGGCCGTTGTATTACGTTTATCAGGCCTGGAGTACACGGCGGGTGGCTTGAGCGGGAAAACCACGGGCTTCGCTTGCAGTGGCTCCTAGCTAAGCCGCCCCTCTCCCCGGCCCTCTCCCTCGGAGGGGAGAGGGAGAGACAGCCGTCGTCATAGCACTCGGCTTTGGCCCGTTCCCCGGCTTCGGCAAATGCCCCGACCAGAAAAGACAAAAGCCCGCGCGAAGCGGGCTTTTCCTTTCTACAGCGTGAAGAACAGCAGGCCGTTCAGCCCACCCACTTGCGCGCGTTGCGGAACATGCGCATCCACGGGCTGCCGCCATCTTCCACCTGCTTCCAGGCGTCCGGCGCCCAGCTCATGGTGGCGGTGCGGAACACGCGCTCCGGGTGCGGCATCAGCACGGTGAAGCGGCCATCGGTGGTGGTCACCGAGGTAATGCCGTCCGGCGAGCCATTCGGGTTCAGCGGGTAGGTTTGCGTCGGCGCGCCGTGGTTGTCCACGAAACGCAGCGCCACCTGGGCCTGGCTCTTGTCGCCTTGCTGCGAGAAGTCGGCGAAGCCTTCGCCGTGCGCCACCACGATGGGGATGCGGCTGCCTTCCATGCCAGCGAAGAAGATCGACGGCGAGGATTGCACTTCCACGGTGACGTAGCGCGCTTCGTACTGTTCCGACTGGTTACGGGTGAACTTGGGCCATGCGCCCGCGCCGGGGATGATCGGGGCGAGGTTGCTCATCATCTGGCAGCCGTTGCACACGCCCAGCGCGAAGGTGTCCTGGCGGTTGAAGAAGGCCGCGAACTGCTCGGCCATCTGCGCGTTGAACAGGATGGTCTTGGCCCAGCCTTCGCCGGCGCCCAGCACGTCGCCGTAGCTGAAGCCGCCGCAAGCGACAAAGCCGGAGAAGTCGGCCAGGTTGGCGCGCCCGGCGATCAGGTCGCTCATGTGGACGTCGTGCGTGTCGAAGCCGGCGCGGTCCATGCTGTACGCCATTTCGATCTGCGAGTTGACGCCCTGCTCGCGCAGGATCGCCACGCGCGGACGCGCGCCTGTGGCCACGAACGGTGCGGCGATGTCTTGTGCCGGATCGAAAGTCAGCACCGGCGAGATGCCCGGGTCCGCCGCGTCGAGCACGCGATCGTATTCGCTGTCGGCGCAAGCCGGGTTGTCGCGCAGGCGCGCGATGCGCCAGCTGACTTCGCTCCAGGTGCGCTGCAGCTCGCTGCGCGCGGCGCCGAAGACCTTCTTGGCGTCTCGGTAGATCTCGATCTGGTCGGTGGCATTGGGCTTGCCCACCACATGGCTGCAGGCCGACAGGCCAACTTCGCGCAGCACGGCGAACACGGCATCGCGCTCTTCCTGGCGTACCTGGATCACCGCGCCGAGCTCTTCCGAGAACAGCGCGCGCAGGGTCTGCTCGTCGCGGCGGCCGGAGATTTGCTGCGCCCAGTTCTTGGCGTCGCCGAAGTCCTGCTCCTGCACGGGGTCCAGCGCCAGCATGTCGACGTTGAGCGACAGGCCGCAATGGCCGGCAAAGGCCATTTCGGCCAGCGCTGCCATGAAGCCACCGTCGGAGCGGTCGTGGTAAGCCAGCAGCTTGCCGTCGCGGTTCAGGCGCTGGATCACGTTGAAGAAGTTCTTCAGGTCTTCGGCGCTGTCCACGTCCGGCGTGGTGTCGCCAACCTGCTGCGTCACCTGGGCCAGGATGCTGCCGCCCAGGCGGTTCTTGCCACGGCCGAGGTCGATGGCGATCAGCACGCTGTCGCCCGCATCGGTGCGCAGTTGCGGGGTCAGGGTGCGGTCGGTGTCATCCACGGCGGCAAACGCCGAGATGATCAGCGAGACCGGCGCGACCACTTCCTTGTCGACGCCGTCGTCCTGCCACTTGGTGCGCATGGACAGCGAATCCTTGCCCACCGGGATGCTGATGCCCAGCGCCGGGCACAGTTCCATGCCGACCGCGTGCACGGTGTCGTACAGCTTGGCGTCTTCGCCGTCTACGCCGCAGGCGGCCATCCAGTTAGCGGACAGCTTGACCTTGCCCAGGTCCTTGACCGGCGCGGCGGCCAGGTTGGTCAGCGCCTCGCCGATGGCCATGCGGCCCGAGGCGGGGGCGTTGATCACGGCCAGCGGCGTGCGCTCGCCCATGGTCATGGCTTCGCCGGCGCGGCCCTTGTAGTCGAGCGTGGTCACCGCCACGTCGGCCACCGGCACCTGCCAGGGGCCGACCATCTGGTCGCGCGCGTTCATGCCGCCAACCGTGCGGTCGCCGATGGTGATCAGGAACGACTTGCTGGCCACGGTCGGGTGGCGCAGCACATCGCGCACGGCCTTGTCCAGCGCGATGCCGGTCACGTCCACCGGGGGCAGGCTTTGCGCCACGTGCTTGACGTCGCGGTGCATGCGCGGCGGCTTGCCCAGCAGCACGTCCATCGGCATGTTCACGGCATAGTGTTCCTTGAGCGCCGCGTCGACATGCGCATCGACCAGTTGCAGCTGCTGCTCTTCGGTGGCGATGCCCACCACGGCAAACGGCGAACGCTCGCGCTGGCACATGGTCTGGAACAGCGGGAAGGACTCCGGCGCCACCGCCATCACATAGCGTTCCTGCGACTCGTTGCACCAGATCTCGGCCGGGCTCATGCCCGACTCTTCCAGGTGCACCTGGCGCAGGTCGAAGCGCGCGCCGCGGCCCGCGCCGTCCACCAGCTCGGGGAAGGCATTGGAGATGCCGCCCGCGCCCACGTCGTGGATCGACAGGATGGGATTGTCGTCGCCGAGCTGCCAGCAGGCGTTGATGACTTCCTGCGCGCGCCGCTCCATTTCCGGGTTGCCGCGCTGGACCGAATCAAAGTCCAGGTCGGCGGTATTGGTGCCGGTCGCCATCGAGCTGGCGGCGCTGCCGCCCATGCCGATGCGCATGCCCGGGCCGCCCAGCTGGATCAGCAGCGAGCCGGCCGGCAGCGCCTTCTTGTGCGTGTGGCCGGCGTCGATGTTGCCGATGCCGCCGGCGATCATGATCGGCTTGTGATAGCCGCGCACGGTGCCGCCCACGTTTTGCTCGTAGACGCGGAAGTAACCGCCCAGGATGGCGCGGCCGAATTCATTGTTGAACGCGGCGCCGCCGAGCGGGCCTTCGGTCATGATTTGCAGCGGCGAGGCGATGCGGTCCGGCTTGCCGGTCACGCTCACCTTGTCGTCCGGGTTGCGGTGCGCCACCGGCTGGGCCGCGTCACGCGCGTTTTCCCAGCCTTCCACGGCGTCGGGCAGCATCAGGTTGGAGACCGTGAAGCCGGTCAGGCCAGCCTTGGGCTTGCCGCCACGGCCGGTGGCGCCTTCGTCGCGGATTTCACCGCCGGCGCCGGTGGAGGCCCCGGGGAACGGCGAGATGGCGGTCGGGTGGTTGTGCGTCTCCACCTTCATCAGCGTGTGGGTCAGCGCCTCATGGCGGCCGTACTTCTGCTCGGTGCCGCGCGGGAACCAGCGCTCAGCCACATCGCCTTCCATCACCGCGGAGTTGTCCGAGTACGCCACGATCGACCCTTGCGGGTTGAGCTGGTGGGTATTGCGGATCATGGCGAACAGGGATTTGTCCTGCTGCACGCCGTCGATGGTCCAGGTGGCGTTGAAGATCTTGTGGCGGCAGTGCTCGCTGTTGGCCTGCGCGAACATCATCAGCTCGACGTCGGTCGGGTTGCGCTCCAGCTTGGCGTAGGCGTCGACCAGGTAGTCGATCTCGTCTTCCGACAGGGCCAGGCCCATTTCGGTATTGGCTTGCGCCAGCGCGGCGCGGCCACCGGAGATGTCGATGAAGCGCAGCGGCTTGGCCGGCAGTTCCTGGAACAGGCCGGCGGCGTCTTCACGCGAAGCCACCACGCTTTCGGTCATGCGGTCGAACAGGTGGGCAGCCACCGCGGCGCGCGTGCCGGCATCCAGCGTCTTGCGCCCGCGCAGCAGGCCCTTCTTGCAGATCACGGTGATCTCGATGCCGCGCTCGATGCGGTGTACGTGCTCGAAGCCGCAGTTGTGCGCGATGTCGGTCGCCTTGCTGGCCCACGGCGAGATGGTGCCGAAGCGCGGAATCACCACAAAGCGATCACCGTCGGTTTGTGCCTCGAAAGGCGCGCCATAGGTCAACAGCGCGGCGATGCGGGCGCTGTCGTCTTGCGATAGCGGCACGTCGGTGTCGACAAAGTGCAGGAACTGGCCGTGCACCGACTCGATGTCGGCGTCGATCTGCTTGAGGGCGGTGAGCAGGCGTTGCTGGCGAAAGGCGGAAAGCGCCAATGCACCGGGGAAGCACGAGAAATGCGCCATGGTCTGAGCGGTCGGGAGGGCAGGAGGTAGGGGCTGCTACCGGCCGGCGCCGCTGGTTGGGGCGCCGTGCTGGCGGGAAACCGGGATTATACCTTGTCGAGAGGGGGTTCCCGCGTTGCAGCAGAGGTGGCTCGACAGACAAAGGCGGCGGCGGCCCGGACAAGCTCCGCAGCCATCACGCGGGCCGGGCGACATCCGGGCCAATTGCGCCTCACAAGCCACTTAAATCACCTAAACCCAATCCGGCCAGGGCGCCGCGTCCACCACCGGGAAGCTGCCGCTGAACTGGTCCAGCAAGCCCATGAAGCGCGGCAGCAGCGACGCGTCGCCGCGCAGCGTGAGCCGGCCTTGCGCCACGGCCTCGGCCGCCGTCCAGCGCTGGGTCAGGATGGCGTCGAGCGTGTCGCGGCTGGTCTCGATGACCACGTCCGCCGTGTCCGCCACATCGGCCACCACATCGGCCGCCTCCACCTGCAGGCTGCTCAACGCGCAGTTGGACAGCGTGCTCACCCAATGCTCGCCGCTGTCGGTGAACTGCCAGCCGATCTGGCACGCCATGCCCTGCGCGCGCTGGCCGTGGATGCGCACCGCCAGCGCGTCGAACAGCAGCTCGTTGCTCATCGCGCCCATCAGCGCGTTGGCCGGCGGCCCCTGCGGATTAGCCTGCGGCGGCCCTTCGCGATACTCGCGCGCGGCCAGCAGGTAGGCATTGCGCCACGTCGCCGATTCGGCCTGGAAGCCCATCTGCTCCAGCGCGCTGGCCGCCAGCTCGCGCGCCTCGGCATGCGCGGGATGCGCGTAGACCGCGTGCTTGAGCACCTCGGCCACCCAGCGGAACTCACCGCGCTCGTAGTCGGCGCGGGCCTTGGCCATCACGGCGTCGATGCCGCCCATGTATTCCAGGTGCTTGCGCGCGGCGGCCACCGGCGGCAGCGCATGCAGGTTGGCCGGATGCGCGTCGTACCAGCTCAGGTAGTGCTGCACGATCGCCTTGACGTTGTGCGACACGGTGCCGTAGTAGCCGCGCGTGTGCCAGCGCCTGGCCAGCGACTCCGGCAGTTGCAGCCCTTCGGCGATCTCGCCGGCCTTCAGGCCATGGCTCATCAGCCGCACGGTCTGGTCGTGCAGCACGCGGTACAGGTCGCGCTGCTCGGACAGGAAGCGCCGGGCGCGCTCCGCGCCCCAGGTCGGCCAGTGATGCTGGGCCAGCACCACCTCGGTACGCGGGCCGTAGCGGCGCAGCGCGCGGTGCAGGTACTTGGACCACGCCAGCGCGTCGCGCACCTTGGCGCCACGCAGCGGGCACAGGTTGTGCAAGTTGTGGGTAGCGTTCTCGGCCAGGTTGAGCGCGCCCTCGGACGGGATGAAGAGGTGCATCTCGGAGGGCGCCTCGGTCTCTGGCGTGAGCTGGAACTCGATCTCCAGCCCGTCGATCACGTGGATCTCGTGCTCGGCCTCGATCGACCGCGTTGGCGCGATCAGCGTCGAGCGGCCCATTGGCAGCGTCTTGCCCAGGCCGGCATCCACCTGCGCTGCCGGCCCTTTGGCCAACGTGTGGCCAAACTGGAACTGCGCGCGGCGCGCCATGGCCACGCCGCCGATCACGTTCTCGGCGATGGCGTGGTGCATAAAGCCGGAGGGCGCGATCACCTGGACCCGCCCGGCGCGCACGTCGGCCTCGTCAACCAGCCCCGCCACGCCGCCAAAGTGGTCGGCGTGGCTGTGGCTGTAGATCACGGTGTGCAACGTGCGGTTGCCGCGATGCGCCCGGTACAGCGCGAGCGCCGCTGCGGCGGTCTCCGGGCAGGTCAGCGCGTCCAGCGCGATCACGCCGGTGTCGCCTTCGATAAAGGTGATATTGGCGATATCGAATCCGCGCACCTGGAAGATGCGCGGCGTGACCTGGAACAGGCCGTGGATGCGGTTCAGGCGCGCCTGCCGCCACAGGCTGGGGTTGACGGTATCCGGCGCCTCGGCGGCGTCGAGAAAGCCGTAGGCCTCCATGCTCCACACGCCGTGCCCGTTGCCGCGCGCCACCTTGGCATTGGGGATGGTGCCGACAAAGCCGCGCTGCGCGTCTTCCCAGTCCTGCTCGTCGTGCTCAGGCAACTCGCGCGCCAGCAGGCGATGAAAATCAGCCGTGGCCGCGTGGGCACAGCTTGCGTTGTCCTGCATGGGGTCTCCTTGGTGGCGCGTTGACGATGCTCAGGTAAGCCAACCGCGCCGCCAATCGCGGCATCAGCGGCGCCGGGATCGGTCAGCACAGCGTGAATCGGCACGCCATGCCATGGACGATCGAACGCAACCCGCTTGTGAGCGCAAAGGGCGGTTTCGCCGCGATGGGCATGGCGCGAATAACCTGAACAGGAATTGGGGTTTCATTCTTTGTCGCACCCTGCGTTCACGTTATCGGTAAAAACCCTCGCCACGCCCTTACACCTTGCCGTAGCCCCCGCCTCCCGGCGTTTCCACCACGAAGACATCGCCCGCTTTCATCTCGCAACGCCCGACATGGCCCAGCGCTTGCTCGCTCCCGTCACCCCGCACCACGTAGTTGCGGCCCATCGCGCCGGGCTCGCCGCCGGCCATGCCGAACGGCGCGTGCAAGCGGTTGTTGGACAAGATCGACGCCGTCATCGGCTCCAGGAAGCGCACCTTGCGAATGCCGCCGTTGCCGCCGTGCCACTGCCCCGCGCCACCCGAGCCGGGCCGGATCTCATAGCTCTCCAGCCGCACCGGGAAGCGCCATTCCAGCACCTCGGGGTCGGTCAGGCGCGAGTTGGTCATATTGGTCTGCACCACGTCGCAGCCGTTGAAACCCTGCCCCGCGCCGCTGCCGCCGGAGATGGTCTCGTAGTACTGGTAGCGCGCGTTGCCGAACGTGAAATTGTTCATGGTGCCCTGGCTGGCCGCCACCACGCCCAGCGCGCCATACAGCGCGTTGGTGATGCACGATGACGTTTCCACATTGCCCGACACCACCGAGGCCGGATAGCGCGGATTGAGCATGGAGCCTTCGGGGATGATCACGTTGATCGGCTTGAGGCAGCCGGCATTGAGCGGAATGTCCTCGTTGACCAGCGTGCGGAACACGTAGAGCACGGCCGCCATGCAGACCGCACGCGGCGCGTTGAAGTTGTTGGGCAGTTGCGCCGAAGTACCGGTGAAGTCCACCACGGCTTCGCGTCTGGCCTGATCCACGGTCACGCGTACCTGGATTTGCGCGCCATTATCCAGCGGGTAGCGGTAGGCGCCGTCCTTCAGCGCGGTGATGACCCGGCGCAYGGCTTCCTCGGCGTTGTCCTGCACATGGCCCATATAGGCGCGCACCACCGGCAGGCCGAACTGCACCACCATCTTGCGCAGCTCTTCCACGCCCTTGGCGTTGGCCGCCACCTGGGCGCGCAGGTCGGCCATGTTCTGGTCGATATTGCGGGCCGGGTAGCGCGCGCCCGCCAGCAGTGCGCGCATGCCGGCATCGTCGAGCACACCGGCCTTCACCAGCGGAAAGTTGTCGATCATCACGCCCTCTTCCTCCACCACCGTGGAGTCCGGCGGCATCGAGCCCGGCGTGATGCCGCCGATATCCGCATGGTGGCCGCGCGAGCCAACGTAGAAGAGGATCTCCGCGCCAGCCTCGTCGAAGACCGGCGTGATCACCGTCACGTCCGGCAGATGCGTGCCGCCGTTGTACGGGTCGTTGAGCACGTAGACATCGCCATCGGCCATGTGCCCGGTGTTGCGCGCGATCACCGTCTTGATGCTCTCGCCCATCGAGCCCAGGTGCACCGGCATGTGCGGGGCATTGGCGATCAGGTTGCCGCCGGCATCGAAGATGGCGCAGGAGAAGTCGAGCCGTTCCTTGATGTTGACCGAGTACGCCGTGTTCTGCAGCCGCTGGCCCATCTGCTCGGCGATCGACATGAACAGGTTGTTGAACACTTCCAGCATGACCGGATCGGCGTCGGTGCCCATGGCGCGCCGCTGGGGACGCGGCACGGCGCGGGTCAGCACCAGGTGGTCGCGCGCGGTCAGCTCAGCCTGCCAGCCGGGCTCGACCACCGTGGTGGCGTTGCGCTCGGCGATGATGGCGGGGCCCGGCAGCACGTCGCCGGGGCGCAGCGTATCGCGCGGAAACAGGCGGGTGTCGTGCCAGGCGCCGCCGCTGAACACGCGCACCAGTTCCGCCGGTACGGGGCCGCCGGAGCGCAGCTGCGCGTCGGGCAGTTTCTCCTCGGGCGGCTCGCTGCTGCCGATGGCTTCCACCGACAGGGCTTCCACGACCAGCGGCTTGCCCTGCATCAGGAAGGCATAGCGCTGGCGGTACGCGGCATCGAACGCCGCCTGCATGGCAGGTAAGGTGCCGAACGGCACCACCAGCGCCGAATCCGTGCCCTCATAGCGCAGGTGCGCACGACGCACCACATCGATCTGCGCCTCGGCGACTTCCTGCTCCAGCAGTTCCTGCCGCGCTTCGCTTGCCAGCGCGTCGAGCGTGGCCTGCAACGCGGGCAATGCGCTGTCGTCCAGGCGCGTCTCCACGGCGCGCTCGCGCATGGCGGTGCGGTCGGCCAGGCCCATGCCGTAGGCCGACAACACGCCCGCCAGCGGATGCACGAACACGGTCTGCATGCCGAGGGCGTCCGCCACCAGGCAGGCGTGCTGCCCGCCGGCGCCGCCGAAGGTGGTCAGTGTGTAGCCGGTCACGTCGTGGCCGCGCTGCACGGAGATCTGCTTGATGGCATTGGCCATATTGCCGACCGCGATCTCGATGAAGCCTTCAGCCACCTGCTCGGCGCTGCGTTGATCGCCAGTCGCGTCTGTTACCGCCTGCGCCAGCGCCGCGAACCTGGCCACCACCGTGTCGCGGTCCAGCGCGGCATCGGCGCGTGGGCCGAACACCGCGGGGAAATGCCGCGGCTGGATCTTGCCGAGCATGACATTGCAGTCGGTCACCGCCAGCGGGCCGCCGCGCCGGTAGCTCGCCGGCCCCGGGTTGGCGCCGGCCGAATCGGGGCCGACGCGGAAACGGCTACCGTCGAAATGCAGGATGGAGCCGCCGCCAGCGGCCACCGTGTGGATGCTCATCATGGGCGCGCGCATGCGCACGCCCGCCACGCTGGTCTCGAACACGCGCTCGAAATCGTTGGGATGATCGCCGTTGAAGTGCGAGACATCGGTCGACGTACCACCCATGTCGAAGCCGATGATGCGCCCGAAGCCCGCGCTCTGCGACGAGCGCACCATGCCGACGATGCCGCCGGCCGGGCCGGACAGGATGGCGTCCTTGCCCTGGAAGCGGTGCGCATCGGTCAGGCCGCCGCTGCTCTGCATGAACTGCAGGCGCACGCCCGGCATCTGCTGCTCCACTTGCCCGACATAGCGGCGCAGGATCGGCGACAGGTAGGCGTCCACCACCGTGGTGTCGCCACGCGAGACCAGCTTCATCAGTGGCGACACCTGGTGCGAGACGGAAATCTGCGTAAAGCCGGTCTCGCGGGCGATCCGCGCGGCAGCCTGCTCGTGCGCCGCCTGGCGGTAGCCGTGCAGGAACACGATGGCGATGGCGCGGATGCCGCTGCCGAACACGCGCAGCATATCGGCGCGCAGCGCGGCTTCGTCGAGCGGCGTCACCGTTTCGCCCTGCGCATCCAGGCGCTCGCCCACCTCCACCACTTCGCGGTAGAGCAGCTCCGGCAGCACGATGTTCAGGTCAAACAGGCGCGGCCGGTTCTGGTAGGCGATGCGCAGCGCATCGCGAAAGCCGCGCGTGATGAACAGCGCCACCGGCTCGCCCTTGCGCTCCAGCAAGGCATTGGTCGCAACCGTGGTGCCCATCTTCACGACCTCCACCTGCGCCGGCGTGACCGGCTCGCCCGGCGCCAGCCCCAGCAAGTGGCGGATGCCGGCCACGGCGGCATCGCTGTACTGCTCCGGGTTCTCGGACAACAGCTTGTGCGTGACCACCATGCCGTCCGGCCGGAGCCCGACCACATCGGTGAAGGTGCCACCGCGATCGATCCAGAATTGCCAGCGGCGACGGTCCGAAACAACGGCAGCGGAGGATGGCAGCGACTGCGGCATACGGGGGCTTCCTTCTAGGGCGTGATGGAGATGTCGGGCAAAAAATCGGGCGGTCATGCGGCAGCGCGGCCGGGGCGCAGGCCGGCCGCGCGCGGTGTGCTTGCTGCTACAGGGACGTTGCCGAGCGTGCGGCCTGCTCGTACAGGCCGGTCAGCACACGCAGCAGCCGTGCCAGCTCGCCGATCTCCACGTTCTCGGCACTGCCGGCGGAAAAATTGCTGGTCAGGCATTGCTCGCGGATCTCGCGGTAGCGCGCGCAGGCCTCGGTGCCGGCGGGGGTGGTGATGTAGGTGGCTTCCTTGCCGATGCGCTCGCCCTCCACCAGTGCCAGGCCCTGCAGCTTCTTGAGCGCGTAGGTGACCAGGTGGGTGTCCTCGACGTTGAGCACGAAGCAGATATCGGCGAGCCGCTTGGGGCGCGCCCGGTGGTTGACGTGATGCAGCACCAGCACGTCCAGGAAGGTCAGGTCGCGCACGCCGGAGGCGCCCATGCAGCGTACCACCCAGCGGCTGTAGGCGTTGTAGGCCGTGTTCAGGCCGAACTCGAACTCCGACAGCTCCGGGCTGCGCTCCGACACCAGGTGCGAAGACGAAACGATATTGGGGCCCGACGGATGCGCCAGCGCGCTGGCCGCAGATCTGGCGGGCGCTTGGCCACCCTCGGCTTGATCGGCTACTGGCTCGGTTGCTGGCTGAGTTGCTGGCTGAGTCGCTGGCTTACGCGCCATGTCTTCACTCCTTTCAGGGGTTGGTGTACGCATGGAACGACAAGGATGACTAGGTGTATCCCCGATGTCCCGGCCACCATATTTGGCTTGACAGTTTATTAACAAATTATGAGGATAAACACAAAATAAATCCAAGCAAAACATCGGGGATGTCACCGTGGATTCTGCACGAAAAAGGGGCGGGGAACGCGGGCTGCGCACTATCGCGGGGACGCGGACGTGCCCCGCCATGGGCTGGTTGCGCAGCGCGGACGCACTCGATAGACTCGATCGGCCCCCTCCTGAGCGCGACTGATCGCGAGCCCCATGCCCACGGATATCCATACATTACAGACAAAACTTCGCGATGGCGCGATCTCCCGCGCCGACGTGATCGCCCAGGCTGCGCAGCACGCGCAGCAGCCGGACGCGCACGCCGTGTTCCTGCACACCACCTTCGACACCGCCGCGCAGGTCGCCAAGGCCGCCGACGCGGCCTGCCGGGCGGGCAAGCCGCTGCATCCGCTGGCAGGCCTGCCGGTCTCGGTCAAGGACCTGTTCAACATCGCCGGCGAAGCCTCGCGCGCCGGCTCGCCGGTGCGCAGCGACGCGCTGGCGGCCACGGCCGACGCCACGGTGGTGCGCCGGCTGCGCGAGAGCGGCGCAGCGCTGGTCGGGCGCACCAACATGACCGAGTTCGCCTTCTCAGGCGTGGGCATCAACCCGCATTTCGGCACGCCGGTGAACCCCGCGGACAAGCAGGTCGCGCGCATTCCCGGCGGCTCGTCGTCGGGCGCCGCGGTGTCCGTGGCGCTGGGCCTGGCGGTGGCGGGGCTGGGCAGCGACACCGGCGGCTCCATCCGCATCCCGGCTGCCCTGTGCGGGCTGACCGGCTTCAAGCCGACCGCCCGGCGCGTGCCGCTGGATGGCGCCTTCCCGCTCTCCTATACGCTGGACACCGCCTGCGCCATGGCGCGCACGGTGCAGGATTGCGTGCTGGTGGACAGCGTGATCGCCGACCAGGCGGTGCTCCCCGTCATCAAGGCCGCGGCGGGTATCCGCCTGGCCATCCCGCGCCAGGTCCTGCTCGACGGACTCGATGACACGGTGGCGCGCGCGTTCGACCGTGCCCTCGGCCGGCTGTCCGCGGCCGGCGTACAGATCGAGCACATCGACCTGCCGGAGCTAGCCGAGCTGGCCAGCATCAACGCCGGCGGCGGATTCACCGCCGCCGAGGCGCATGCCATCCACCGCCATGTGCTGGCCACGCGGCGCGAGCAATACGATCCGCGCGTCGCCTCGCGCATCGACCGCGGCGCGGCCATGAGCGCGGCCGATTATGTGGACCTGATGCGCGCCCGCCTCGACTGGATCGCGCGCGTTGCGGCCCGCATCGAAGGCTTCGATGCCGTGGCCTGCCCCACCGTGCCGATGGTGGCGCCGCCGATCGCCCCGCTGGTGGCGGACGACGATTTGTTCTTCCGCACCAACGCCCTGCTGCTGCGCAATACGTCGGCGTTCAACTTCCTCGATGGCTGCTCCATCTCGCTGCCCTGCCACCAGCCGGACGAGTTGCCCGTGGGCCTGATGCTCTCGCACGGTGCACTGCGCGACGCGCAACTGCTGGGCACGGCAATTGCATTGGAATCCATCATCAAGCCGGCGGCCTGAGGCGCCGCGGCAAGGACAGAGGTAACCCGCGCCACCCCTGAGCCAGGTGGCGCGGGCAAGACGACTTCAGAACAAAAACCAAGACAGACGTAGCCGCAACGACCAACCAGGAGAGATCGATGCAAGGGAAGGCCACACTGAAGTGCATGTTGCTAGGCGGGGTGCTTGCCACCGCTGCCGTGATGACGTCGGCCGCGCGGGCGGATACCAAATGGGACCTGCCAACCGGCTACCCGGTGAGCAACCTCCACACCGAAAACCTGCAGCAGATGGCCACCGACGTGGAGAAGGCCACGGGCGGCAAGCTCAAGATCGTGATCCATCCCAACGGCTCACTGCTCAAGGCCAACGAGATCAAGCGCGGCGTGCAGACCGGCCAGGTGCAGATGGGCGAGATCCTCATGTCGCTGCTGGCCAACGAGAACCCGGTATTCGGCGTGGATGCCGTGCCCTTCCTGGCGACCAGCTACCAGGACTCCTACAAGCTGTGGCAGGCSTCGCGCGCGGTCACCGACAAGGTGCTGGACAAGCAAGGCATGAAGCTGCTGTACGCGGTGGCCTGGCCGCCGCAAGGCATCTACGCCAACAAGCCGATCAACACCGCGGCCGACATGAAAGGCCTGAAGTGGCGCGCGTATAACCCCGCCACCTCCAAGATCGCCGAACTGGTGGGCGCGCAGCCAGTGACCATCCAGGCCGCCGACCTGGCGCAGGCACTCGCCACCGGCACCGTCAATTCGTTCATGTCCTCGGGCGCCACGGGCGTGGATACCAAGGTCTGGGAGAGCGTGAAGTACTTCTACACCGTCGATGCCTGGCTGCCCAAGAACATGCTGGTGGTCAGCAAGAAGTCCTTCGCGGCGCTGGACAAGCCAACCCAGGACGCCCTGCTCAAGACGGTGGCCGAAGCCGAGAAGCGCGGCTGGCAGATCTCGGAGCAAAAGACGCGTGAATACCTGGCCGTGCTCGGCAAGAACGGCATGACGGTGCAGCCGCCCTCGCCCCAGTTGAAGCAAGACATGCAGAAGCTTGGCCAGGTGATGGTGGAAGACTGGGCCAAGGGCGCTGGCGACGACGGCAAGGCCATCCTGGACGCATACAAGAAGTAGGCGTTGCCGTCATTGCCGTTGTTGGCGCTGTAGTTGGCGCCGCAGTCAGTGCGCTAGCGAGAATCAAGCGATCCGTATCCGGCCACGGCGGCGTTGCACGCCGCCGTGGCCCTGCTGCCGCAAGCCTCCCGCGCCCTCTTTTTCACCGCATCAACCCTCCCCACTCGCCATGGAAGCCACTTCCGTCAACAAGCGCTGGCTGGACCGGCTGCTTGACCTGTTTGCCGTGCTCGGCGCGCTGTGCATCCTCGGGGTCTGCCTCATCATGATCCTGATGTCGTTCTCGCGCGAGACCACGTTCATCTTCAAGGGCGGCGACGATATCGTTGCGTGGCTGTGCGCCGCCTCCGCCTTTCTCGTACTCGGCCAGACCTTCCAGCACGGCGGCATCGTGCGCGTGGAAATGCTGCTGGAGGCCGTCAAGCCGCGCGTGCGCTGGTGGCTGGAGTTGATCTCGCTGACCATCTGCGCGGTGTTCGCCGCCTACGCGACCTGGGCCTTGTTCAGCTTTGCCTGGGCGAGCTGGGAGATCGGCGATGTGTCGCAGGGCCAGATCGTGGTGCCGCTGTGGATTCCGCAGAGCTTTGCGGTGCTGGGCTGCGCCGGCTTCATGCTGGCGGTGCTGGACGAACTGTTGCGCGTGGCGCGCAAGCAAAAGCCGCGCTACCAGCTGGCGCAGGAAGCCAAGCTGGCCGCCGGCGACTTCGGGGAGACCGTCTGATGAGCACCGTCCTGATTTCCCTGATCCTGCTGGTGGTGATGATCGGCTTCCTGGTCATCGGCGCGTGGATTCCCGTGGCCATTGCCGTCACCTCCTGGGTGGGGCTGGTGGTGTTTGCCGATCGCGATGCGCTGGTCAACCTGGCCAATGCGTGGTGGTCGTCCAGCGCATCGTATACGCTGGCCTCGCTGCCGCTCTTTGTGTGGATGGGCGAGATACTGTTTCGCACCAAGCTGTCCGAGCAGATGTTCAACGGGCTCTCGCCGTGGTTGAACTGGCTCCCCGGGCGCCTGATGCACGTCAACATCCTGGGCTGCGGCATCTTCGGCTCGGTGTCGGGCTCGTCTGCCGCCACCTGCGCCACCATCGCCAAGTCGGCGCTGCCCGAGCTGACCCGGCGCGGCTACGATGAGCGCGTGACGCTGGGCTCGCTGTCGTGCGCCGGCACGCTCGGCATCCTGATCCCGCCATCGATCACCATGGTGGTCTATGCGGTCTCGGCCGATGTGTCGATCATCCGCGTGTTCCTGGCTGGCTTTCTGCCCGGCCTGCTGCTGATGCTGCTGTTCTCCGGCTACATCGTGGTGTGGGCGCTGTCGAACCCGGACAAGACGCCGAAGGCGGAAGTCTTCAACTGGCGCTCGCGGCTCGCCTCGATCCGCCAGCTGATGCCGTGCATCGTGCTGATTGCCTTTATCACGTGGATCATGATCACAGGCTACTCCACCGCCACGGAAGCGGCCGCCTACGGCGTGGTGGCGTCGCTGGCGCTGGCGTGGGTGGGCGGCTCGCTCACACGCAAGGCGTTCTGGGAAAGCCTGATGTCGGCCACCCGGCTGACCGCCATGATCATGTTCGTGCTGGGTGCAACCTCGTTCCTGTCGGTGACCATGAGCTTTACGGGCATCCCGCGCGCGCTGGCGGAATGGGTGGCCTCGATGCACCTGTCGCCCTGGGCGCTGATCGCCGTGCTGACCGTGATCTACATCCTGCTGGGCACCGCGCTCGACGGCATTTCCATGATCGCGCTGACCACCGCCACCGTGCTGCCGATGGTGCAGGCCGCGGGCTTCGATCTGGTATGGTTCGGGATATTCATCGTGCTGCTGGTGGAGATCGCCGAGGTGACGCCACCTGTGGGGTTCAACCTGTTTGTGCTGCAGAGCATGACAGGCAAGGACAGTAACTACATAGCGCGGGTCTCGCTGCCGTTCTTCATGATGATGGTGGTGGCCATCGGCATCGTCACCGTGTGGCCGGAGATCGTCACCTGGCTGCCCGATGTGGTGATGCAAAAAGAGCTGAAGTAACTGAAGTAACCTACGGAGCGCCATGCATGTGATCGTCATCGGAGCCGGTGCCATCGGCGTGTGCTCCGCGTGGTACCTGCGCGAGGCTGGCTTCGACGTAACCGTGGTCGAGCGGCGCGCGGCGCCGGCGCAGGAGTCGAGCTTCGGCAACGCTGGCGTGATCGCGCCGGGCTATGTCACACCCTGGGCGGCGCCCGGCATGCCGGGCAAGGTGCTGCGCAACCTCTTCGCCAGCACCTCGCCCGTGCTGTTCCGGCCCAGCGCCGATCCGGCCATGTGGCGCTGGATCGCGCGCTGGCTGGGCGAGTGCACGCTGGAGCGCTACCGCATCAACAAGCTGCGCATGCAGCGCCTGGCCTTCTACAGCCGCGAATGCCTGCATGCGCTGCGCGGCCAGCTCCAGATCGACTACGAGCAATCTCAAGGCTACCTGCAGCTGTTCCGTACCCAGCGCGACCGGGATCTCGCCGAGCCGGCGCTGGCCCTGCTGCGCGAGCACAAGGTGCCGCACCGGCTGGTCGACGCCGACGGCTGCCGGCGCATCGAGCCTGGCTTGACCACCGACACGCCGCTGGCCGGCGGGCTGCACCTCCCCGAGGACGAATCCGGCAATTGCCCGATGTTCGTGCGCCGGCTGCGCGTGCTGGCCGAGGCTGCGGGCGTGCACTTTGTCATGGACAGCGACGCCAGCGCGCTGCGGCCGTTGCCGGGCGGCAAGCTCTCGCTTGACCTGCGCAGCACCGATGCCGGCGATGCCCGCAGCGCGCGCGAAACGCTCACCGCCGATCGCGTGCTGGTCAGTGCAGGCATAGCTAGCGCCGCACTGTTGCGCCCGCTGGGCCTGCGCATCCCCCTCTACCCTGTCAAAGGCTATTCCGCCACCGTGCAGGTCAGCGACGAGCTGCAGGCGCCACTAGGCGCGCTGATGGACGAGTCCTACAAGGTCGCCATCACCCGCATGGGCAACCGCTTGCGCATTGCCGGCACCGCCGAGCTCGGCTCGCGCAAGCTCGACCTGCGCCCCGCGGCCATCAACACCTTGCTCAAGGTGGCGCGCGACTGGTTCCCGGTTGCAGGCCACTATGGCACGGCCACGCTGTGGGCCGGCGCCCGCCCGATGCTGCCCGATGGCCCGCCGCTGATCGGCGCCACGGCCGTGCCCGGGCTGTACCTCAATCTGGGCCACGGCTCCACCGGCTGGGCGATGGCATGCGGCTCCGGGCGCATTGCCGCCGACCTGATCGCAGGCAATCGCCCTGGCATCGACCTGGATGGCCTGACCCCCGACCGCTACGGCTTAGGCCCACGCTGACCATGCAAAGCTCTGCCCCGACTTCTCCCACGCTGGCCGCTGCGCTGCCCGACGATGCCTGGCTGCCCCTGGACGCGGCAAGCGCCAGCGCGATCCCGCTGTACGACGTGGCGGCCGTCCGCCACATCGAAGCGGCCGCCATGGCCAGCCTGCCCGCCTTCGCGCTGATGTCCCGGGCCGGCGCCGCCGCGGCGGCGTGGCTGGCGCACCATGCGCCAGCGGGCCCGCTGCTGCTGCTGGCCGGCCCGGGCAACAACGGCGGCGACGCGCTGGTAGCCGCCACCCGCCTGCACCAGGCCGGGCGCCAGGTCCAGGTGTGGCTGACGGCCGAGCCCGATCGCCTGCCTGCCGACGCCGGGCGTGCCTGGCTGGAGGCGCGCGCGGCCGGCGTGATACTGCACGCCATGCCGGAATCCGCCTGCCATGGCACCCTGCCGCCGTTTCCCCCGGACACCTGCGCGCTGGTCGACGGCTTGTTCGGCATTGGCCTGAACCGCGCCGCCGATGGCTTCACGGCGCAGTGGATCGCGCACCTTGCCGAGTCCCGGCTGCCCGTGTTCTCGCTCGACATCCCGAGCGGGCTGTTCGCCGATACCGGCGCCGGCGCGCCGGCGGTACGCGCGCGCCGCACCCTCACCTTCATCGGTGCCAAGCCCGGCCTGCTCACGCTCGACGGGCGCGATTGCGCGGGCGAGGTCGATATCGCCCCGCTCGGCCTGCGCTACCCGCCGGCCCAGTCTGCCTGCGCCACGGTCAACGTGCCGGCGTCGTTTGCATCGGCGCTGCCCACGCGGCGCCATGCCACCAACAAGGGCACGTTCGGCTCGCTCGCCGTGATCGGCGGCGGCATCGGCATGACCGGCGCACCGCTGCTTGGCGCGCGTGCCGCGCAGCACCTTGGCGCCGGGCGCGTGCACATCGCTTTCCTGGCGCAGCCCGCGCCGCTGATCGACCCTGTGCACCCGGAGCTGATGCTGCACCCGATCGCGGAGATCGAGCTGACCAACATGTCCGCGCTGGTGATCGGCCCGGGCATGGGCACGGGCACGGCGGCGCGCAAGCAGCTGGCGCAGCTGCTGCAAGCCAGCGTGGCCGCCACCGAGCCGCCCGCGCTGGTGCTGGATGCCGATGCGCTGAACCTGCTGGCCGCGGACCCCGCGCTTGCCGCCATGCTTGGCGGCGGCCCGCCGGTGCGCGTGATGACGCCGCACCCGCTTGAAGCCGCGCGCCTGTCCGGCATCAGCGTGGCCGAGATCCAGCGCGACCGCCTGGCGGCGGCGCGCTCGCTGGCGGCCCAGTGGCAGGCCGTGGTCGTGCTCAAGGGCTCGGGCACGGTGATCGCGTCGCCGCCGGATGCGCTTGGCAGCGTGTCGCTATCGATCAACCCGACCGGCAATGCCGGCCTGGCCACCGCCGGCACCGGCGACGTGCTCGCCGGCATGATTGGCGCCCTGCTGGCCCAAGGCATGCCGGCGCTGCAGGCCGCGCAGGCCGCGGTCTGGCTGCACGGGCGCGCCGCCGACCACCTGGTGGCGCAGGGCACCGGCCCCGCCGGCCTGACCGCGAGCGAGCTCTACCTGCCGGTGCGCGACCTGTTCAATGCCCTGCTGCGGGCGCAGCAGGCATGACGAAGGCAACGGATGGCGGCGCCCGCCTGCGGGCCGCCAGCGGCTCGCCGGCCCGGCGCCAGCTGCTTACCGGCGTGGCCCTGCTGGTGCTCGGCCAATGGATCCTCAGCCTGCTGGATGCCAGCAGCAAGACGCTAACCCAGCAGGGCCTGCCGGTGGTGGGCGTGGCGTGGGTACGCTACGTGGGCCATGTGGCCGCCATCTTCCTGCTGCTCGGGCCGGTGCGTTTCCGCCAGCAATGGCGCCCCGTGAAACCGGGCCTGCAGTGGTTGCGCGGGGGGATGATGCTGGTCTCCACGCTGGTGTTCTTCAGCGTGCTCAAGCTGATGCCGCTGGCCGAGGCCACGGCGCTGAATTTCTGCGCGCCGCTGTTCGTGGTGGCGTTGTCGCCCTGGCTGCTCGGCGAGCGCCCGAGCGCGCATGCGCGTGTCAGCCGCTGGAGCGGCGTGGCAATCGGCTTCATTGGCATGCTGATCGTGGTGCGCCCCGGCGGCGAGCTGAGCGGGGCCGGCATTACGCTGGGCTTGTTGTCGGCACTGGTGTTCGCGCTGATGCAGATGCTGACGCGGCGCATCGCCGCGCATGACGCGCCCATGACCACCTTGATCCAGAGCGGCGTGACCGGCGCAGCCCTGACCACGCTGCTGGTGCCCTTCTTCTGGTTCGAAGCGGCACCCACGCCGCTGCAAGCCGTGCTCCTGCTGAGCACCGGCATCACCGGCTCGATTGGCCACTATTTTGTGATTCGCGCGTTCCAGTACGCCGACGCGTCATTCCTCAGCCCCTTCCTCTACCTGCAGATCCTGTCGGCGACGACCATCGGCTACCTGGCGTTCGGCCAGTTGCCGGACTGGATCACCGCGCTCGGCGTGGCGGTGATCTGCGTTGGCGGGGTGTGCGTGGCGGGGGGCGAGTCAGCGCTGCGGGCGATCGCGCGCCGGCCCGGCTGACGGGAGAACAGCGCCAGCGCGCGAAGGAATGCGCTTGGCGATCGATCCCCTCGGAAGCACTAATGCCGTCTTTTGCCGCCAAAACGCCGAGTCGTGCCAGATGGGCGCGTTATACTTGAGAGGCTCCTGACCGTCGCGCAAGGCCAGCCGGGCTGGCTGCCGGGGAGCAATGATATCTAGCCGAAAAACCAAGCTTGAAACGGTACTTCCGCGCTGTCCTTCAAAGATTTCCGTACGCATGCCCACAGACCTCCACGCCTGGCACTCACTTCTGCAACACCACGACGCCATTCGCGAAACGCCGATGCGCGAGTGGTTTGCCGCCGGCTCCGCGGAACAACGCGTCGAGCAGTTTTCGCTGGAAGCCGCAGGCCTGTATCTCGATTACTCCAAGAACCGCATCACGCCGCAGACCATGGCATTGCTGATGCAACTGGCGGATGAAGCCGGCGTGCCGAAACGCCGCGATGCCATGTTTGCCGGCGACCACATCAACGCCACCGAGGACCGCGCGGTCCTGCACATCGCGCTGCGCGCCGGCGCCGGCGCAGCGTTCAAGGTTGACGGCAAGCCTGTCATGCCCGCCATCCACGCCGTGCTGGACCGCATGCGCGTGTTCTCGCAGCGCGTGCGCAGCGGCGACTGGACCGGCTTCACCGGCAAGCGCATCACCGACGTCATCAACATCGGCATCGGCGGCTCGGACCTGGGCCCGCGCATGGTGTGCCGCGCGCTCTCGCACCTGGCCGGCAACGGCCCACGCATGCATTTCGTCTCCAACGTGGACGGCACCGAACTGGCCGAATGCCTGGACCGGCTCGACCCCGAGCAAACCCTGGTGATCGTCTGCTCCAAGACCTTCACCACGCTAGAGACCATGGCCAACGCCTGCAGCGCGCGCCAGTGGTTCCTCGACAAAGGCGTGGCCCAGGACCAGCTGGCCAGCCATTTTGCCGCGGTGTCGACCAATGTGGAGGCGGTGCGCGCCTTCGGCATCGACCCGGCGCACATGTTCGAGTTCTGGGACTGGATCGGTGGGCGTTTCTCGCTGTGGTCCTCGGTCGGGCTGTCGATTGCGCTGGCGGTGGGCTTCGATGCATTCGAAGACCTGCTGATCGGTGGCCGCGCCATGGATGCGCATTTCAGCAGCGCGCCGCTGGCGCAGAACATGCCGGTGGTGCTGGGCATGCTCGGCATCTGGTACCGCAACTTCTTCGGCATGCCGACCAGTTGCATGGCGCCGTATTCCACCTCGCTCGAATTGTTCCCTGCCTTCCTGCAGCAACTGGAGATGGAGAGCAACGGCAAATCGGTGCAGCTTGACGGCCGCCACGTGCGCGCCCATACCGCGCCGGTGGTCTGGGGCTCCGCCGGCACCAACGGCCAGCACGCCTATTTCCAGCTGATCCACCAGGGCTCGCAGATCGTGCCGGTGGATTTCGTGGCGCCGCTGCGGCCGCCGCGCCTGCTGCCCGGCCATCACGCCAAGCTGCTGGCCAATTGCTTTGCCCAGGCCGAGGCGCTGATGCTCGGGCGCACGGCCGAGGAACTGCGCGCCACGGGCCTCACCGACGAGATCCGTATCGCCCACATGGTGTTCGAGGGCAACCGGCCGAGCAACACGCTGCTGATGGAAGACATCACGCCGCATACCCTCGGCGCGCTGATCGCGCTCTACGAACACCGCACCTTCGTGCAAGGCGTGGTCTGGAACATCAACTCGTTCGACCAATGGGGCGTGGAACTCGGCAAGATACTGGCCAAGCCGATCGAGGGCGAACTTAACCATGCGGCAAGTGCCGCCGCCGGGCAGCACGATGCATCGACCGGCAGCCTGATTGCGCGCGCGCGCGCGGCGCTCGGCAACACCTGACGCAGCGGTTATCAAACCGGCGCGGTCATCCACTCGTCGCTGGCGACCCGGCCGGCTTCGATGGTCAGGATGCGCCCACAGCGGGCCGCCACGGAGCGATCGTGCGTGACCAGCACCAGGGTGGAACCGGCATCGCGGTTCAGCTCGAACATCAGCGCAATGACGGCCTCCCCGGTGGCCGTATCCAGGCTCCCGGTAGGCTCGTCGGCAAAGAGAATGTCGGGACGGGCCACAAACGCCCGCGCCAGCGCCACGCGCTGCTGCTCCCCACCAGAGAGCGTGCGCGGATAGTGGGAAAGGCGCCCGCTCAGCCCCACGCGGGCCAGCATGTCGGCGGCGCGCTCGCGCACGCCCGCGGTCTCTCCGCGCAACTCCAGCGGCAGCATGACGTTTTCCAGGGCGCTCAGGTGCCCGACCAGCTGGAACGACTGGAACACAAAGCCCACATGGCGTCCGCGCTGCGCAGCCCGCTGGTCTTCGTCGAGCTGGAACAGGTCCTGCCCGTTGAGCTTGACGGTGCCTGTCGTGGGCAGGTCCAGACCCGCCAGCAAACCCAGCAGGGTGGATTTGCCCGAGCCGGATGCGCCCACAATGGCCAGCGTTTCGCCGGGCGTGACGGAAAACGACACGTCGTGCAAAATCGTCAGCGAACCTGTCGTGTCGGCTACGGTCTTTCCTAATGACTCGACTGCAAGAATGGATGAAGACATGAGCAAGAAGTTCTGGTGCGGTTGGCGAAAGCTGGCGCTGGCGGTATGCGTGACCACGCTGCTGCCCGCGATGGTGCCGGCCACGGCGTCGATGGCGCGTGCGGCAACGCCCGCCATCCTGGTGCTGGGCGACAGCCTGTCCGCTGAGTATGGGCTGGCCCGCGATGCAGGCTGGGTCAAGCTGATGGAGGCGCGTCTGCGGGCGGAACGTTTCGATTATAACGTCGTGAATGCCAGCATCAGCGGCGAGACCACGGTGGGCGGCAAGACGCGCTTGCCCGACCTGCTGGCAACGCACCATCCGGCCGTGGTCATCGTGGAACTGGGCGCTAACGATGCCTTGCGCGGCCTGCCGCTGCAGACCACCGAGGCCAACCTGCGCAGCATCGTCACCAGCGCGCAGCAGGCCAAGGCCAGCGTGCTGCTGGTGGGCATGCGGATCCCGCCCAACTACGGGCCGGACTACACCGAGCGGTTCTTCTCGCTCTACCCCAAGCTGGCCAGCGAGTACAAGGTCCGGCTGGTGCCCTTCCTGCTGGAGCAGGTGATCGCCAAGCCAGAGTGGTTCCAGGCGGACCGCCTCCATCCCACGGCGCAGGCGCAGGGCGCATTGCTCGATACCGTCTGGCCGCAGCTCAAGCCCTTGCTGAAGACGCCAGCGGCCAAGACAGCTACCCGCTAGTTGTCCGCGGCTTTGCCATAAAGAGAAAGGCGCCCGAAGGCGCCTTTCTCTTTATGGCTGCGAGCGGCAGTATTACTGCGCGCCAGCACCGCTGGCCGGACCCGCTTCCGTGGTGGTAGCGGGCTTGAGCAGCTTCACCTTGGCCCGGTCCTTCAGGCCTTCGTAGAAGGCTTCCAGCTGGCTCTGGCCCAGCATCTGGCCCAGTTGCTGCGCCTCGCCCTGGCGCTGCGCGGCATCCGCCTGCGCAGGCTGGCTGACCTTGCCAATGCGATAGATCGCGTAGCCGTCGGCGCCCAGGTCCACGCCGACATACGCGGGCAGCTTGGCGGTATCGGCACGCATGACGGCTTCCACCGCCTTCGGTGCCAGGCCGTCGGCCTTGGCGCGCGAGACCGTTACCGGTGCGCCGAAGCCGTCGGCGCCGCCGCTCTTCTTCAGTGCTTCGAGACGTTCCGCGCCCGCCTTGGCGGCAAGCTCGGCTGCCTGCTGCGCGATATAGCCTTCACGCACCTTGGCCTGCACGTCTTCGAACTTGCGCACCGTGGCCGGGCGGTAGTCGACGATACGCGCCGCCACCAGCGTGGTGGGGCCAACCTGCACGGCCTCGGTGTTGCGCTTGTTCTTGACGGACTCATCGCTGAACAGCGCCTTGAGCAGCTTCTCGTTATTGAGCGGGTTTTGCGCGCCCAGGGCCGGGTTCGGCTGGCGGGTCACGTTGTCGGCACTCTGGATCGTCAGCTTGAACTTGTCGGCGGCCGGCTTGAGGCTGTCGGACTGCTCATAGACCGTATTGCCAAACGTGTCGGCCAGTTCGGTGTACTTCTTGGCGGCGAGTTGCTTGCGCAACTCCGCTTCCAGCTCGGTACGGACCTGATCAAGCGGCTTGGTCTCGGCCGGCTTGATGCCGGTGAGCTTGATGATGTGATAGCCGTAGTCGGTCTCGACCACGTCGCTGATCTGGCCATCCTTGAGCGCGTACATCGCGTCTTCGAACGGCTTGACCAGCGCGCCACGGCCCATGAAGCCGAGGTCGCCGCCCTTCTCCGCCGAGCCCGGGTCCTGCGATTGCTTGCGGGCCACGTCGGCAAACGTCTCGGGATGCTTGCGCAGGTCCTCGAGCAGCTTGGTGGCTTTTTCCTTGGCAGCCTGTCGCTCTGCGGCCGAGGCTTCCTTGGGCGAGCCGATCAGGATGTGGCTGGCGCGGCGCTGCTCGTCGGTGCGAAAGCGCGCGATGTTGCTGTCGTAGTAGGACTTGAGCTCTTCGGGCGTGACCGGCGTCGTCGCGGCCAGCGCGTCGGCCGACAGCACCAGGTATTCGACCTTGGCTTGCTCGGGCACCGAGAACGCCGCCTTGTGGCCTTCGTAGTAGGCCTTCAGCGCAGCGTCATCCGGATTGACCTTGGCGGTGAAATCAGCCGCCTTGATTTGCAGCGCCTGCACGTCGCGCTGCTGGTCGCGAATGGCAATCAAGCGGTCCAGCAAGGACTTCGGCACGAAGGCGGTAGCGCCAACCGAGCTACTGAGCTGCTGGGTGGCCAGGTCAAAACGCATGCGGGCATCGAACTGCTCCGGCGTCATGCCTTGCTGGGCCAGCAGGCCGACATAGGCCTTGTCGTCGATCGTGCCGTCTTTCTTCTTCGGCAACTGGGCTATGGCGGGAATGCTGCTGATCGTCTCGAGCAGGCGTTCGTTGGAAACGGTCAGGTGCTTCTTGGCCACCTCATCCGCTACCACGCGCTGCAGGATCAGCTGGTCGAGCACCTGCTGGCGTGCCTGCGCGCCTTCGAACTGGCGCGGGTCGTAGTTCGTGCCAAGCATCTGGCGCATGCGCTCGCTCTGGTCACGTACCACGTTATCCACTTCTTGCGCGGTGATAGCGCGGCCGTCGACCTTGGCGAGGTCGTGCGAGCTGTCCATGAAACGCGAGTAGCTCTCCACGCCGAAGAACACAAACGACGGGAAGACAAGCACCAGCAGCAGCAAAAGCATCAAGCGCCGGTTGTTGCGTACGAAATCAAGCATGCTGACTCAGGAAAAGGGTTGTACGAACGGCAAACTCCGGGATTCTATCAGGAGCGGCAGGCTTCACGCGATTTGCAGCCCTGCGGCGCAATTGGCGAGCCATATCTGCCCTTGCCGGGCGGGTGCTGCGGGACACTGCAAGCCGGAGCCGGTTTGATCAAGAACGGAGCGCGGAATTGGTCAAGCGATGTGATGCGCAAAAAGCAAAACGGGCCACTAGGGGCCCGTTTTGCTGACTGCTTGTTTGGCGGAGTGGACGGGACTCGAACCCGCGACCCCCGGCGTGACAGGCCGGTATTCTAACCAACTGAACTACCACTCCTGAATCGGTGTTGCAGGATGCATCAGTGTGTCGGGCTTGTCTTGCGGCAGGAGCGTGGTGGGTGCTGAGGGGCTCGAACCCCCGACCTACGCCTTGTAAGGGCGCCGCTCTACCAACTGAGCTAAGCACCCGCTCGTACCGCAGCCGCACTGCATGCTGCAAGCATCGCCGCGCACATATCAGAGTAATTACTGCTGTTTGCGTTGCGAGGGCGCAAGTGTAATACAGCCTTTGGCGTTTTGCCAAGTAGTCTTCGCAGACATTTTTACAGGCCGGAGAATGCACCTGCACGTTGTGCAAAGTGGCACGAAATAAACGGCGGAACGGGAGACAGAATAGAAAAACGCCGCGGGGGACACCCGCGGCGTTTTTCACGCGCTGCCAGCAAGCTACGGCAGCATCAGCGAGACATCATCAGTGATGAATCATCTCGACCTTGGCAGCGCCCTTGTCCGCCACATCGGCAGGCTTGGCCACTTCTTCAGGCAGAGGCTCGGGCTTGCGCTCGAGCGCGAGTTCCAGGACCTTGTCGATCCAGCGCACCGGGACGATCTCGATGGCGTTCTTGACGTTGTCCGGAATCTCCGCGAGATCCTTCACGTTCTCTTCGGGGATCAGCACCAGTTTGATACCGCCGCGATGCGCCGCGAGCAGTTTCTCCTTGAGGCCACCGATCGGCAGGACTTCGCCGCGCAGCGTGATCTCGCCGGTCATGGCCACGTCAGCGCGCACCGGAATGCCCGTGAGCACCGACACCAGCGCCGTGGTCATCGCACCGCCTGCCGAAGGGCCATCCTTGGGGGTGGCGCCTTCAGGCACGTGGATGTGGATGTCGCGCTTCTCGAACATCTCGTCCGTAATGCCCAGACGACGTGCCCGCGAGCGCACCACCGAACGTGCTGCCTCGACCGACTCCTTCATCACGTCGCCCAGCGAACCGGTGCGGGTGATGTTGCCCTTGCCCGGCATGATCGCGGCTTCGATGGTCAGCAGATCGCCGCCCACTTCCGTCCACGCCAGCCCGGTCACCTGGCCTACCTGGTTTTCCTTGCCGGCCAGGCCGAAGTCGTACTTGCGCACGCCAAGGAACTTGTCCAGGTTCTCGGACGCGACCTTGACCGTGCCCGTTTCCTTCTTGAGCAGCAGCAGCTTCACCACCTTGCGGGCGATCTTCGACACTTCGCGCTCGAGCGAACGCACACCCGCTTCCCGCGTGTAGTAGCGAATGATGTCGCGCAGGGCGTCTTCGTTCACTTCCATCTCGCCGGGCTTCAGGCCATTGTTCTTGATCTGCTTGGGCAGCAGGTAGCGCTGGGCGATGTTGACCTTTTCTTCCTCGGTGTAACCCGACAGGCGGATCACTTCCATCCGGTCCAGCAACGGAGGCGGAATGTTGAGCGAATTGGAGGTCGCCACGAACATCACATCGGACAGGTCGAAATCGACCTCGATGTAATGGTCCTGGAACGTGTGGTTCTGCTCCGGGTCCAGCACTTCGAGCAATGCCGACGACGGATCGCCGCGGAAATCCATGCCCATCTTGTCGATTTCATCGAGCAGGAAGAGCGGATTGCGCACGCCGACCTTGGCCAGGCTTTGCAGGATCTTGCCGGGCATCGAGCCGATGTACGTACGACGGTGGCCACGGATCTCGGCCTCGTCGCGCACGCCGCCCAGCGCCATGCGCACGAACTTGCGGTTCGTGGCACGCGCGACAGACTGCCCGAGTGAAGTCTTGCCCACGCCAGGGGGCCCAACGAGGCACAGGATCGGCGCCTTCACCTTGTCCACGCGCTGTTGCACTGCAAGATACTCAAGGATGCGTTCCTTGACCTTCTCGAGACCGTAGTGGTCTTCATCCAGCACGCGCTCGGCGTTGGCGAGGTCGTTGTTGACCTTGCTCTTCTTGCGCCACGGCAGGTTGACCAGCGTGTCGATGTAGTTGCGCACGACCGTGGCTTCCGCCGACATCGGCGACATCAGCTTGAGCTTCTTGAATTCGGCGTCGGCCTTTTTCTTGGCTTCCTTCGGCATGCGCGCAGCCTTGATGCGCTTGTCGAGTTCTTCCAGGTCAGCGCCTTCTTCGCCCTCGCCCAGTTCCTTCTGGATGGCCTTGACCTGCTCGTTGAGGTAGTACTCGCGCTGGCTCTTCTCCATCTGGCGCTTGACGCGGCCACGGATGCGCTTTTCCACCTGCAGGATGTCGATCTCGCCTTCGAGCTGCGACAGCAGGCTCTCCAGGCGTTCGGTGACATTCACCATCTCCAGGATCTTCTGCTTCTGCTCGAGCTTGATCGGCAGATGCGCGGCGATGGTGTCGGCCAGGCGACCCGGCTCGTCGATACCCGACAGCGACGTCAGGATCTCGGGCGGGATCTTCTTGTTCAGCTTTACGTACTGGTCGAATTGCGACACGATGGCGCGGCGCAGCGCCTCCGTCTCGGCGGTCTCGACCGGGCCCGGCGGCACGGGCACGGCTTCGCACATGAAGTGCGATTCGTCTTCGCTCACTTCGCGGATATTCGCGCGCTGCGTGCCTTCCACCAGCACCTTGACGGTGCCGTCGGGCAGCTTGAGCATTTGCAGGATGTTGGCGATGCAGCCCACCTCATAGAGGTCGTCAGCGGTCGGCTCATCCTTGGCCGCCGTTTTCTGGGCCACAAGCATGATGCTTTTGCCCGCCTCCATCGCAGTTTCCAGCGCCTTGATGGACTTCGGACGTCCCACGAACAGTGGGATCACCATGTGCGGAAACACCACCACGTCGCGCAGCGGCAACAGTGGCAAGCGGATCGGCTCAGCCGGGAGGAGTTGTGTTCCGGACATCATTTTCCCCAGTCAGTCATTTAGGCGTAAATTGGGTCTCATGAATCGATTGCAAGACATCCTTTGCACGCGATTCGATGCTAGTTGCAAAATGCTGCTCCCCGCACTTGCAAGACCCGTCCAAACAGCATACCCCCGTTTCCTCCCCTTCGTTTTACGAAAATGAAGAAAAAAAGCCGCTCGCTTTTCGCGAACGGCCTCTCAGGACTCGCTGCCGGCCTGGCATCGTCATAAGCGCCGGCGTTCGCGTCAGTTCGAACCAGCCACCTTAGGCTGTTCCTCGTACATCAGCAACGGCGGAGCATCCCCGGTGATGGTGTTCTCATCGATCACCACCTTTTGCACGCCCTTGTAGTTAGGCAGGTCGTACATCACATCCATCAGCGATTGTTCGAGAATCGAACGCAGGCCACGTGCACCGGTCTTGCGGCGGATTGCCTTGCGGGCAATCGCGGAGAGCGCGGCCGGGCAGATTTCCAGCTCAACGCCTTCCATCGCCAGCAGCTTCTGGTACTGCTTGATCAGCGCGTTCTTCGGCTCGACCAGGATCTGCATCAGCGCGGCTTCGTCCAGCTTGGCCAGCGTAGCCACTACCGGGAGGCGGCCGATCAGTTCCGGGATCAACCCGAACTTGATCAGGTCTTCCGGCTCGACCTGCGGCAGCACTTCGCTGGCCTCGCGCTCTTCCTTGCTCTGCACCTGCGCGGCAAAACCGATACCGGTCTTGTCCGAACGCTGCATGATGACCTTTTCGAGGCCGTCGAACGCACCGCCGCAGATAAACAGGATGTTGGTGGTATCCACCTGCAGGAAGTCCTGGTTCGGGTGCTTGCGGCCGCCTTGCGGAGGCACCGAAGCCATGGTGCCTTCGACCAGCTTCAGCAGGGCCTGCTGCACACCTTCACCGGAGACATCGCGGGTGATGGACGGGTTGTCGGATTTGCGCGAGATCTTGTCGATCTCATCAATGTAGACAATGCCGCGCTGTGCCTTTTCCACCTCGTAGTTGCAGTTCTGCAGCAACTTCTGGATGATGTTTTCCACGTCCTCGCCGACATAGCCGGCTTCGGTCAACGTGGTGGCATCAGCGATCACGAACGGCACATTGAGCAGGCGCGCCAGCGTTTGCGCCAGCAGCGTCTTGCCCGAACCGGTGGGGCCGATCAGCAGGATGTTGCTCTTGGACAACTCGACGTCGTCCTTCTTGCCGAGGTGCTTCAGGCGCTTGTAGTGGTTGTACACCGCTACGGCCAGGATCTTCTTGGCCTGCTCCTGCCCGATCACGTATTGATCCAGGCTTTCGCGGATCTCGTGCGGGGTGGGGAGATCGGACTTGGCCGTGGCCCCCGCGTCCTTGTCGGATGCAGCAGCCTCGTCGCGGATGATCTCGTTGCACAGGTCGATGCATTCGTCGCAAATGAACACCGACGGGCCCGCGATGAGCTTCTTTACCTCGTGCTGGCTCTTGCCGCAGAACGAGCAGTAAAGGAGCTTCTCGCTGGATGAACCTTTTTTATCCGCCATAGGAATCAGTCACATTAGCAGTGTGCGTGCCGCAGTGCCGGAGCGCTGCGGGGATACGCTTCAAACGCATCATACGCCAAAAAAAATGGCGCGGCGGGTAGACCCCCAAGCTGTGGGGCAAAAGCAAAAAACGAGGCACAAGGCCTCGTTTCTGTATAGCCTTCTTCATTGCGGCCGCGCGGCGATACCCGAAGGATCGCCACCCGGCCCCTGCCCGGCCCGCCTTGCGGCAGCCGGGCCGGCCTGTCAGGCACGGCGGGCGAGCACCTTGTCGATCAGGCCGTAGTCCACTGCCTGCTCGCCGCTCATGAAATTGTCGCGATCGGTATCGCGGGCAATCTTGTCGACCGGCTGGCCGGTGACTTCCGACAGGATCGTGTTGAGCCGCTCGCGCAGGTACAGGATCTCGCGGGCCTGGATCTCGATGTCCGAGGCCTGGCCGCGCGCACCGCCCAGCGGCTGGTGGATCATGATGCGTGAGTTGGGCAGCGCCGAACGCTTGCCCTTGGCGCCAGCCGACAGCAGGAAGGCACCCATGCTGGCTGCCATGCCCATGCACAGCGTGGCCACGTCCGGCTTGACGAACTGCATGGTGTCGTAGATGGCAAGGCCAGCCGACACCGAGCCACCCGGCGAGTTGATGTAGAGCGAGATATCCTTGTCGGGATTTTCGCTTTCCAGGAACAGCAACTGGGCGACCACCAGGTTAGCGGTCTGGTCGTTGACTTCGCCGACCATGAAAATCAGRCGCTCCTTCAACAGGCGCGAATAGATGTCATAGGCGCGCTCGCCCCGACCGGACTGCTCAACCACCATCGGCACCAGCCCCAGTCCCTGCGTTTCCAGGGCGGAGGCCTGCGTGGTGGCCAGACGGTCAAGCAAATCATTGCGGGTCATGCAAGTTCTCCTGGAGTTCGGTAAGAGACAAGGCTGCGGCCAACGCGCCACGCGCGCCGGCCACGAGCCAGGCTCAGGCCTGCTGAGGCTGGTTGTTGCCTTCGGCAGTCAGTTCCTCGAAGGACACCGTCTTGTCGGTGACCTTGGCCTTGTCGCACACGAAATTTACCACGTTGTTTTCGAGCACGTAGGCCTCCATCTCGGCCAGGCGCTGCTGGTCACCGTAGTACCAGCGCATGACTTCCTTCGGGTCTTCGTAGCTCTTGGCGAAGTCTTCGATCTCGGCCTTGATCTGGTCTGCCTTGGCGTCCAGGCCGTGCGCCTTGACGATCTCGGCCAGGATCAGGCCCAGCTTGACGCGGCGCTCAGCTTGCTGCGTGAACATTTCGGCCGGGATGGGCATGTCCTTGGCGTTCGGCATGCCGCGTTGCTCCAGGTCGCGACGAGCCATTTCCACCAGGCGCTCCTGGTCTTGCTCGATCAGGGCCTTCGGCACTTCCAGCTCGCTCGCCTTCAACAGCGCGTCCATGACCTGGTCCTTCAGCATGGCGTGCGTGCGGCGCTTGACTTCGCGCTCGAGGTTTTCGCGGATGTCGGCGCGCATCTTCTCGACGCTGCCGTCGGCGACGCCCAGCGACTTGGCGAACTCGTCGTTGACTTCCGGCAGGTGCGCCCACTCGATCTTCTTGAGCGTGACGGTGAACTCGGCCGTCTTGCCGGCCACGTCCTTGCCGTGATAGTCCTCGGGGAACGCCAGCGGGAAGGTCTTGCTTTCGCCAACCTTCAGGCCCAGTGCAGCTTGCTCGAACTCGGGCAGCATGCGGCCTTCGCCCAGCACGAAGGCGAAGTCGTCAGCCTTGCCACCGGGGAATTCCACGCCGTCGATCTTGCCGACGAAGTCCAGGGTCACGCGGTCGCCGTTCTGGGCGGCCACTTCCGCACCGCCGTCGCCGTGCTCGCCGGCTTCGCCACGGGTGTGGTAGTGCACGCGCTGCTTGCGCAGGATGTCGATGGTCTTGTCGACTTCGGCATCGGTGATTTCGGTCTTGGTGCGGGTCACTTCGGCGCCAGCCAGGTCACCCAGCTTGACTTCCGGATAGACCTCGAAGGTCGCGTCGAAGGCCACTTCATCTTCGCTCACGCCGTCGGTCTTGACTTCGAACTTCGGCTGGCCGGCAACCTTGACGTCTTGTTCTTTGGTGATGTCGAAGAACTTGCGGGCAGCCTTGTCGAAGCGCACTTCGAACTCGACTTGCTGGCCGTATTGCTTCTCGACCATCTTCATCGGTACCTTGCCGGGACGGAAACCGGACATCTTCACCGTCTTCGACAGGCGAACCAGACGTTCCAGCTTTTCCTTTTCGACTTCGGCCTTGGGAATGGCCAGGGTCACCTTGCGGTCCAGTTTGCCAAGGTTTTCAATGACATTCGACATGGTCGTTGATCCAATCCAGAGTGTTGTTGTGTTCGTAAGCGCACCCCGCTCGCGTGCCCGAGAAGACACAGGCAAAGCGACGGCTAATGCCGATACCCGGCACGCAAACCGCGTCGCACGCAGGACACGCGCAAAAACTGGCGTTTCCAGAGCATCCGGGCGCAGGTCCACGCAAACGGAAAACGGGCATTATCGCACGGTTTTCATTCGGTTCCGGCAGTTTTTACCCGGGAACCGGCTCGGCGGGCACATCGCCGCTTGCCACGGTCCCCTGGCGCAAGGCGCGCACCAGCAGGCGCGCCGGATCGATGGCCTCGGCCAGTTCGAGCTCGAGCGGCAATGGCTCCCCTTCGATCTGGCTGGCCAGCAATTCCGCCCCCAATGCGGCCCATGTGAGGCCGCGCGAGCCATATGCAAGTGCCGCGTAAAGCCCCGGCAGCCGAGGGATATCCCTTAGGCGTGCCCCGCTGAGCGCCGCGGCGTCCCGCGCCGCCTGGGCCTCGTCGGCCACGCGGCCGATCAGCGGCAGGCGGTTGTGCGAGACGCTGCGCACGCCCACATACCCTTTGAGCGTTGCCGGATCCAGGCTGGCTGCCGTGCCGGCAAGCGCCGGCAGCAACCCGGCGAGCCGGGCGAGGTTCTCGGCGTGCACCGCGGGGCGCTCGTCCAGCGCGCCGGATTCCTGTGCATCCGGCTCGTAGCTGGAACCGATGCGCGCGGTGCCGTCCGCGGCGCGCGGCAGCAGGTAGCCGGTGCCGGTGACCACGCAATCGGGCCATCGCCCAAGGCGCGCCAGTTCTGCCGGCTCCAGCGTGGTGAGCTGGCCGCGCACCCGGTCGATCGTCATATGGCGCAGCGCGAGCAAGCGCAGCGCCTCGTACGCGTTGGCCACGACCACCACCGGCGCCGCGGCCATGACCATGCCCGCCTCATCCAGCGCCTGCCAGCCATCCGCCACACGCGCCAGCCGCGCAACGCGGCTGCCATAGCGCGCCGTTACCGCCGTCCCGGCCCGCGCCAGCTGCGCGCGGCAGATCTCGGGCGGCGGCGCCCAGCCGCCCTGCCCGAACCACAGCCCGCCGTGGGGCACCGGCGCGCCATGCCGGCTGGCCGCCTCCTCGGCGCTCATCCACCGCGCGAACGCTTCCGGAAAACCCAGGGCGGCAAGAGCCGCCTGCTGGATATCCGCGTCCTCCACGCCCGCACCGGTCTGCAGCACGCCGCAGCCCTGCCAGCCGGGCGCATGTCCCGCCGCCGCCAGCGCCGCCCAGGTCCGCAGGGCCAGCAGGTTGCCGGCGCGCGACAGGCGCGACAGGACGCTGTCATCCGAGGACAAGTGCGGATGCATGGCGGCGGCACGGTGGGCTGAGGTCAGCTGCGCCGGGCCGTCATGGGCATCGAACAAGGTCACGCGCCAGCCACGCGCGGCCAGCCGCTCCGAGACCGCGCAGCCGGCCAGGCCCGCGCCGATGACGATCGCGTGCCGCTCAGGCCACGCGGCGGCGGATGGCGGCGGCTGCCGCCGCGTACCGCGCATGACAGGGAAGCGCGCCACGGTCATCAGTGGCTCTGAGCCATATCCCGGCACAGAGCTGACCGCGAAGCCGGCGGCTTGCAAACCCCGCTGGAAGACGATGTCCGCCACGTGCGTGGCTAGCGTGGCTTCCGGGCGGGCCAGCCGGGCCAGCCGCTTCATCAATGGCGGCTGCCACATATCAGGGTTGCGCGCAGGCGAAAAACCGTCCAGGTAAAACGCATCCGCGCCCAGCACCAGCCGCGGCAGCATGGCGTCGATATCGCCAAACGCCAGCGTCAGCGCAACCGCCCCGCCCTCGAATTCCAGCCGGTGCAGGCCGGGCAGCGCCAGCGGCCACGCGGTCCTCAGCTCGGCGGCCAACGGCATGAGCGCCGCCTGCGCGCCAAAGCTGGCATGCATCGCGGCAAGCCCCTCGCTCGTCAACGGATGCTTCTCGATCGACACAAAGTGGAGCCGCCGGCAACGCTTGGGATCGTCTCGCCATGCCTGCCAGGTTGCCAGGAAGTTCAGCCCCAACCCGAAGCCGGCCTCCAGAATCACGAACTGGTCGCGCCCACCCCAGGCCTGCGGCAAGCCGTTGCCGGCAAGGAAGACGTGACGGGCTCGCTCCAGGCTATCCTCGTTACCTTGATAGGCCTCGTCGTAGCGCGGCGAGTATGGCAAGCCTGAGGCAGAAAAAGCGGGCTCGGCGAGATCTAGGCTGCGGGACATGGACAAGGCAACAAGGTGACAAGAGTCGGGAGAATGGGAAGTGCGCAGGACCGTCAGACGCGCAATGCATTGGAAGTGCATTTGGACCGGAGGATGGCGAAGGAGCCGGCAATCGGCAATTGCCCGCCAGGCGCGCCCTCCGGCATGCCGCCGGCCCGCCCCAAAGCCTGGCGATGGTAGCATAGCGCCCTGTGCCGCCGGCCCCTCCAGGCCGGCACCTGCACGCCCCGCACGCCCTTTTCCCGCCTCGCCATGCTCAGCTACCGTCACGCCTTCCACGCCGGCAACCACGCCGATGTTCTCAAACACGCCATCGTGGTCCAGTTGCTGGAGCAGTTGAGCCAGAAAGACAAGCCCTTCTGGTACATCGACACGCACGCTGGCGCCGGGCTGTACGCGCTCGATCACGCCTACGCGCAGAAAAAGGGCGAGTTCGAGACCGGCATTGCCAGGCTGTGGCAAGCCGCCGCCGCCAAGCGGCCCATGCCGACGCTGGTCGAGGATTACCTGGAGCAGGTACGCACGCTGAACCCGGACGGCAACCTGAAGCACTACCCCGGCTCGCCCTGGCTCGCCTGGCAGATGCTGCGCGACGCGGACCGCCTGCGCCTGTTCGAGATGCACAGCACCGAAATCCAGGTGCTGCGCGACAACTTCCGTGGCGCCGGCCGCCGCGTCATGCTGTACGACGGCGACGGCTTCACCGGCATCAACGCCATCCTGCCCCCGCCGCCGCGCCGCGCGCTGGTGCTGATCGACCCCTCATACGAGGACAAGCAGGACTACGGCCGCGTGGTGCGCAGCCTGCAGGATTGCCTGCAGCGCTTTGCCACCGGCATGTACGCGATCTGGTATCCCGAAGTGCAGCGCCGCGAATCCGTGCAGTTGCCGGTGCAGCTGAAGAAGCTGCCGCTCAAGAGCTGGCTGCACGTCACCCTGCGCGTCAAGCACCCGGTCGCTGGCGGGCTGGGCCTGCATGGCAGCGGCATGTTCATCGTCAACCCGCCGTGGCGCTTGAAGGAAACCCTGGAGGCAGCCATGCCCGCCCTGGTGACGATGCTGCGCCAGGACGACGGCGCCGGCTTCACGCTGGAAGCGCAGGAAAGCTGATCTTCGCGCCGGCCGGGCCGCGCTCGGTTGCGTACCTCACGCAACCGCATCGGCTCAGCAATCCGCGGGCGTTCGCCCGCACCGGGCTTTGGCCCTTCCCCACCCATACTCCATACTGGTTAATCCCATTAGCAAGCGGCGCCCGCTGGAGGCAGCCCATGTGCATCAACTACGCACCCGCGCAGGCCGGCCTGCTGCGCGACGTATTTGGCGTCACCCGCCCAGCGCAGGAATGGCCGCCGGAAACGTGGCCCGACTATGCGGCGCCGCTGCTCGTCTCGGACCATGATGGCCAGCGGCAATGCCTGGTCGCTACCTTCGGCATGGTCCCCAGGAAACGCATTCCACCGGGCGTGGCGAAGTTCGACACCACGAACGCGCGCTCGGAATCGGTGGCCGAAAAACGCACCTTCTCCGCCGCCTGGAAGAACGGCCAGTTCTGCCTGGTGCCAGCGGATTGCTTCTACGAGCCCGACTACGAAACCGGTAAGGCGGTGCGCTGGCGCATCCGGCTCAAAGACGCCGCGCCCATGGCGATCGCGGGGCTCTGGCGCGCGTGGCCAGGCGAAGCTGGCCAGCAGGCCTTCAGCTTCACCATGCTGACCATCAACTCGGATCGCCACCCGTTGATGCGCCGCTTCCATGCGCCGGGCAAGGAAAAAAGGATGATCGTGATCGTGCCGCCCACCGATTGGGACGATTGGCTGAACTGCCGGGATACGGAACTGGCGCGTAGTTTCCTGCGCCCCTATGCCGCGGACAAGATGGCGGCGGAACCCGCACCGCTGCCGCCTCGCACGGCAAAGGCCTCGTGACGGGCGGGCGCCCCTCACGATCGGAACCACCATGGATCGAGCCGCTGTCAGGAGATGGTGTACCTGTTCTGCCGGCTGCGGGAATAGAGCCCGCGTGCGAGCTCAAGTATGTGGTCGCGGTGGCGGTCGAATGCCTCCAGCACGGCAGGCTCGTCCGGGCGCAGTTCGGGGCTGAGGTTGGAGAGTACCGCTCGGTCGACCTCGAAGGAGATCTCACGCGAACTGTCGTAGCCCCAAAAACATACGCAATGCCTGGATGGGTCGTAACTCCGGCTGGGATTGGGAAAATTAAGTGCCATCTCTGTATCCTAGTCCGATTCGGCCCCCTCTGTACGGTATAGAAGGCGGGACTGCCGTATTTGCGCCGGATTGGGCAACTATCCCATCAGCAAGTCTGGAGAAGACCGCTTCTCATTGCCATATCGCTTGCCGATGACTTGGTGTCGAGCCACACAGACATGACGCGACATAGGTGTTGGGAAAACCAGATCTAAGCATCTTCTACTTCGCCCGCGCACGGCCAGACCGTACGATTCCCATCGCAACCACGGTGGCACGATCTCCGTGGTCCAGGACAGGACGGCAAGCATAAAGCTGTCCGCCGGACATCAACACAAGGGTCAAGGGGTCTTATGAAAAGCTTGCGCGGAGCCAGCAACGGGTGGGCGCCGGACGTCGAGGTGACGGACAGGGGCATCTGGAAAAACACGATCGCCGCAGCCAGCCACGCGCTGGAAACCGTCGCCCTCATCGAGCATGGCGTTGGCATGACATTAAAGCTGCAGCGCAAGGTCCGCGCGCTGCGCGAGCGTTTGCACGCCACGCAAACTGAACTGGACCGCTACCGCGACATGCACGCAGCCGCCATGGAGGCGTTGCGCCAGGCCGAGGTGACACCGCCCGAAGACACCGGCCGACTGCGCGCCGAAGGCGAAGCCCTGCAGATGCGGCACCGTGCCTACAAGCTGCTGGTCGAGCACTATGCCCGGGCCGGCATTCCGATCGACCTGGCCGTCTTCGCCAGGCAGCGCCGCCAGGTCCTCCAGCACATCCTGTTCCAGCAGCGCCGCGGCGTCGCGCCGGCGCAGATCAGCGTCAACGATATCGCCTTCCTGCTTCGCTGATCCCATCGCCAGAGGGGAAAGAGATTCCCACGCACGTTGCGACAATCGCGAGCCAGCCGGATCCGCTTACACCGGCTGCGCTTTCAAAGGCCCGCGCAGTTCGCGGGCTTTTTTTTCGCGCCGGCGGGCGGGCCCCATGTTGCTGCTCCGTATTGCTGCTCTGTCGCGCCACTCAATGTAGCTATTGACGAACATTGCCTGCGCAAATGATAATACGTCGCATTTGCAACCACCCGCAACCGCGCGCACGCCATGCCGTCACATCCCTCGCGCGCGTTCGGCTTGTTCGCCTACTACGAAGAGCTGGTTGGCACCTGGACTCGCAAGCTCGCCAATCGCTTTGATGCCGAGGACCTGACTCAGGACGCGCTGCTCAAGGTGCTGGAGCGCAAGGACAGCCCACCCGAGCATCCCCGCGCCTACCTGCACCAGACCGCCCGCCACCTTGCCATTGACGCCTTCCGGCGCGAGGGAGGCCGGCAAACGCTCCCGCTTGACAGCATCGACACGCATCACGCAAGCTCCGGCGATCCCGAAGCCGCGCTCCACGCCATCCAGCTCGCCGCCGCGCTCGAGCAGGCGCTGGCGGAGCTGCCGCTGGCATGCCGTCAGGTCTTTGTCTGGCAACGCCTTGAAGGGCTCTCCCAGCAAGAGATCGCCGAGCGCCTTCAGGTCTCCAAGAACATGGTCGAAAAACACATGATCCGCACGATGCGCCATCTGCGCGACCGGCTCGGCCCGCAAGCACCCCATTGAGTACCACGCCTTGATCCAGGCTCCTGCCCCCTCCTCCTTGCCCGCGCCCCTCCCTGGGGCCGCACGCCGATGACGCCAATGACGCCGCCGCCGGACGCTCCCCGTGAAGCCGCGGCACGCTGGTTTGCACGCGTCCGCGCTGGCTCGCTCAGCGAGCAAGAACGCATTGAGATGGCGGCCTGGCTCGACGCCAGCCCCATGCACCGGGCCGAATACACCGCGCTGGAGCGCATCTGGCAAGTGGCAGGCGTGCTCGACCCGGAGCGCCTGCGCGCCCTGGCGCAAGACCCGGCACCGGCCGCCGCCGCCCGGAGATCGGGACCTGCCTTGCGCGCCGCCATACTGGCCAGCCTCTGCGCGGTGGCCGTTGGCGCCGCCTGGCTCAAGCGCCAGCAGGCCGCGCCCGGCCCGGCTACCTATGTGGCCAGCGATGCGAGCCACTACACAACCAGCTTCAGCACCGCGCCTGGCGAGCGGCAACGCGTGACGCTACCCGACGGCTCCGTCGTCCAGCTCAATACGCGCACGCGGCTATCGGTACGATTCGAGCCAGGCCAGCGCACTGTGACGCTGGCAGACGGCGAGGCTATGTTCGAGGTCGCCCACGCCAACGAGCGGCCCTTCGTGGTCGATGCCGGCAGTGGCAGCGTCACGGTCACCGGCACCCGCTTCGACGTGCGCCGGGACGGCGCCGAGGTCACGGTCGCGGTCGAATCCGGGTCGGTGAGCGTACAAGGGCGCAGCGCAGCTGCGTCTGCGGCGCGCCTGTCGGCCGGCCTTGGCACGCGCATTGCCGGCGACGGCCGGGTCGCGCCCGCGGCAACGGTCGATCTCGGCGCCGCCGTGGCGTGGCGCGAAGGCAAGCTGCTGTTCAAGGACCAGCCGCTGTCGCTGGTAGCCGCCGAGGTCTCCCGCTATCGGCACAGCCCGGTCAGGATCCGCGACGCCGGCACCGGCGCACTGCGGCTGAGCAGCGTGTTCCGCGCCGACGATACCGATGCCCTGCTCGCCGCCCTGCCGCAGTTCCTGCCGGTGGGCGTGCGCACCCTGCCCGACGGCAGCACGGAAATATTTTCACGCTAGATTCAGGTTTTTGCTCCGCGTTTCGTCTTCTCCCGGAACGTGCCCGCGCACCGCGGGCCTGCGTGCCTTTGTGCCAATCCGGCCTCTCCGAGAAGACCCGACGTGAACCAGCAACATCCTGAGAAGCAGCAACAGATCCCGGCCCGCCACGCACGCGCCAGGCCCCTCCTGATGGCCACCATGGCCGCCGCGCTGATCGGCGCCGTTGCCACGCCGGCAACTGCCCAGCCAGCCCTGCCATCGCCGGTGGCGATCGATATCCGTGCCCAGCCCCTGGCCGACGCGCTCACGCAGCTCGGCCGGCAAACATCGCTCCAGCTGTTCTTCACGCCCGCGTTGGTGGCAGGCAAGCAAGCCCCGGCCGTGCATGGCAGCATGCCCGCCGAAGCCGCGCTCGATATGCTGCTCAAGGGCAGCGGCATCCGCTACCAGCGCAATGGCAGCGGCATCGTGCTGCAGCCCGTGGGCCACGCCGGTGCCGCCGCACCGGTCGCCGCCACCACAACGTTGACCACCCCGGCAACGACGACCGCGCCCGCCCCGGAGGCCGCCAGGATGCTCGAAGCCGTGGAAGTCACCGCCTCGCGAACCTCCAGCGACCTGATGCGCCCCACGCGGCAAGTCACGGTCATCGACCGCGAGGAGCTCGATGCGCTGAAGACCGGCTCCGACAGCGTCGCCACCCTGCTCTCCAAGGTCGTTCCCGGCATGGCCGACTCCAGCCATACCGTGACCGATTTCGGCCAGACCCTGCGGGGCCGCGGCATGCTGGTCCTCGTCGATGGCATTCCGTTGAACACCAACCGGGACTCGGCGCGCAACCTCGCCAACGTGGACCCCGCATTGATCGAGCGCATCGAAGTCCTGCGCGGCAGCAGCGCCATCTACGGCGGCGGGGCCACCGGGGGCATCGTCTCCATCAACACGCGCCCGGCCGGCGGCCCGCCGCTGTCGGAGACCACGTTTTCACTCACCTCGCCGCTGTCCCGGCTGCGCGCGGATGGCTTGTCCGGCCAGCTGCAGCAGCATGTTTCCGGCAGCGAGGGGATGGTCGACTATGCCTTCGACGTCGGTGCCCGCCGCATCGGCAGCGCCTACGATGCGCGCGGCCAGCGCGTCGCTCCGGAGCCCAGCCAGGGCGACCTGTTCCAGTCGGACAACTACAACATCGGCGGCAAGCTCGGCCTGCGCCTGACGCCCGAGCAGCGCGTGCAGCTTGCGGTGAGCCATTTCAACGCCAAACAGGACACCGACTACGCCTCCGACCCATCGGTAGCCCGCCTGACGCCGGGCAGCGTGCCCGCACGCGCCATCAGCGGCCTGCAGCTCGCCGACCAGAACCAGATCCGCAACACGCTGGTCAATCTCGAATATGAGCACAAGGACCTGGCAGRCAGCGCGGTCTCCGCGCAGCTCTACTACCGCGACTACTTCACGCGCTTCACGCCCTTCGACGCGCGCGCGGTCGTCACGCGCGGCGGCAATGTCGACCAGTCCATGCAAAACTCCGACGTGTTCGGCAGCCGCCTCACCATCAAGACGCCGCTGGACAGCGCCAAGCGCACCCGCCTGGTATGGGGCCTGGACTTCGAGCAGGAACGCAGCGACATGCCGATCGACATCTTCGATCCCAAGGCCTATGACGCCAGCGGCGGCCGCGTCTTCAACAAGACCGGCACGCTCACCTACATGCCGCAGATCACCACGCGCAGCCTGGGCGGCTTTGGCCAGTTGCAGCACAAATTCAACGCGCAGTGGTCGGCCGAGGGCGGCCTGCGCTACCAGTACGCCAACGCCCGCTTCAACGACTTCGTGCCGCTGTCGCAATCGCGCCTGGCACAGCCGGCTAAGGTAAAGGGCGGCTCGGTCGACTACACCGCGCTGCTGGGCAATGTCGGCGTGGTGTACAAGCCGGTCAAGGGGCACGAACTCTATGCCGCGTTCAGCCAGGGCTTCAACCTGCCCGACATCGGCCTGCAGGTACGCAATGCGCGCGCCGGCTTCAATCTCGGCGCCTCCGACCTGCAGCCGGTCAAGACCAACAACTACGAGCTCGGCTGGCGCGGCGCCTTCGGCAACACCCTGACCTCGCTGGCGGTGTTCTACACCACCTCCAACCTGGGCGACGTGCAGAGCTTCAACAACGGCCTGATCCTGACCCGCACCGCCGAGCGCATCTATGGCGTGGAAGCCTCCGCCGACTACCTGTCCGACAACGAGCAATGGGGCACCGGCGGCACCTTCACCTTGATGCGCGGCCGCGAAACCCCGCAAGGCAGCCCGAGCCAGCAGATGAGCGGCTACCGCATCCCGCCCCTCAAGCTCACCGGGTACGTGCAGTACCGGCCCACGCCCGCCTGGAGCCACCGCCTGCAAGCCACCTTCTTCGCCGGGCACGACTACCGGCTCAACGGCGCCGACAGCTTTGGGCGGCGCGATGTGGCCAGCTACACCACGCTGGACCTCATCAGCCGCTGCCAGGTCAGCAAGAAGGACACCATCACAGTAGGCATTCAGAATCTGCTCAACCGCTACTACTACCCGCTCTACAGCCAGTTGCTGCGCAACAGCAACAACACCTCCCACCTGCCCGCGGCGGGCATCGTCATGACGGCCACCTACGTGCATCGCTGGTAGCGCGACCAGGACGCAGCGGTATTGTCGGCAGAATTCGATATACTGTATATGCATACAGTAACTCGCCGACGCCATGTCATCTGCACCCCGCCGCATCGCCCACCTGGATATGGACGCGTTCTACGCGTCCGTCGAGCTATTGCGATACCCGGAGTTGCGCGGCAAGCCCGTGGTGATCGGTGGTGGACGAAATGCGGTACCCGAGATACTTCCCGACGGCAGCCGGCGCTTTGCCCGCCTGCGCGACTACGCCGGGCGCGGCGTCGTCACCACGTCCACCTACGAAGCCCGCGCGCTGGGCGTGTTCTCCGCCATGGGCATGATGAAGGCCGCGCAGCTCGCCCCCGACGCCATCCTGCTGCCCACGGATTTCGACTCGTACCGGCACTACTCCCGCCTGTTCAAGGCCGCCGTCGCCACCTTCACCTGCGACATCGAAGACCGGGGCATTGACGAGATCTACATCGACCTGAGCGACGTGCCCGGCGAGCCCGCCGACATCGGCACCCGCATCAAGCAAGCGGTGCGCGAAGCCACGGGACTGAGCTGCTCCATCTGCATCGCCCCCAACAAGCTCCTCGCCAAGATCGGCTCCGAACTCGACAAACCCAACGGCCTCACCCTGCTGGCAGCCAGCGATGTGCCACTGCGCATCTGGCCGCTGCCCGTGCGCAAGGTCAACGGGATCGGCCCGAAGGCCACCGAGAAACTCGCAACGCTGGGCATCGCCACGGTCGGCGACCTCGCCAGCGCGGACCTGGGCATGCTGCAGACCCATTTCGGCCGCAGCTACGCCGCCTGGCTAGCCGAGATCGCGCAAGGCCATGACGAACGCCCGGTGGTCACCAGCTCGGAGCCCAAGTCCATGAGCCGGGAAACCACCTTCGAGCGCGACCTGCACCCCAGGCAAGACCGCCAGACACTCTCCGAAGTCTTTACCGGCCTGTGCCAGCGCCTGGCGGAAGACCTTCGCCGCAAGGGCTACGTGGGCCGCACCATCGGCGTCAAGCTGCGCTACGACGACTTTCACACCGTCACCCGCGACCTCAGCATGCTGGCCCCGACGGCGGACGCCTTACAGTTGCGGCGCGCCGCCACCGAATGCGTCAAACGCGTTCCGCTGGACAGGAAAATCCGCTTGCTGGGCGTGAGGGTCAGCGCGCTGACGCCCGCGGGAGAACTGGAGCCGGCCGCACTGCCGGTACAGGGAGAGTTGCCTTTCGCCGACAACGCTTAGCCGGCCCCGCTTCGAGCCGATCCGTCTGATAGTATTGGCGCAGCCGTGCATAACTCTGCAGCACCTGCGCACAATCAACACCTTCGGGCTAACGTCAATTGTCATTTGACCTGGATATGCGGGCCTCTACCGAAGCTGAAACCAGACGTGAACGCATCGACACCTCAAGGTCGCTGAACCTGACAGTCGCCTTACAGCAAGAGCGGTTTGATGCGCTGACACGACTCGCGCGGCACCTCTTCAGGGTCCAGGTTGCGCTGGTTACGCTGCATGACGTGCATCCTGGCGACGCGCCCATCCTTATCGACGGCCTGCGCATGGGCTTTCACGCGGCGTGCCCTTTGACCACATCGAGCGGCAGCCGGCTTGGCGCCTTCTGCCTGTTCGATGCCGGATCGCGCGAACTGGACCAGGCGGAGCGCGGCCGTCTGCAAGACTTTGCCGACATGGCGGTCGCCATCATCGAGCGTGACCTGGCCCAAGGCAGACTGAACGACGACGCCAGCAGGCTCGAGGAAAACGAAAAGCGGCTTGAGCTGGCCATCGCAGGAAGCGGCACGGGCGTCTGGGACCGGGATATCCAGGCGGGCAGCATCCACTACTCGGCCGGCTGGAAAGCCATCATCGGCTATGAAGAATCCGAGATCACCAACCGGATCGAAGATAGCTATACCCGCGTCCATCCCGACGACCTCGCCTACGTCCAGGCCACCATACAAGCCCACTTCAACCAGGAAACGGAAAGCTACGCGGTGGACCACCGGATCCGCTGCAAGGATGGCAGCTATAAATGGATATCCAGCCGCGGCAAGGTGGTCAGCCGCGGCAGCAACGGCGAGCCGCTGCGCATGATCGGCACCACCACCGATATCACGGCCATCCAGGCACTCGCCGAAGAACTGCAGCAAACGGTCGACCTGGTCACCAGCCTGACCAACGAAGTCCCCGGCCTGGTATTCCAGCATCGCCTGCTGCCAACGGGGGAGTCCTTCCTGCCCTACGCCAGCGCCGGCATCGCCGATATCTACGAGCTCACGCCGCAACAGGTAGCCGCCAGCACAGGCCCCATCCATGCCGTCATCCACCCCGACGATCTGGAAGCCTACCGCGCCTCGCTTCACGCGTCCGCCGCGAGCCTGACGCCCTGGCACCTCGAGTACCGCGTCGAACTGCCCAGGCAAGGGCTGCGCTGGCGGCAAGGCGACGCGCGTCCCCGGCGGCTCGACGACGGCAGCATGCTATGGCACGGATTTATCACAGACGCGACCGAGCGCAAGCGCATCGAGGGAGAATTGCAGGAATTTGCAACCATCGATTTCCTGACGCAACTTCCCAATCGCCGTCACTTCGTCGTGCGGATCGAACAAGAGCTCGCCCGGATCCAGCGCACCGACAGCCGCCCTGCCGCCGTCTTGACGTTTGACCTCGACCACTTCAAAGCCATCAACGACACCTGGGGCCACGCCATGGGCGACCACGCCCTGCGGTGTTTCGCGGCGCTGCTGCGCAGTGCATTGCAAAAGCACGATTTCGCCGGCCGCATCGGTGGCGAAGAGTTTGCCGTGGTGCTCCCCGATGCTAGCCTTGAGACGGCAACACGATTTGCCAGGCGCATACAGCATCAGATCGCGGAAACCGCACTGCTTGACGGCAGCCAGATCGTCACGCTGACCGTCAGCGTCGGCATTGCCCTCATGCATGCCACCGATCCCAGCGCGGACCTATCCCTGTTGCGCAGCGATGGGGCGCTCTACCGCGCCAAGGAACGCGGCCGCAACCGTATCGAGTGTTACTGAGCCACGCCAGGCCGGTGACTGGTGAAGCGATACCTGACACCTCACAGCAATGACGCACCAGCAGAATCCCCGGCATCCCGGCCAGCCTCTCACGCCATTCATCAATGGCCGGAAAACGCTCCCTGACGCATAAACCACCCATTAAATTACCTATTAGTCATTGAATTTACAGTACCAACAGAAAATTTACCTTCAGGTAATGCACAGGTTTAATGGGCCATGGATATTCAAGACACGCGTGAACAGCGCCTAGCCCAGATCATGGCCGAACAGTTCGGCGGCTCCATAGCGCGCCTATCAGACCGGCTGGACCGCGACCCCTCATACTTCTCCCGCATATTCTCGGACACAGGCAAAGCCGGAAAAAAACGCATCGGCGAACATCTCGCTCGCGACATCGAAGCCAAGCTCGGGCTGCCGCGCCTGTGGCTGGACGGCGACGCACAAGACGCCGCCGCACCCCCGAAAGAAGAAACCCTGCCGCCCGAGATAGCCGCCCGATTCGCCCGCCTGATCAATGGCTTGCGCAACGAAGACATCGACAGGATGCTCGCGGCCATCGAATTGATCACGCAGGTCGAAGCCGTGCAATCGGTGCGTAAATACAAGAAAAACACCAAAACTGCCCGCGTGCTGAAGACCGGCGGGAGAAGCACGGCATTCAAGCAAGCCAGCAACGCCGTTCACGAAAGCGGCGCACAGACACCCGGCAAGCCACGCAAGAAAACGTCCGCAAGCTGAGATAAGCGCGACTTCCGGCTTGTGCCGGATGTATCACCCCGCCCTCCGCGCTCCGCACGATCCCGTTGGGGCGCCGCAATTACCTAATGAGCTTGCATTTTTGATTACCCATGGGTAATCTTTGGCATCGACTTCCCTGAAGCTGCACGACCAAGGAAACTTCATGCTCATAGGACTCTGCGGCCGCCCGGACTCCGGCCAGGACCTCATCACGAACTACCTGGCCTGCGGGAACCGCGCCTTCCACGTCATCACCTTCGACGCCCCGCTGCGCCACATGATCCAGGCCTGTGCGGGCATCCATGAGACGTACTTCAGCCTGGCAAAACGCCACGACGTCATCCCGGCGCTAGGCAGGTCACCCGCCCAGTTGCTGCACACGCTTCGGGAATCCTGGATCCGTGCGCCGATGGATCCGGACGTGTTGGTCAGGTACTTCGCGCAAACGCTGGCCCGGCACGACGGCCGCAATGTTGTGGTTCCCGATGTGTCCACACAAGCAGAGGCTGAGTTCATACAGGCGCGCGGCGGACAGTTGATCCGGGTCGTTTCGCGACGCGGGCTGGGGGCTGCCCCGTCGATCAAGCGTGCATGGATTGACCTGGAGCTGGAGGCGGATGAGGCGTCGGATTGGCTGTATGCGGAAATTGATGCGATCGTGGGCGAGGACGTTTTGGTGGGTTGACGGGTTGCGACGCCGGCCAATGATCAAGGTTCGGCGCATCGAGCGCGACGGCAACCAGCAAACAATATTTGCACAATGGTTAGCTGCAATGGCTAACATGAAGATGCACACGATCGCATTCACCAGGCATTCGGCCCGGTGGCCCAAGCCACCCCGGGAATGTCCGGGAATGCCCATCGAGGAGGTGCCTTGCCATGATCAACATTCAGTTCATCGAACGCGACGGCCGCCCCGAGTTTGCGGTAGTGCCTATTGAGTTGTGGGAGCGCATCAAGCATCGGGTCGAGGACCCGATCGATGTCACGCTGCCAGGCCATGCGAAGGGCCAAGACAACACCTTTCGGATCCCTGCCGCCATCCTGGACGCCGAACTCGCCGGGGATAACCCGGTCAAGGCCTGGCGGGAATATCGCCGCATGACCCAGGACGCGCTGGCGACAGCGGCAGGCCTTAGCAAGCCCTACCTTAGCCAGATAGAGAACCGCAAACGCGATGGCAGCCCCGAGGTTTTCCAGAGCCTGGCGGCGGCGCTGCGCGTCCCGCTCGACGTATTGGTAGGACAGCCGGAAAAATAGCGCGACATCCGATGTCCAGGTGAAGTATCGGACACCTCCCACTATCCCGCCATGCCGCGGACAGAACATCCCCTAAAACAGCAGTAGCGCACTGCTCAGAGAGACAGCCATGGATTCGATACCGCAACGCAACGTACACGTCGTGCCTCATGGCGACGGGTGGGACATCATCCACGAGGGGGCGAAGGGTGAAAGAGCACACTTCCTCACTCAGGAAGAAGCGGTGGAAGCCGCGACGGTGATTGCACAGCGCGAGAAGGTGGAGCTCCTGGTGCACGGCCAGGATGGCCAGATCCGTACGCGGAACAGCTACGGGCGAGACCCCAGGAGCATAAGGGGCTGATCATGCCCAGGCGACTGGCGTTCAGGACCCGCGCGCCAGCCTGCCCCATGGAATAGCCACTAGCGGGATCAGAGCACTTTCTTCATCGAGGGCGCAGGATGGAGAACATAGCTCTCGCGCTCATAGAAAGGAATGGCCTCCGGCCGTGCGTCGAGAAACACCGCTGTCATGTCGCGCGCACGCGCGTCGGCTTCCGCATATGCCATCAGGGCGTGACCAGCACCACTTCCGCGCGCTTGCACGTCGACCACAAGGTCATCGACGTGCAGGTGTGCCCCGCGCGCCAACGTATGGACGGGCCGCATCCCCATCACGCCGATCAGCTTGCTGCCTTGAAAGGCGCCAACCAACTCGTAGCCGGAATGGGATTGCCGGCGCGCCCGGCGCAGGAACTCGGCCTCATCCAGCGAGCGCAATTGCGCAATGACAGGGAAAGCTTGCCCCCATTGCGCAGGGGAAAGCCTTCGGATATCCAGACTGGCGCTGCGATTTGCAGTCATCGTTTCATTCCTGACTCATTGCCGAAATCGCGATTCTGGCACAGGCTTTAGCAGCCAGCATCCAACGTCCACTGCGAAGTCACCCGCTATCACGTAAAGCCCTGGCACTCCCCCTCTACGGCGGGGTACTGAAACTGGTGCGACGCACCACAATCAATAGCGGCGACATATTGCTCCTTTGCCTTCTCCCGAGGGTGCGGGCAACCACCTTGCCGCCCCTTTTCACCCAACCGGGATGCAGCATGAGAATGACTCCGATTCTTGCTCTAATGTTGGTGCCGGGCGCAGTTCACGCCCAACTCACGGCCTACAAATCTTCCGGATCGGCTGGCTACGGTGGCTATGCCGCCGCCTCGCAGCAGCACGGCAGCACGGCCTACGGCTCAGCACAAGGTCAGAGCAATTCGCTCTCTGGCGTAAACGGCGCTATTACGCAGCGCTATAGCAATGCCACTTCAGGGCATCAGCGAGAAGAGTTGAACGCTGCGCAGACTGCGGGAGCTTCGCAGGACTACGGCGGCGGTGGAAGCAAAACTTCGTTGAATCCGTCGACAGGCCGCTCTCAGCCGGGCAAATGATGGGAGCGACACCGGCGTGCCGAGACCATGAGCGCCCCATTTTCCTGAGTACCCAGAACGATACGCGGGTGCGGCAAACGACTGCGGCAAGCTCAAGCGGCATGTCCGCCCGGCTCTCAGGCACATAGATCTGAAAGCCGTCTCATCCCAGGACTTTCCGCGCGAGTCCGGCTTCCGCTTCTGCACAAGCGAAGCGTTAACGTCCACGCCGACGATACGGGGATCCCCCGTGGGACCAAAGTCCAATAGCCCGGGAACCTCACTGCAAATACCATGTGTTTAGCGCCACTCCACAAGCTGCGAAGCAGGTGGCTTGGCGATCGGCTACCGCCTGCCAGGGAGCCGGCGCGAAGAGAATCGCCCATGGACGACAGCGCCGCGATGCCGACAACAATGATCGCTTTGCGGTTGTTTGCGGAGAATGAGATGCACAAGAATACTGACTGTTGTCCAGCGGCGTCCTCCAACGGCGTTGGAAGACGTACCGTGCTGAAAACTGCGCTTGGCGTCGCAGCCGTTGGGCTGGCGGGAAGCATGGGGGGCGCTGAATCAGCCTACGCGGTGGCGCTATCGAAGTCTGAGCGAGACAAATTGACACCGGACCAGATTATCGAGAGCCTTAAGCAAGGAAATAGACGTTTCCGTTTGGGGAAGATGCTACCCCACGATTATCTGGCACAAAAAAGAGAGACTACCGGCGGGCAGTATCCAGCGGCGGTGATCTTGAGTTGCATTGACTCCCGGGTCCCGGCCGAGATCATCCTTGACACGAGAATTGGAGACACTTTCAACGCGCGTATCGCGGGCAATATCGCCAATGAGGATCTCATTGGAAGCCTGGAGTTCGCCTGTGCGGCGGCCGGCGCCAAAGTTATCTTGGTGATGGGGCACACAGGATGCGGAGCAATCAAGGGCGCGATTGATCATGTCGAACTGGGAAGCCTGACCGGTCTCTTGGCCAAGATCAGACCGGCTGTGGATGAAACGCAGTACTCCGGCGACAGAAGCAGCAAGAATGATGAATTTGTCGATGCGGTGGCAAAAACCAATGTTCGACGCACGATCGACGCAATACGAAACGGGAGTAACGTGCTGGCGCCGATGGAGAAGGATGGAAAATTAAAAATTGTCGGAGCGATGTACCAATTGAAAGGTGGGGTTGTCGAATTCCTCGTCTGAAAACGAGACTTGGCGCGAGGAAATCCGACAGGTAGCCGGGGCATTGAATCGAGAAGCGCGATTCAATGCCGGACAAGTTTCTCCTTGGCAGGCTCAAGGGAGTCGAGGAAGGTGCGCATCGGCGTTTTGCCGTAGCACCAGCGCCCTCGCTTATATCTCGCCTGGGCCAATTCGTGTCGCCTCGACACATGAGATGATTGCTTCGATCGTTGTTCTGCACTGGATGAACTGTTCAGCGCTGAATGTCTGACTGACCGCATTCGCCCAGGCAGCTTGACGCGTTGCCAATAGCGCCACAGCAGAATGGCCTGCGGGGGTTGGGGCAAGCAATTTGGCGGATTTATGGGATGGATTGTCGAGGAACATCGCTAGACCCTCGCCTACCAGGACGTCCGCCAGACGCTGCACACTTTGCCGGGTTAGCCCCATGAAACGCCCAATCTCCGCGACAGTGCGGTGTTCATGGAGCACGGCCCCGAGAACGCGCCATCGGGCCGCCGTCAATCCCGCTGGCGCAGCGATCTGTTCGGCTGCTGCCATGAAACCGCCTTCGAGACGGAACACCTTTAGCACGATATCCGTCAGAATCACGCCCGCTTCGGTTTTATCGACGCGCATTCCCAATCTCCTTCCTATTGGACGCTAGCGATGAAGCGCAGGATTTCTCGCTCGACGCGATCGGGCTGGTCGAGCTGTATCCAGTGCCCGGTATCGGCCACCACGGCATGCGGCAACGCCGGCCGCAGCGCATGAAGCGCACTTGGCTTGTCGTTCGCGCTGCTGACCAGGAGAAAAATGGGGCCTTTCCATGCATCGAGCGCAGCTTCGGGATTCCAGCTTGCGAAAGCGGCCGCAAATCCCAGCCGTGCTGCCAGGTCGACCGCAGCACAGTCTTCCAGCACCCTGGCCTTTACCTGTGGGTTGGTGCCCACGATCGAGGCATAGAACCCCCGCTGCACATCAAGGCTCGCAGCCCCATTCAGGGCCTCTAGAATTCCGGCGCGAATATCAGCAGGAAGCGCCCGTGGATCCGTCGCAGGATCCAGCAGGAACAGTCCCGCCACCCGGCCCGCGTGCCTGGCGGCATATTCCAAGGCAGCCGCACCACTGCCGCTGTGTGCCACGATAATGAACCGATCCAGTTTCAAGGACGCGGCGGTATCGACAATGTCCTGTGCTCGCCCCGCATAGGAATAATCACCATCCGCAGCAGGGGCACTATCTCCGCTTCCCCGCGAATCAAGCGCATACACCCGCCTGCGTCCCCCGATGCGTTTGAGCATCTCCGCCCATTGGCTTGCTCTCCCCGAGTCCGCATGCAGGAACAGCACGGGCAGATCGCTGCCATTGCCCGCTTCAAGCAGCGCAAGACTGCCCTGCGTTCCAGCGATTGTTGTCTGCTTCATCGTGATCTCCTGTATCGATTCCGCGGCTTTCGCGGGGAAATTGGTGAACTGTCGGCAACTGCGATTCACAGTGCAATAGACAGCATCAATAGCTTGCGCAGGCACATCACCAAAGCGCCGAGCCGCCCATCAAATTGACAGTATACTGTCAATTTGAGCCCGTGTTGAAAAACGCCTGCGACAGGCCAGTGGCAGCCTGGAAGGCTGTTTCGGCCACCAAGGCCTAAGAAATGAAGAAGCACGCACATGGCGGGCTTTGACTGAACTTAGGGACATCTTGTCATCTGGCCCTTACAAATTAAATATGTTGCATATCAGATCTTAATTTGATTTAATTCGCGCCGCACGGCATCTGCTGTGCCCCTTTGCGCTCCTGCTTCTGCGCAAGACCGGCAAGGATCTCCCGTCTCGGCCGGTCTTTTTTTTATGCCCACACCCGATACGGCGTGCCCGGCGCTGACATAGCAACGACGCTGGCCAGCCGCTGATTGCCCTTGGCGCTCACTTTGGCCGCCCACCCCTTCCTATGACCAGGCACAGCCCAACCCGCCCCCCCCCGGGAGTCCGGCAGCTCAGCGAAGTAGCCCCTACTGCGAGCGCCGACAACGGGCCGGCAGCGGCCATGAAAAAAGCCACCATCGTGGGTGGCTTGCGTTTGCGGCCTGGGAGGCGGCGCAATGCGCCATTAGATTAGTATTGGCAGCGAGTAACCGGCCCGGTGTTGATGCATCGGATCTGATTGCCGTCTTGTGGTGTCAGAGGCGCGGCTTGCGGCGCCACGTATTGCGGCATTTGACGCCATGCGTTCTGCTGTTGCTGCAGTTGCTGGTTTTGCTGCTGCAATTGCGCATTGAGCTGCTGCATTTGCTGGACAGTCATCTGCTGATTGAACTGATACATCTGCAACTGCTGATCAGTCATGGCATCTCTGTATCCGGTTGCCTGACCGTCCGAGTTAAAGCACATGATTCGACTTGGCGAAAGAACCCTGTATCGCTCGCATGTCGAATCGCCTGCCATGTAATATCTTCCGTTCACGAAGTTCGGCGCCGCCGAGCTTGCGCAGCCGGCGACCGTAAACGCTAGAAAAAGCGTTGTTATTTTTTTCATGGGTTGTTTCTTGAGCCCTTGTTGCGACGCGCGCTCGTCAGCATTGTCCAAAACCGCTCGCGATTTTCGCAATCGTTGACGCGTCATGCAAGCGGCGTTGCGGGCAGCCAACTGTCGGCGGCCTTCCCTCGGGCAACATAATCTGCCCCACGAGCGGCGGGCAGGCATTCGCTCATGAACCGCTTCCACGCCCCAGGCAAGGAAAAACGGATGATCGTGATCGTGCCGCGGGCGGAATGGGATGGCTGGCTGACCTGCCGGGATCCAGAGTGGGCGCGCGAGCTCGACGGCTCCAAGCCGCGGCAGGCTGACCGCGGTGCCCGCCGGAGCATTCTGCTCGGCATGCGGTCAGGTTCGGCAGTACCTGCCACTTGCCGGCAAAGATGCTGGGAATTGCTGCGTGACAGCCACACAGCGCATTCGTGGATGTCCGCGAAAGCCGCAGGCCTACTCGGCAGTCACATAGACCAAGACCGCCAAGTCCGCGCCGACCACGTTGGCCTGGATCGTAGGGCTCAGGCTCAGTTCCTTTACCAGCCAAGGCTTGCCGCCAGCGTCCGGCAGACGAATGACCGCACCAATAGCGAGATGCGCGATGGGCGCGTCTGCGGTCAGTTCAGCCACGAGAACGGGGGCGCCGGCGGGCGTGGCGTTGGTTACATCAATGAAGGTGTATTTGAAAGCCATAGCATCTCCTAGGAAGGATCCGCGACCGCGCGCTGAGACTGGCCACTCCGACTTCATCTTGAAGCAGCTTCTCTCAACGAATGGCTGCATTGAGCGACACGTCAAATTAACCGCCGTCGCTGGAAACCAAGACTGCAGATGTGGGACTCCCCGCTGTAGTAGGAGTCGACCCGCGTACCGGCCGTTGGCGCGATGCTCGCCGACCTGGCGCTTCCGTTAGCCTCGTCTGGTCTTTGGGGAACTGGATCGGAGCATCGACACTATTTCATCAGGGAAATCACAATGGTGATCACCCCAATTGCCGCAAGGGTAACGATCACAAAGAGCAGCATGGGCTTGTCCGAGCTGGGTAATCCAGCATCCCTCAAGCCATACGCAAATGCTATCGGGTGCGCACTGATTTCATGCCGGATTTCGTCCTACAGGCCGTTCATCATTGCGAGATGCGATGACAGCAAGTCGGGGATGCGCCTGCGGCCTCGGGATTTGCGCGTAGGCCGCAGGCGGCCAGCCTGAGACCTTTCATTCAGCAGAAGGCACCCGCAACGCGGCCGCCTACATTGCAGCTGCGCGTGGCGCGTTCCCTTGCTTGACTCTCCACAAAACGGAGGATCCGGCGTTCTACCGGGCCGGTTTGAGCCAATCTAAACGATAACTAACAGGAAGGAAATATGTGCATAGCCGCGCTGGCATTGGTCGCGCTTCTTGCAGGCTGCACCACAGTTTCGGAGGTCAGCCCAGCCGGGAACGGCAACTTTACAGTAGGCACCCGCCACCTGGGCGGTGTGGACTCGTGGCAAGAAATCAAGGCCAGCAGCCTGCGTCGTGCCAACGAGTACTGCCAGGGGCAAGACAAAGAAATGGAGGCGGTTGACATGAAGACCCACGGCGCTCGCGGGTGGACCCCACTTGAGTCAGAACTGACGTTCAAATGCGTCTCCCCGCCTAAGGCGTAGGCTCTTGTCCGTGTCAACCTATGTCAGGACTTGACACGCTCGGGCACGGCGGGAATGGCCTACACTGGTTGTATAGCCACCCAATAGGAGGCTGCCATGGTTGCCTCGCTAGTCGTCCTGCTCGTCGGATTAGCGCTATGCGCGATCGTTGTCTGGGTGCTCCGCGAACATGATCCGACCCTGCTATCGGCACGACAACGTGCCGTCCAGACATGGTTTGACCACCTGATCCATCGACACTAAGGGCTTATCGTCAAATCATCGCAGCCCGCCACCCGGCGGGCTTTTTGCTGTCCGCAACCTAGCGCCCGATGACCACCTGGAAGACCACGCCGGTCGGAACGGCGACGAGAAAGTAATCCCCGCCAACGCCCACCCACTGGTATCCGCGCGGCGGAGGCGACAGCCGATAGGCGCGCCAGTCATCGATCACGTACTGACGCTGACGGTATTCCGGGGGGACCCTTTCACCCCTGTGCCAGCTGCCAGGGCCCGGACGATCGGCGCGACGATCAGGGCCATACCTTTCGTCCATCTGTTCCCTGCCCCTATCACCTTCCCAACCTCTGTCACCTTGCTGGCGGTGGTCACCATCCCGGCCGCGGTCGTTGTGGCCGTGCTGGTTATCGTGATCTTGTCCCTGATCATGACCCATGGGTGGCCTTCCGCGATCATCGCCGCCAGGCCCCCTATCTTGGGCATAGCCCGCAATCGAAGTGAGAGTACACGCCGCCAGCGCAAAGCTGGCGAACACCTTGATCTTCCGCATCTCGATCTCCTATAGCCCACGTGTGAGGACCTGTGCGTTTCAGTCTATCCCGCCCCCCCGCGCCGACACGTTACGAAATCGTAACGTGTGCATCACAAGACCATTGGCGCCCTCACCCGCGCATCTATGCCCAGCTGGTATAGGGCCGTCCCGACCCCGGGTGACTTCGCCCCGTACGCCAATGTCCCGGTGCGCAGCGAGCAATTCTGTGCATGCATGCCGCACAACGACCACTCCAGGATCGACGCCACCGAAGCCCGCGAGATGGTTGGCGGCAGATACTGTATATCCATACAGTTAACTCAACTATCCGCGCCTGGCTTGGGGCAGCTCTTATACTGGATATCCATACAGTACCAGTGAGAGAGACATGTTCGCCTGCGCCCCCGGTATAGTTTACCTCTACAGCCAGTCCCACGGGGTAGCGCGTCTGGCGATACGCTGCCTCCACCTCGCCATCGACGATCCGCTGCTCGTGGCCGACACATGGAACCCAGAGGTGGAGGCCATCGCCCTGGCCGCGAGCGCGACCCTGACCCTGACTGGGGTCGATACCGCAGCAATCATGGCGCTGGCGTGGACAATCGACCGCCTGGCGTTCGATTACCAGGGCACCTCGCTCAGCTTCCAACTCGCCCACAGCATCCAGTTCGCGGGGCCTCGCTCAATCCGCCTGCGCACCCGCGGCGCGCGCCACTATGCCACTCGTCAGGAGATGGCATGTTCGCTGTGACCTATCAAGCGGCATCGATCCTCCTGGAAACCCAGTTCCTGCCCGGTGACACGGCCGAGCTGCGCCTCGACTGCGAAGGCATCACGGGGGAGCCACTCGAGGAATTCAAACGCTCCCCCAATATTGGGGGATCAAAGAACGCAGACCGGCCGTACACTGCTTCCAACGTGTGCACCGCACCATGAGGCCGCTATGAGCATCTTCCTGCTGGGCTTCCTTGTCTTCGAGGCGCTCTGGTTCTTCCCATTCCGGAAGGTATTCCGGACGGCTCGCTTCGAGTCGGGCTACGAGTATCTAGCCCTGATACCTGTATTTGGGCCTCTGGCCTGCGTCTGGATTCTCGCATTTAGGCCTTGGCCGCTGAAGTCGAGACTGGTGCGCACGCTGGCGCCCTAGATGAAAAAGGCCACTCTGAGGTGGCCAAGAGCAGCAGCCGGTCAGGGCTGCAGTAAAGAGAAAGCCACCCGAAGGTGGCTGTATTCCGGCGAATCAGTTCTACCGCGGTCGCTTTAACTGTGGAAGCGACTCCTGGAATCCGTGGAGCAAACAGCCGACGAGCGCCGGACCGTAGTTGCTATCCGGACTATCTGGGATCTTCCATTCGAAGAAGCCATCCTCGGCAAAGGTTGCGTTTCCCTGATCCTCGATCAGAATCACGTGGAATGGGACCAGCCGCATCATCTCATCCGCGCCTAGAATGAAGCGCGAGAATTGGTACCGCCCCACGAGGTGCCCATCCCACTTCGCAAAGCCGAACTGAGCATAAACGCGGCCGAAGCTAGTATTGAGCTCGAAACTCTCCCTCTCGTCACCCGGCAACGCTGGGCCTTCCACCGCGGCGCGGGCCATGAATCCCTCCTGAGCAAGACATTCGCCCACGAACTTCATGAACCGCCTCGCCTGCGCGCGAAGCATCTCGGCGCGCATGGCGTTTTTCTTGGCGGCGTCGCCCTGCTCTTTTGTGGCTTCCATGTCAGCTTCATGAGAGTGAAGTGATGCCCAGTCTCCGACGCGCTGGCAGTGTCTGCAATAGCCCTTTATGGGGGAATGTAGATCGCCTAATCGGGGTGGTGTGGCGAACCGACAAATACGGAAATCCCACAAGAGGAAAAGCGCCCTACTCGCAGGGCTGACCTCTGGCGCGCTTCTTCACGTGGAATTTTGTAGTTCCCAAACCGTCCGATTGTTCTCAAACGGTCATCATTGCAGTGATTTCATTTTCTGCCGCCCTTTTGGGCTTGCTGTTGGCGCGCCGCGCGCGAGCGGCCCCAAATCCATGCGCTGAAGGACGAACCTGAGTTCGCCATCGCGGGTCTCTGGCACGCTTGGCCGGGCGAGGCCAGCTCGGAAGTGTTTAGCTTCACCATGCTGACCATCAACTCCGACAAGCACCCGCTGATGAACCACTTCCACGCCCCGGGCAAGGAAAAACGGATGATCGTGATCGTGCCGCGGGCGGAATGGGATGAATGGCTGACCTGCCGGGATCCCGAGCGGGAGCGCAGCTTCATGCGGCCCTACCCGTCCGTGCTGATGGACGCTGAGCCGGCGCCGCGCGCGCCGCGGGCGACGGCTGCCGAGTAGGTCCCATGCCCTTGGGCTCCGGCGCTAGTAGTTAAATCAATCGCGAAATGGAGCCGCACCCGCGATCTCTTTGGGCGAAAGGCAGGTCTGCCTCTTAGGGTTGCTCATGTCACAGACAAAGTACCAGGCAGTCCATGGCCCTTGAATCGCGTCCGCTGTCATTTGGTACCTGTGAGGGGGAATGACATCGCTTAGACCGTAACGGCGTGGATTCAAACACTCATTGATGCCTCCCTGCGCCTCCAAGCAAAACACAACGGTGACTGGGGTGGAACAATCGTTCTTTATGCGCTTGTACGCATCCGCAACGCCCTGTCCTCCTTGGACGATGCGTACACACTTTGTTGCTATGTATGGCGCACGATCACTCTCTGTCTTGTTTTTAGACTGTCTATCGCCTTCCGCGCTCTTGTCATTCGTCGCTATTACAGCCGGCTTCTTATCCCGGTTGTCAATGCTGGCGTCTCCGCCTGCCTTTTTGGCCTTCTGGGTGTCCGTTTTCGCCGCTGCGACAGATTTTTCTCTGTCGTATTTTGCAATCACACATTTTTGCAGCGCAATTTTCTTTTCGTAGCCAATGTTCCCCGGCGGTGCCGACGCATCCTCCCGAATTTGCGCCGAGAGTTCTGGGTCATCTAAATGGCGATACATGCTCTGCGCGGCAGTCCTGATGCAGCCGTCGACATATCCGGGGTTTTCATTTTGATTGCAATGTGCGACTGCTTCCTGCTCGCAAAATGCGTGACTTGAAACGCTGAAACTGAAGCCAATGCATCCCAACAAGGCCCAGCGAAATCTGAATCCGCCTACCACTATTCCTTTGAATTTTTTATTCACTTTTCCTACCATCCGAAGTACCGAAAAAACTGGCTGATTCGCGCGGTTGAGTGTCAACAGCATTCTATGTGTATCGATCTCTCCTTTGCTAAAAATGCTGTACCCTGTATCGTCTAGCATTGCGTCGGGTGCTAAGAAATGACAAAGTAAATTCCTGTCAATCTGTGGCATCTTGACGCCAACCTTTAGCCCTACAGAGATAACGTCGCAGTAAGCCCCACGCAAGTCTAGCGGTCGCTGTACCAGCTAACATCACCAATTTGGGTGATGTTCTTCGTTGTCTTTCGATGCTTAGCAGCGCCGGTTTCCGCGCCTCGCTCTCCAGGTACGTAAGCCACCTTCCCTGCTCCGCGACGCCTCCCTTCATCGGAGGGGTACTGATATTGCTGCGACGCACCACAATCAATACCGGCGACAGATTGACCCCGTTGCCAATCCTCGAGGGTGTAGGTGTCTACCCTGCCGCCTACACCCCTTTTTCCATCTGTCGCAAAGATGAATGTTCACTGACAGGCCGCCACAGCTGCCTTCAGCCTGACCTCGTAGCCAGCGCGCAGCAGCAGCTCGGCCGGCGCCGCGCGGAACCGCTCGAAGTCGCTGGCGCCGGTCGTCACCTTCGCCAGCGGCCAGTCCGGCTCGGGGATCTCCGCCGTCTTGCACGGGACGGCCACCGGCGCCCTCACATCCACCGGCTTCTCGATCACCTGCGGCGCGGCAGCGCAGCCGGCGAGACTACAAAGCGCGGCGCAGAATATTCCCAGAATATTCCTGCGTGCAGCCAGCGCCGCGAAATTTCGAAATTTCGCAAGTTGCCACTTCATAGCTTCCCCCGCTCGGTCGTGAAGGTCTGCCGCAACCCGTGCAGCGATACGCACTGGTCGGCGCCAGGCGTCTGCGCCTGGATCTTGCCGGCCAGCAGCGTGTACTTGGATTGGGCCGCCTGCGCGTCGGCGTCGGCCTTTGCAGCGGCATAGGCGCGGATCTTGGCCTGCGCTTCCCCAGCAAGCCGGCCACGAAGCCCTGCGGCGAGATCAAGCGGGTCACGCCGTTGGCCGTGTCCAGGAAGTAGATCCAGTCGCCGAACAACAGCCTGAAGGCGTAGCTGTCGATGCCGGCGGTCGCCTTCGTGGAAACCGCGCTGGCGATCTTGTCGCCAGCGGGCCCAACGCCGATCATGTATATGCCTTCGGACAGGCCGAACGCGACCTGGTTGGCCCAGGTGGTCGAGTCGTCGCAGTCCACCAGCACACCGACCGACACGCGCTGATTGCGCAGGGCATATATGCCCTTGCGTGGTACGGTGTCCTGGCCGATAAGCACCGTGCCGGTGATCGTCGCCGCCTGGTGATTCCCCCGGTCGGGCCGCAGCCCGTTCAGTTGTGGCGCGCCGAGAGGCGCGGCAAAGGTCGTATTGGTCGGGTCGCCTTTAGGCGGCCTCGGGATGGTCGAGGTGGGCAGCGGCCTTGGGCTTTCTCGGCGGCTTCGGCGGCGCATGGTGCAGCGCCATTTCAAGCTCGGCTACAACCGCGCCGCGCGCCTGATCGAGCAGATGGAAGCCGATGGCGTCGTGAGCTCGCCGGACCTCGAAGGCCAACCATTGCGGAACGCTGGACAGCGAGGAAGCCACCCTTGGTGCCGCCAAGCACTACCGCGAACGCGCACAGGATCTGTTCAGCACAGGCAAAGCAGTTACCCCGAGCGCATCGCCTATCGCCCCACAACCGAGCGCCAAGGTGCTGACGGATGACGTGTTTCTGGATCTCGCGGGCGAGCGCGGCCTGATCTCGCCGCGATCCAATGAGCGCGAATGGTCCGCAGGATTCAATGCCAAGCTGATCGCATTCGCTACCGCCCTCTTGGCCGACCATTCTCGTGATGTGACGAAATTGGCCGCAGAGCAGCCCAGCGAGGACAAACGCGATGCGGAGCGGCATCGGTGGCTGCGAGAACAGCACTGGAACGAATCAATTCAATTCGTGGTGGCTTGCCATCACTCCGATGTACGCCTCGGCACAGACTGCCCCAGCGACGAGCGCCTTGACGAAGCCATCGACGCCGCAATCGCCAAAGGAGAGAGCCGTGGCTGAGAAATGTGATCGGTGCAACGGTGGCGGCCAAGTACGTCGCTCATTCGATGGCCCCATGCTGATTTGCTCGGCGTGCCATGGCAGGGGAATCTTGCTTCCAGTGCGATCTGTCGATGGTATGTGGGAGAACGATTACAAGGGATCCTCCACTGCCAAGCGCCTGGGCGCAGCAATGGATGAGATCGTCTACAAGCACCACGAGGGCGGCCATGACTGAGAGCGCCCAGAAGCTGAAGCCGTGCCCGTTCTGCGGACAACCGGCCGCCACGAAGATGAGCGACGGTTGGCACGCTGCTGGCTGCACCATGTACACGGCGCCGGGAGTGCTCTGCTACGGGCAGTCCATCGCCTTGCAATACAGGTCGGAGGCCGAAGCCATTGAGGCTTGGAACTACCGGGCATCCACGGAGACGGAAGATCCGTCGCCCGCTGTGCCGATGTTCTACGTGCAGGACACCCGCCAGTTCGTCGGCAACTGCGTGATGTGGTGGGGCAAGAATCGCAGCGGCTATGTGACGCGCATCAACGAGGCAGGCAAGTACACGCTAGACGAGGCATCGCGCATTTGCGAGCGCGATACCGACCGCATGTGGCCGTGCGAGCAAATCGACGCGCTGGCGCATCCGACGGTCGATATGCAGCACCTGCCGCGCAAGGCTGCAAAAGGAGAGACGAAGTGATCACCCCATGCAACTCAGCAGCGGCCCTTCTTCGCCTGACCTGGTGGGCAGAAGGATTCGTTCCCGTACTGGTCAACTCGGCAATTTCCCTTCTTAGCTTGCCCCGGAGGGCAGCCGTTGCCTTGGCCACCCCCGTATCCATCGTCGTAAGGAATCACGGCGCAACCGCTAAGCAAAGCGCCACCGGCGATCAGCAACACAAGAATGGATTTCATGGCTCGTTCCTCAGTGGAATTCTTGATTTGTCGCCGGCATACCGGGCGCCATCCGGCGCATCTGTAAAAAATCGTGAACACGCGCAAAGCGTCTCAATCCCCAACGTGCGTGCATTCACCGTTATCGCCGCTATCGTGGCCCCATGCCGGGGTCACGTTGAATCCGTCCAGATCGCATCTGTCCAGCCCGAACGCCCCTTCGTAGGGAGACGCGACGCAGAGCCTGAGAAATGCGCCGCAGGCAACGGTAATGGCAAGAACGGTAGTCATTGGTCGGCAATCGGATTGGCGCGTTGGGGGCAAACAGGCTACCAGCACCGACCAATTTCGAATGCAAAGAATAGTCAACAGAATACCGAGGTGTTCGCATGATCCGCCGCGAATACAAGCCGTTCGGCTTCTGCTGCGGCCTGGGCGGGGGCGCTAAGGGCTTCAAAAAGGCCGCCTCCCAAGTCGGCAACATGGTGGCGACCCGGAAGTGCATCGGCGGCATCGACATGAACCCGGCCGCCGCGCGCGACTTCGAGCAACTCGTGGGCGTGAAGTGCACGGTCATGGACCTGTTCACCCGCGCGATGTACACCGCCTTCCACGGCAAAGAGCCGCCGGCGGGCTGGCACGAGGCCACGGCAGCCGACATCCGGCGCGCCGCCGGCAATGAGCGGCCGAACTGCGTGTTCATCTCGTCGCCCTGCAAAGGCGCGTCCGGGCTGCTGTCCGAGGCCCTGAGCCGCACGCCAAAATACCAGGCGCTCAACGAGCTGACGCTGCGCTGCGTCTGGCTGATGTGCGAGGCCTGGAAGGATGATCCGGTCGAACTGATCGTCTTCGAGAACGTGCCGCGGCTGCCTATGGCATGCGCCGTGGGAGCAGCATGCAAACACCATCGCCACGCAGCAGATGCCCGGCCAGGGCTACTACACCGTCGCCGATCCGCGCCACGTCGGCCCGGCCAAGCACAACAACGAGTTCCAGATCGCCCCTTGGGACCAGGCCGCTGGCGCCGTCACCAGCGCCCACGGCACCGGCCAGTGCGTGCAGGACCCGCGCGCATCGACCGGCTTCAAGGACGCGGGCAAGTATCGCATCACCGGCTTTGACCAGCCGGCCGGCACGGTCATCGCGCACAACGACACTGGCCAAGGAGCCTATGCCATGGCTGACCCACGCCCTGGCATGTGACGCGAGCGCGGCGATCACTACCTGACCGGTGGCCACTATGGTGTGGCGGCGTGGGGTGGTAACAGCCGAGCGGTGCGGTGTCGGCAACTGCTGGCCACGACAACGGCCGGTGGTCGGTCGCTGATCCGCGCCTGCCCGCGGCGAACGACAAGCTGGTGAGCCCCAGGATCTCGCCGGACCGCATGACCGTCTCGATGGCGAACAGGAACGCGACCGCCACACGTTGCACCGGCAGCTCAACCGGCAACCCTTCCCGGCACCCCAGCGACTGGCCGATCAGCCCTGCCTCGGCATCTGTGATGCGCCGCTCGCGAGGCGGGCTGTCTCCGGCTGACGGCTTACCGTCTTCATTGGGTCGGTCAGTAGCAAGCCCCACTCGTCGCGCGCCACCTTCAACGCGTGCGACAGCAACGACATCTCCCGCGACACCAAGGCCCCTGCCACCCCCCGCTCCCGGGCATCGCGCCAGGCGGTGATGTGATATGGCTTGAGGTCCATCAGTCGGATGTCGCGGAACAGCTTACCCTCGATCTCCTTCCGGCCGATCAGCTCAAGCCGCAGGATCTCCCAGCGACTGCCGCGCTTCTTCGGGCTGACGTCCTTTTGGTACTTGTCCAGGACATCGCCGACCGTGTGGGTCTTGCTTCCCATCCCGGCGCCGATCGAGCGCATTTCCGTCTCGCGCTTGGCCGCCCAGGCCTGCGCCTCGGCCTTCGTGTCGAACAGGCGGGAATCGCGGATGCCCTTCACCTTCACCTGCGCGCGCCAGCCAGATGCTGACTTCGCAAAGTGTGCTATTTCGTGGGGCCGAACGTGGGGCCGTTATGGGGCCGGAGTGCCGATTAGAAGTGAAATGGGAATGTGCAGAGTGCAGCGAAGCGATTGCCGCAATTCACCCGCCAAGCCTTGTACAGCTTAGCTTTGCGGGCTGAAGTGATACCGAAATGCGGGAGGTGAAACGAGGTGAATAAGTGATGCGAAAAAGACTTTGGTGCGAGGGAGGGGACTCGAACCCCTACTATTCCTTATAGATACAGGCTAAAACGGAAGATGCTGGCAAAAAGCTGGCAAATCGGGGTGCCGATGGCCTGACGCGTGGAGAACTTCACGCACCGAGATATACTGTATATACGTACAGTATTTTTCAGGTGCCACCATGGGCAACAGCAAATCCGCCGCGGGATGCCAGATCCCGTCAATCGCCGCCGGCCAGTCGCAGGGCGAGGCCCGGAACGGCATTCTGCCGACCGTCCGCGGTGACTACATCGCAAGCGCTCTCGCCGGTCTCCCGGAACCCACCCGGGATGGCGTTACTGAACACCAGGTGGTGATAGATGCGGGCCCGGCCGGCCGCGTTCGCCTCTTTGTGGAGCGTAAGACCGCCCGCCGCGGGAAACACTCTCACCAATACTGGTCGGTCTATCGCGCGGAAGCAATGGGCGCCAGCGCGTCGTAGGCGAGCCCGTAGACCTAGCCGGCGATGCGAGCGACGGCGGCCGAGTGGGGCCAAATACCCTACCTCAGTGGGGAGGTACGCTATCTGCACGCCGCCAGGCAGATAATCTGCGACAAACCAAATACCGAGCAGAAAGATGCGTCTCACGCTATGCATTCTGAGCATCATCGCGCCCATCGCTTCATCCGGCGCACTCGCCGAGCAGAGGTACAAGTCGGCTTATGATGACCCGGTGATCTGCAGCACAGCGGTCGAGGCTAGGCAAGCCTTCAGTGCCCGGTCAGATCGCAGCAGCGAGGACGTATCTGGAGCACAGGCGATCAACGGATCATGCCGAAAAATGGCCCCAGGCCAGACTTTTGCGGTCATAAACGGTAGCCGGTCTGACGACAGCGTTAAGACGATTCGTAGCCTGTCCTACGACAACAGCACCTACATGGCATATCTTGCCGGTCCTATCGAGCGGGTTGCTGAAACCAGCGCACCCCTGCAGAAAAACTGCTCGGAAGGAGAAACCGGCCCCGCCGGCGAAGTCCGAAGGATGGAAGTTGGCGCAAATGGTCAACTCTTCCTCAAGCGCTACATGATCACATCTCGGTGTGTTGATGGCATCTTGAGGTCATTCACGAAGCGCTTGAATTGATGCAAACACAGCCAACATACTTCCCCAGCCACTTCCCCCTTGACATGAAACGCATCCTCTTCACTTGTGTAGTAGCCGGCCTATCATGCAGCGCGATGGCAGAAATGCCCAACTACAACGTCAAAGCGCACTGCAGCGAAGTTGCGAACTTTGGCGGTGCGCCGTCGCAGCTGATACTCAGCGGCTGCTACCAGCAAGAACAGTCTTCGTATGACGCCCTAAAGGGTGCGTGGGAAAAGCTCCCCGCCGCTACACGAAAGCACTGCGATAGTGTCGCAAGATTCGGAAGCGGCGCCGGGTCGTACCTGATTCTCAAGGGCTGTGTCGACCAGGAATTGTCGGCATCGAAGGTAAACGATAATTTTGTGTTCAAGCGATAGCGAGTCGCAGCCTACTGGCACGCAGCCACCGCGGCCTTCAGCCTGACCTCATACCCAGCGCGCAACGCCAGCTCCACCAGCGCCGCCTGGAACCACTCGAAGTCGCTGGCCGCCGGCAGCACCTTCGCCAGCGGCCAATCAGGCTCCGGGATCTCGGCCGCCTTGCATGGCACGGCCACCGGCACCCTCACCTCCACCGGCTTCTCGATCACCTGCGGCGCGGCGGCGCAGCCGGCAAGCACCAGGCACAACATCAGCGCGCGGATCATGGGCGCTCCTTCACAAAGGTCTGCCGCAGCCCGTGCAGCGATGCGCACTGGTCCGATCCCGGCACTTGAGCCTGGATCTTGCCGGCCAGCAGCGTGTACTTGGACTGGGCTGCCTGGGCGGTGGCATCCGCCTTGGCGGCTTCGTACTGCCGCAGCTTGGCCTGCGCCTCGATCGCGACCACCGCGGCGTTCTGGGTGGCGACTGACCCCGCCAGCGCCTGGTTGTCGTCCTTGGCCTTGACCAGGTCGGCCCGGGCCTGCACCAACTCAGCGCGCGCCGAATCCCGCTCACCGCGATAGACCCAGACCGCGCCGCCGGCCAGCGCCAACACGACTAGCACCGCAGCAAAGAAGATCCGCTCGGGCGTGGCGAACACGGCTTTGATGGCCGCCCCGATAGCGTCAAGAATCAGCATGGTTGAACCTCGTCGGGTGTGAAGATGAATCCGGCGCGCCGCRGGTAGGCCTGGAAGACAAACGTGGGCAGCGTGCGGTGATGAATGCCGTGCACCGCCGACCGGTGGAACTTCATCGACAGCGGAAGCATGTTCTGCATCGAATCGACAAAGGTCTCGGGCTTTTCTGGGTCGAAGGCTCGCCAATCAAAGCCGCGCGCTTCGGTGATCTTGCAGATCAGCCATACGGCCGACTGCTCGACAGGGAAGGTTTCGCCGGTAGGCTGGTCGGTGATCTCGTCCAGAACCGGGATCTCGGTGATCTCGCCGATCGCGATCGCCTTCACCGCCACCCAGTCAACGGCATCCATGTCCGCCCATTCGCAGAACACATGGTGATACTCGGGATTCGGCTGGCCGCTGATCGCGCATCGCAGGCCGGCCTTGTGGCCCGTAGCCTTCGTGTGCCGGAATGTGGGCGACTCACCGCGCGGTGCGGCGTGGTCTTCGTAGTACTCCATCTCGACAACGGTTTCCTTGACGAGATGCTCGTGAGGAACGACGGGAGTTTGGTCAGCCATAGGGGCCTCAGAAAAGCAAAATCCCCGCGCGCGGCAGGGCTGGTGGTGATGTGGGGTGGATCAGCCCAGTTCGGGCAGCTCTACCGTTTGACTGACGAGCGAGTGCGTGCAGTCGCCAAGGAAGATGATCTGGCCCGGTGCCGCGCCATTGCAGCCGACGAACGAATGACAGCACCGATGCCGCTCCCCTTCGCCCCATGTTTGAAGTACGCTGGGACCGAACACGGGACGCTCGAAATCGCCGTTGAAAGACCAATGCGGTTTGCCGGCAACGTGCGGCGATTCCTCGGTCTCGCCGGGCGGCAGCCAGCTCACGGGCAGCACCTTCGCCATGGGCGCGCCATCAGGCCATACGCACCCAGGGCAATCGAAACGAATGCCATAGAACAGCCCCTCGCTGTCCCGAACGATCTTGGCTTTGCTCATGCAACCTCCAGTACAGTTTTGGCCTTCGCCCAGAAAGCACGCCGCTCGGCGACGCCGTTGATCCCGCCATTGATGGCCCGCGTCAGGCCCACGAAGTCACCAGCATCGGCAAAGCGGTTCAGGTTGTGGGTGTGCCAGTACCAGCCGGCAGACGCCGCCGCGTGCGCAGGTTGCTCGAGCAGCTCGGGCTGCGTCAGCAGGTCTAGGTGCAGCCCGAAGCCGCACAGCAGGTAGTTCTTACGGCCGGTGACCTGGATCAGGCCACGCCCCATGAACCGCTTGCCGTCGCCTGGCTCGACGTTGCCGAGGTCCGCCCTGCCCTCATACCGGCGCTGGGTAGGCGTCGGCCCCCAGATCTCGCGCAGCAGGCGCAACTGCCCCGACTCGTGCGCGACCTGGGCCAGGAAGGCAGCCGAGCGCGTGGGCGTGTTCACCTCGAACTGCAGCATCGCAGCGGCCAGCGGTACCGCGAACGCATCGGCCCGCGCGCCGGCCAGCGGCATGATGGCGTGCAGCTGCGCGGCAGTGACAAGAAGGTCAGCCATGATTGCCCCCAGTCACCGCGTCGCGCACTTCCCCCGCCACCTCGGCCAGGTCCTTGTCGCGCCGGCGCTCGATGAAGTTGAACAGCCAGCGAACGATGGCCCAGCCCGGCAGGCCGCAGGCAAAGACCACGCCGAACAGCGCCACCAAGCCGATGTAGTCGTGCGTCCAGGCCTGCAGCCCGAACTTCTGCACGACGGCCGCGCCGCCGGCTACGCTGGATACGACGGTAGAGATCAGCCCTACCGCCCACTCTCTTGGGCTTCGTGGAGTCATCATCATCATCACTACGAGGGCGGCGAGACCGGATGCGCCGGCGGCAACCGCCGCCGGACCGCCGAAAGCTTTGAAGGCAGCAGCGCCCGCCGCGCCGGCTGCGGCACCGCCGCTGATTGGTTCGGACATTTGTGACCCCGGAAAAGAAGATGCCCGCTCGGGGCGGGCTAGTCGGCTCAGGAGTCGTACTAAACTCCGTAGCTTCGATGACATTCAGTGAGAAAATGCGTGGAACTCTGGCAAACAATTCTGATTGGCTTCGGCGGCCCTTCGTTCCTGATCGGGGTTCTCGCCTACCTGAGCAAGACCCTCTTGACCCAGTGGCTCAGTCGCGAAGTTCGGAGGCAAGATGCGGAGCTATCGCGTAACGCGAAATCCTTCGAGCTTGAGTTGAAGGCAAAGTACGACCTAGCTGCTGAACAGCTGAAGAGCGAACTCCAGCGCAGCGCTAGCGAGCATCAGATTCGGTTCGCCCGCCTTCATGAAAAGAGAGCTGAGACGATCGCGGAAGCATATGCTCTCCTCGCCGAAATTCTCTGGAATCTTGAATCCTACGTGAAGCCCATGCAGCTCGTTGGAGAGCCAAGCATGGAGGAAAAGAAGCACGCCACGCTCAAGAGCATTGTTGACTTCTATCGGTTCTTCGAAAAGAACCGGATTTATCTCCCGGCCGCTGCCTGCGATGCTCTCTCCGCGTTTATAGGGCAAATAAAGCAGCTGTTCTTCGAATTCAGCGTCTACGCGTTTCAGCCGCTCGGTAGCGGAGCGGATCGCGATAAGCACAAATTTGACATGCAGCTAAAGGCATGGGAACTCACGCAGGGCAATATCCCGGAGGCGCTACGAGCCCTTGAAGACGACCTTCGAGTTCTGTTGGGCGACCCATCGGCGGCGGCGAAGCGCGGTCCAGTCCCGCCGCCAGCATCCCCGGAGCCAGATCGTTGAGCGCCCCTCCGACGAATCACCGACCCAAGACAAGAAGGCCGCCTGGGCGATGTTCCCAGGCCGAGAAGAGCCCAAAGCTCGGCCCGATCATTGCGCCACTACCATCAGCCTCGACACGCAAGAATGGTCGTATCGACATGCTTCAGCGCGTGGTCAACGGATCTGCCTTCTCCGGAAAGCGTCGCTAGCGCAGCGGCAGGCCGCCGTGACAATTGTTGACAGTCCCAAGCCCCGCGCCCTGCCAGCCTTAAATCTCGCGTCGCAGCCCTCCGCTGGGCACGGTGCAAATTCGTATCCCCGCCGGGCATTCCGTGCCTGGCGGGACTTTTTTGCTCCGGAGGATGCCCGCTCGTGGCGGGCTGTGGCACGCCTTGATTACCAGTTCAGCGCTGCGATCTTGCGAAAGCACCGCAATGCGATCAATCGATACCCCACGTCGTTCAAATGCACATTGTCGAAGCGCATCCCGGTCGGAATGGTGCCGTTCGTAATGTCGGTGTTGTCCTGCGTGGTTGGCGTGTAGCTGAGTGTCGCCATTTCTTCTGCCGTCGGCGGCGTCATGGCGACAAATTGAGTCGGCCAACGCGCAGCCGCGTCTGCGTTCTGCGCAACGATGGCGCTGTAGTTCGCGCCGCCAATCGTCTCGTTCAACGCGTTCAGGACGCCGAGCACCAGATTACGGCGCGGCGTACCCATATACCCAATGCACGCATCGATGGCGTCGCTCAGGCCGACGAATGTCGGCGTATTGTTGCGCCCGAGCCAGAGCAACTGAATCTGATGGCGCGCGTTGAGGCCGTCGTCCGGATAGAACGGTGTGTTTGCCGGCACGGCCACGGCTGAGGTCAGAAACGGCGTAACGGTGTACGTTTCTGTGGTCGACGGCGGGCCGCCGCTCGCCGTGCGCGTCAGGTAACAAGGCACCCCGGCCAGCAGGCCGGATACTACCCGCGTATTGTTGTCGGCTGGCGTGGACAAAAGCTGCGGCGATGCCAACGTGACTGGTACAGCGGCAGTTCCGTTAAAGGCGTTTCCTGACAATGTGAGAAGCGCGGGTGCTGAACCTTGGCGCGGCGCGATCTGCTGAAAGGTCTGTCCGCCGATACCCTGGTTTGTCATTACGCGGTTCGCCAGCAAATCGGAAAGCCACTGCAGATAGCTTCGAGTGCCGCCAGTTCCTGCAGTAAGGCTATCACCCCAACCGACAATGCTCGGGGAATAGCCGCGATTCTGGTCGGAGAGATTGAGTTGAGTGCTCATTGTGCGGTCACCCCTTGAATATTCGCGTACACGGCCACCGTAGTGCCCGAGCTCAGTTGGACATTCACGGCAGTCGCAGGCGATCCGCGCAGCGGCGGATCGAATAGGATGGCCGGCAAGCCAGTAGCTGCAGGCACCCAGCCACGCCAGAGCACTGCGGCCMCATCAAGGATCATTGCTTCCGTGCCTGCTGCGCCAGAATTGGAGAATTGTGCCGACTTGATGTACTGACGTTCGCCCGCTTGCCCGGCTGCCTTCGCCACAACCGCACTCGTGTTCACGATTCCGCCAGATCCTGCCGCGTAGGACCACGACGATTCTGCAGAAGGCGCACTTCTGCGACTCAGTTGCCCCAGACTGGCCGAGGCCCGCCAAGCGTAGACTCCAGACCCCTGCTGGTCATAGCGCAGTCGGATGAACCGAGTGCGCTTATCAACCGTCCATGACATTGGACCGGTTGTATTTGGCTTGAAACTACGCAATGGAATCGGAGCGTAGTTCGCGTTATCGGGTTCGGCGGAGAGCGCCTCCCAATTGGCCTGCGATAGATCGTTTGCGCCCTCGAACGAGAAGGATGCGACCGAGTTTCCGCCAAAGAACATAACCGACAGCTTGTCGTAGCCGGTCATGTCCAGGGTGAACAGCGTGGCCGGACCGGAATTGAACGCGATGCCTTGCATAAGCAAATCGCGCTGCTGAGCAACCTGCATTGGCGCGGCGCCGAGATCCTGGGGATTGACCTGCAAGTCTGCTGCGTTACCGTTCTTAACCCCAACGTGCCCGGCCTGGATAGTCCCATTCGCCACGCAAGTGAATGACCCGGACGTGATCGCCGTCAGCCGCGCACGGACCTTCGCCGCACCGCCGACCGTGACGTTGTAGCTGCCGGCGGCATTGGCCGTCGTGCTGCCTGCTGCGCCAGGCACCTTCGGGTAGGCCTTCATGGCGTACCAGGTGGTTCCGTCCGAGGTGCCCTCGAATGCCACCGTGGCGCCTACGGGCGTGCCGGCCAGCGCGAAGTCAACGCTGCCGAGAGAATCGGTGGCGAGCGTGACGGCATCATTGACGCTCGCCAGCGTGCCGCCGACGGATTGGTTCGGCGCACCGGCCGGGAAGAATACTGTGGTCGTCATGTCTTAGAAGCTCCGCACAAAGGCGCCCCAGTAGCCGAGGCCACTGGCGTCGATGAAGTACATGGCCGGCGTGCCGTTCTTGGTCTCGTCAGCAGTGACCATGACCAGGCGCGGCAGAGTGAGTTGGCCAGCTGCCAGCGCTGCGGTCAGCGCGGCGAAGGTTGCGAAGTACGGAGACGCCGCAGCAGCGCCTCGGGTGACCTTCTTCTCGGCACCGAGCTGCGCGCCATAGAGGATGTCGGCGTCGGAGATCGCGCCGGCGCTGTCGAAATCTTTGAGCTGTTTCCCGGCCATTTCGGGGCCTCCAAATGAAAGAAGCCACCCGAAGGTGGCTTGATGCGATGGTGTGATTTGCTTACCGAGTGATCGTCGCTTTCGACAGGCAGTGCCCGGCTCCGAACAGTGCGTCGATGACTGGCGCTACGAGCTTCGCCCAGCGCTTGTCAGCGATCAGGCCGTTGCCTGTACGCGTGGAGATCGTTTCGCCCTCGCTACCGCCAAACAGGGCATTGCCGCAGACGTCGTAGGCAATCGCCATGCTCAGCGCGCGGTCCGTCGAACCGAACACCGCCTGGCAGGCCATGGCGATCAGCAGCACGGGCGCTGTGACCGCGCAAAGCAGGCAGATGAGGAACAGCTTGGCGCGGCTCATATCAGTCCCACACGACGGCCTGGACGGCAGCTACCGCCGTTGCGGCATCAACTTGCGAGGCAAGCTGAGCCTTCTTCGTCAGGCACGCGAGAATCGCCGCCTTGCCATCCTGGCCGACCTGCTGGATCTGCGCCGCAGTGTGGTCGGCGTACGACCACGCACCCGAGGCATCAGCGCACCAAAACGGAGTCACCCAGTCTGCTGCGAGGCCCGGCATCAGAGACGCGAGAACGGAGGCCGATAGATTCTGCTGGTCCGTCATCTTCGACGGGTAGGTATGCATCGCGCCGAGGGCAGGCGAGGAAAAGCCCGCCACGATGGCCGCAGCGCATGCATTGTTGAGAATGGTGATCTGGGCGAGCTGCGCGTCTGCAAGCAGTTTCGCGGCAGTTGGCGGAGGCGGCGCCACCAGGTCGCCTCTCACAACCTTATGGCCCGGGGTGCAGAGGCATTCTTGCCATTGATCATCAGTGATCTCGATTGCCGAGACACCTTCAGGCGCCGGGCTATCCTCGTCGTCATAGAAGGCGGTAATGGTGCCCTGAGCGTCGTATGCTGCGAACTTCTTTCCCATATTTCCCCCTTATCGCCCGATGGCGAACCAGCTGCTTTGATCCGTCGTCGCGCTTGAATATATGGTGAAACCCGACAACGCGAACGGATAGCTTGTCCAGATGTACGAGCTCGTCGCTCCGTTGTTTCCAGGCACGACCGCATAGGCAAAATTGGGGAACGCAATCGGGAATAGCACAGCAACTCCACCCGGAGTGGCAACGACAGCCCCCCATTGCAGAATCAAGCCGTTCGGCAGTTTCGTGTATCCATTTCCCGATAAGACTGCGGCGAACTGGCCCAAATTCACTGCCTGATTGCTCTGCGTAGCCGCAGGAACCTGCAGCGCCCCCCCCGTGCACTCGAGAAGGATCCATGCGCCATTGCCGGAGTTGATCGCAGCGCTGACCATATAGATCATGTTTGCGACACCACCCACGGGAAGCTCCCCGCCTTGTAGAGGCGAGAGGTTCAGGCCATAGATCGGCTTTGCTGCGAGGCCATCTGGGGCGTAGGTCGAAGCGCCAGTATTGGCGTTCGTGATCTGTACCGACTGGCGCACGCCATGCGTAAGCGTACCGGAGACAAGCGGCGTCGAATTGGCTGCGGCATAAGCGTTGACTGCGCCGGTGTCCGCGAGAATGACTGACTGCTTTCCAATTGCCCTGATCGCCAACAAGAGTTGGTTGAACGCCGCCTTGTTGAGGGTGAGCCCCGCGCCGGTCACGACATTTGCCAGCTCCAGCATCACGGCATTCAGCCACTCCGCGGGCACGATGGTGGCGGGGGTTCCTGTTGCCGGATTCCCGTCGGTAAAGAAGCCTGGCGTTCCCAGCGCGGTCGACGCAGGCTGCGAAGTTGCCGCGGACGAATTGTCGATCTGATACATATCTGGATGAATCCTTAGAGTGCAACAACCGGAGCCCCGCCACCAATAACTACCGGCGCCCCTAGATAGGTGACCACCGGAATGGGCAGATCGTAGGCAAACAGAACAATGGAGTGAGCAGGAGCCGCGGACTCGATCTCACACTCAAGAACCGCATTCCCCCAGGCGCCAAGCGCCTCGCCCGCCGTAGACTGCCCCGCCCGGAAGCGCGTTATCGATGCCGAAGGCGCATGCAGCGTCCAAGTGAAGAACCAATCCGTCGAACCGACGGACTGACCCGCGCAACTCTGCCCACATCGGAACGGCGCGTGATTCTCAACCTCCGCCTCGTAGCCGAGCTTTTGGGCTAGACCAATGAAATAGCCCGCAGACTGGCCACCGCTGTTGGACAGCCTTGCTACCACTTGCTGCCGCCGCTCCTGGACGGATGCTGATGGCCCCGCACAGGGGTCTGGCAGCCCTAACGTCGACTCCCACTCCGGCAGCAACTCATACGTTGTCGCCGGGAACGCATCGATCAAGAGATTGTTGCTTCGAGCGGTCTGTACCGCATAGGAAACCGTCAGACCAGCCGCCGTCTTGGTCTGAATCGAATCGGGATCGGTATTCCAAACGCGTCCGCGCGGCATGAGTGCCTGAAACGCGCGCAGGTAGTCCGCAGAAGTCAAAACCGGAGCGAGCATGCCGATCTCAGGAATAGGTGATGGTGCCCAGGATCGGCAGGTGCCCCGTACTGCAGACGATGTTTCCGGCCGGCGCCGTGATCACAAATCCAGACGTGCCGGGAACAGCGGCAATTGCCGACTCGATGTCTGACAGATTCACGGTGCCACCCGGCTTGCCTTTGCGTAGCAGGACATCTGCGATCGCAACCAAGATTGATGCCCTGGTGGTCGAGCTGGCGCCGGAGAGTCCAGCGATGGTGAAATTGATCGCAGTTGCTATCGGCGCCACCAAGTAGACCAACGCCGTCACGGGCTGCGGGGAGAAAATGGCATTCGCTACCGTCAACTGATCCCCGGTCGCCTTGACTGCAGATCGCGACTCATCTGTTGCTACGCCATCAGTCCCTTGCGGAAACCCGCCGCTGATGGCGTTGGCCTGGTCGAGCATGATGTAGACCACGACCGTCCCGGTACCGAACCCGTTTCTCGCGCACCACGCACGCGTGACGCCGGGGACAGCTGTTGCCCAGCGAACGTAGTCGCCCTCATTCCCACCCTCTGCCGGCTGCTGGAAGGCGGACAGCACCCGCCCCCGGAAATCGTCATCCAGCTCGACATCGGCGCCACCGGTGAAGGCCGCCGCAGCGACGCCGTTCGACTGCACGCCGGCAATGGGCATGCTCAGTGACATCACGGTACCGGCAGCACAGTTGCCGGCCGCGCCGGCCGCTTGATCAACTACGGTTGCGATGGCAGTTCCGTCACCCCCAATGGTCACCGAAACTTGAATCGTGTAAGTCCTACCATCCCCGCGGACCACATTCGTGCCAGCGCTGATCAGCGTGCCAACCACGCCAGACAGGATGACCTGGCCGCCGGCGGCCGTAGCGTCCTTCCGATAGACGCCCTTCAGTGCACCCCACGCCTCCAGATACTCCCCGGTCGCCGTGTACGGAACGGCCTGCTTCGAGATCCAGTCGAGGTATCCATAGTGGAGGTGCGCAAGTCCGGCCTGGGCGGTGCCCATGATGCCAAGATTCGAGAACCGCAGAAGCGGATCTGTGCCTCCCAATGCAGCGGCAATGTCTGCAGCGACAGTAGTGCGGAGCTGCGTCAGTGTCGGGCGAGAATATGGCATCTCAAGAAATTCCGTTCCATGCCCAGGTAAAGGCCGTCGTTTCGGTGGTGCCGTCCTTTCGGTAGGCCAGAATCTGCGCGCCGAGCATGCTCTCCCGAGTCCATTCCACCAGGATGTCAAACTTGGCGACGACGCCGTCATCGAGCAGCCACTGAAGGCACTCGGTCAGGTAGTCATAAGCACGCTGCAGCGTGTCGTCGTTCTGCTTTGCGCGCTCGAGGAGCCACAGCCGTGATCCGATCGGTACGGCCTCCCCAAGATCACCCCACCAGCCCCGCGGATCATTCGATCCGTCCGGGATCACGTCGTCGGCGTTAGCTACCCTATCGGTGAAGGCCGAGATCAGGATGGCCGTCGACAAGTCGTTGCCGGTCTGCAGGACAGCGCCGACGATCACCCAGTCCCCGCGGGACCGGCTGACGTTCCATACGGTGGTCGTATCGCTCATTCGGTCTGGTTCGGGTGCTTGGAGGTGACGGTGCTAGTGCCGGTCTGCACTTCTTCGATGTTGTGATCGTGCGTGTTATAGATCGCACGCATTTCCGCCATCGTGTGAGGGTTGGTTTCGTAGTTGTCTTGAATATCCCCAGTACAGCGGAGCAACGCCGCATCAACGGTGACGACAGATGCATTCGACACGTCGACCGGCTGGCCTTTCGCATCAACCCGGATGCCAGCGTCTGACAGATAGACGCACTTGCCATCCAGGCTGAAGATCATCGTCTCACCCGGCTTCAGGTTCCTGGGCCGCGACGCCTGGTGATTGGTACCGATGACCACGCCAGCGGAGCGATCACCAGCCAAGAACACCACCACGGCATCCGATCCAATTGGCGGCATCGACGTAAAGCCGAACTCGGCAATCCGAGGCCGGTTATCGCCAGTCTCAATGTCAGCCAACTTGACCTGTTGCTGTTGCACGCCGCCTGCATCGTTCCCGGTTGTGATACGCCCTCTCCCCACGAGCATGCGGACCCGCGCGCCGAGCGCTTCGAGTGCCTGCCTCATTGAATTCCCCTGACGTCGGTGCCGATCACGTCGGCGAATTGCGGCTGAAGCTGGAACGGCTCAGGCGCGAAGGCATCGGGCGGCATCAGCACCAGGTCCGCATGTGTGCCCGTGTCGTCGAGGCGATATGTCACCTCACCTATGAGCAAAGTGGCATCGGGCACCTTGATTGTGGGGAGCGTCACATGCACGAGGGTGTTCGGCTCCCACAGGGCGCCCGCTGCATCCCGCCACGAGTCCGTGGTCAGCGTAACGGCCGCGCCACGCGCGATCCTTCGGTTCATCTCCCAGACTGCGCGGCGCTGAGTCACCTCGATGCCAATGGCGCTGAGGTTCTCCGCCACGATGACGCGCTGCCGGCGACGCCCAACGCCGGTATCTGCTACCTTAGTGATCACGTTCAGGCTGCCGCCGGACAGATCCGACAGCATGTCGAGCGCTTGCTGGACCGCCATGTACTCCGAGAATCGATCCAGCATCGAGAAGGCGCTGCGCGCGCCCTCCACGTTGATCCCTTCGGCGAACCCACCGGCCGCCTGCTGATCGCTCACCCTGGTGATCACCAGGTTTCCATCCGGGTTGTCGTACACCAACGCTGAGCTGTACCGCGACACGCGCTCAAGGATCGAGAACGGCGTTTCGCCGAGCAGGATGTTGAGCTGCTGCACGGTCGGCAAATCAGTGAGGTCACATTCGATGCCCAGGCCCGCATATGGCACGGCCAACTGCTTTGCGATCTGCTCGATGTTGCTGTTGACGATCTGCATGCCAGGCCACTCGGCAGCGCAGTCAACGAGATCCGCACACTTGCTTCTGCCGGCCACGGCTACACTATGTGACTGCGCATCGAACTGTGCCGTCACGGTGTCCACGAACCCCGTCACAACGATGTCGCCACCAAGCAAGAGCCGGAAGGGATCGCCCGGGCTGACGATCACCTCCTCGCCGGAGATGAAGCGCTCCGTCATGCTGATGCTGAAATCGGACGGCAGCCGCTCAATACCGCGGGTGATCCGGATTTGCTTCCACCCCTTTAACGCGCGCTGCTGCTCTCCGACTACGAGGAGGGCCTCGTCCGGGAAGTTGTCATCTGCCATTCGGAATCGAATCAGGAAGAGAGCGCGGTGAAAGTGGTCGGCATGAAAGCCGGGTGGACCGGATCCGCCTGCGTCACCAGGTCGTCGCTTCGGCCTGGATCTCGATAAATGCGCTGCGCTAGCGCCAATGCGGGCACGCTGGCACTGAAGGCATATGTGGTCACAGCCGCCAAATCTCCGCCGCGCGCCTTCAAATCCGCGACGACAGCCTTCTTGGCGTCCAGCAGCGCCAGATACACCTCGTCGGCACCCTGGTCCGCCGCTGCAGTGATCTCGGCATCCAGCACGCCGGCCATCACATCGATCATCGCCGCCGCGTCATCGCACGAAGTCGGCTGATAGCTACCGGAGGCCGTGATCAGCTGCCCGATGGCCGCTCGCCGGAACAGGCTGTTGCATGCGTCCTGCATCGTGGCCATACCTGCGCCAATGGCGGACGACGTCGTCGGTGCTGACGCCTGATAGCCAGACAAGTTGATCAGCAATCGGATGCGATCGGCAGGGTCGACCGCCGAGACCGCCAAGGCCGCGGCCATGCTCTGCGTGGCCGCTCCGAACGTTGCCGTGTCTGTTACGTTGCCAGCAGCGGCCACCAGCGCGGCCCCCGCCTGCGTCACGACGGTCCGAGCGGCAGCATCATTCCGGATCAGCTGATCGACAGACGATGGCGCCCGAACGGCCTTCTTGGCAGCTGAATACCCGCTATTCCCACCCCCAAAAAGGCGCCCAAAGCTACCCACAAGCGTCGATACTGCCCCAAAGAACCGTTTCACGTCGTGAACCAGGCTCACCGCAGCCGCGTACCAGCCTAGCGCCGTGGAAACGGCCTGCTGAACGATTGCTGCGCCCAACATCACTGCTGACGCCGTGTCCCTGACAAATGCAATGAGAGAAGCCACGCTCAGCCCCTGCGCGGCGGCGCTGAGCGCATCGGCAGTAGAAGTCACGGCTGCCGGGTACTTTCGCTCCCCCGCCTCGATGAAGGTCAGCGTCACCTCAAAGAAGCGACCAGCATCCCAGCGTTCGAGACAGTGCGCCTCCAGGGCAGACACCTTCACCCTGCCGAGGGTCGGATGCACGAGCTCCCCGTCACCTGCAGTCTCGAAGGCCTTGATCAGCCGGTCGCGCTGACCGACAACCCCACCGCCACCATATTTCGCACTACCTTCGACCAAGAAGGCACTCAGGTGATACAGGCGCGCGTTCCGACCGAGATCCTCAACCCAAACGCCGTCGCGCTGAGGGTATTGATGGACGGAATTTCGCCGACCAAAGGTCAGCTCACCACCAAAAACACCGAACGGGACGCCCTTGTACGAGGCCTGGCGGAGCGCGGAACGCCAAGCCCCCGGCAAGCCACCGCCCAGCGCGCCGGCCAGGTTAGACAAAGCCGACGCGGCGCCGCCAATGCTGCCGATCGCATTCAAGACTTTCGCCTGACCCATTCTTACACCACGTTGTCTGTCAGCATGGAATCCCGCACGCGGGTCGTGGCCTCAACATTGCCGGTCGACTTGACACTGGTTCGCGTCCCTTGCGGGGCTCCGGTCAGCACGATTTCTACCAGCGCCTTGCCGGCATAGCCGTCAGACGAGCCCGATGCGCTGGCACGGCCGGGCGTGCCAGCAGCATCTGGCGACTTTGCGTAGACCGAGGACATCGGCGCCTCGGCGCCCATACCGGCCATGACCTTCTTGATGTAGCCTTGGGTCTCCGCCGGCGCATGCTCGATGCCCTGACGCTGAACGTTGCCGATCCCCCAGTTGTAGGCCGCGAGAGCCTTAGGTAGATCGCCACCAGTCGACTTAAGCAGATCGCTGTACATCTTGGCTGCGCCGGTCGCGGACTGCCCAAGATCGAAAGGGTTCGTCACGCCGTATTGCTTCGCCGTGGCATCCATGAACTGGAAATGACCCTTGGCGCCAGCAGGCGAAACCATCTTGCCAGTCCCACGGCTAGATTCGGTGGCCCAGACGCTATCTAGCAAGCCGGAAGGCAAGCCGTATTGGGACTCGAGCCGGGAAAACAAGTCAGAGCCCTTCTGACCACCAGCACCGGCCGGCGACGCATTTCGCTCCTCGCCGGCCGCCAAGCGACTCCTCGCGTCGGCGCTTAGGCGTACGCCACCGCCAGACTTCACGCTGTCGATCTCTTCCTGCGTGTAGCCGCCGGTGTCCTTAAGCGCGTGACGATTGGTGCCGGTGAAGTAATCGCGCAATGACCAGCGCTCGCCACCGGATGCCCACTTCACGTAGTCATCAAACTGGGGGCGGATCAGGCTGCCCAAGCCGTATCCAGCGGCACCGGCAACGGCACCAGTGCCCAAAGTACCCAGACCAGCGGCCCCAACACCCCCAAGTGCAGCCAATCCCTTCGCCGCGGCCGGGATGGCGACCAAGGCTAGCTTGGACAGGCTCCCGATCAACGTGGCGACGCCAGCGATTGGCGCTGCGAAGGTGATTGCCGCAATCGCGATCGCCACCCCCTTCACACCACCGAGAGCGTCTACGAAGTCGCCGGTACCCTTAGTGACCTTGCCCCAATCGACACTCTTTATCCACGTCGCAACATCCTTGACGAACTCGCCAACGTTGGTCGCGATCAGGTCACGATTGATCGTGACCCATTCAGACAGATCTTGCAGCAGAGGTGACAGAGCTGGAATCAGCGCATTCCCGACCGATGACTTGAGACCATCGATCGCCAGATCCAGCTTCGTCATGTTCTGGGCATACTCCTTGGCAGCGGCGATCTTGTCAGGACCCATCACGGTACCCAGAGAACGCGCCTGAGCAACGTAGGCCTCAATGCCGGCCGCCCCCTTCTGCAACATTGGCAGCAACTGCTCGACACCGAACGTACGCGCAATGAGACGCTGGGCCTGCACGTTCCCCTTCTGCCGTGCGATTGCTTCGGCCACCTGGCGCAATGCACGAGTGGCATCCACCGCTCCATCCTTCGTCTTCGTCATGCTGATGCCGAGCTGGTTCATCAACACCAATGCCTGGGGATTCCGGTTGAAGGCGGCGTCCTCCAACGTATCCCCCAAGGACTTCAGGCTGCTGGTCATATCCTCAGCCGTTCCACCAGCCAGCCGAGCCGCAGCCTGGTAGGCCTGCAGATCCGACGTTGAGACGCCCAAGACCGCCGATGTCCGAGCGATCTCTGCCCCCAGCTTCCCCCAGTTGCTCGCCAGCGCGCCGATGCCAGCGACGGTGGCAGCACTGCCGATCACACCCAATGCAGGCACGAGCGACGTCACACCAGAAACGGCGCTGCGTGCCGACGAAGCGACCTTGCCCAGGGACTGACTGACCCTATCAATGCCCACCTCGCGCCCGAGGTTCCCAAGAGATTGGCCCAGGTCGCGCACCGGACTCGTGAGCCGGGCCATAGACTGGTTGATCTTACGGACCGTAGCGGTCGCGCGATCAACCGCGGCGATGGTGATCGTGAAGGTATTGGCCATCAGGAGGGGGGCTTAAGCATGCGTTTCATCTGCTCGCTCCACCAGAGCAGGCGCGTGAGGGGCAGTTGCCACGCTTCGTTTGGGCCCCACCCGAAGTACTTTGTGACCTCCGCTACTCCGTCAGTCCAGTCTCCGGGCCATCCTCGGTAAAACCCCCGAGGTAGTCGCTCGCCTCCTTCAGGTCGCGTTGTCCGATCTTCTGCACGGCGCTCCGGGGGATGCCTGCGACCAGGCTGATCAGGGTGATGCTGATACCGGCGTTTGTGCTGGCCGATCCCCAGGCCTTCTCCAGCTCGCCGGCCATGGGCTCACGGAGAGTCAGCTTTTCATAGGTGATGGCGTTGTCGCCGGCGCCGAGCACGACAGGCTTCCGCAGGGTGATGACTTTTTCTTCGGGTTGATCCATTTCAGTTCTCCGTGACGCGCAGGCCTTCCCACTTGACCTCAATGGTCGCGTCGGTAGACTTGGCTGTTTGATCTTCGATAGTCCACATGTTGCTACCGATGATGGTCTTGCCGTTGGCAAGCTCGGTGACGACCGTAACGTTAGTCATATCGTTCAGGTCCGCGACTGTCAGGCCGCCGGCGTCACGCAGCGTGGCCGAGATCGAGCCCGGCCGGGGCGTTTCGCTGTACCCATGAACGCCATCCTGGCCGGATAGCGTCTGGCGTGTCACCTTTGATGGGTTGTACTCAAAATCGCCCGCAACCATGTAGCTCTTGCCATTGACGGTAAGGTTCGCCGTCCCGGCAATGCGATTGGTGTTATCTGCCATATTCATCGGCTCCTAGTTTGCGTAGTGAATCAGCCATTCCGGAACTGGAAGAGCAACGCGAGGATCCGCAACTGGTTGATCAACACGCCCGGGTAGAGAATGTCGACCCGACTCGGGTTCGTCGCGTTCTGCTCGACGATCAGCGCTTTTGCAAACTCATCGCTCTTTTGAACGTAGCCGCGGTACTCAAGATCTTGGTACTTCGCGATCTGACTGGCCTTGATGGTGTTCGGCGTCACGATCGAGGAGCCAGGCGCGAAGCGAGTGCTATTTGCTGCGAGCTTCACGCGAGAGAAATTGCTTGTGATGTCAGTCTTGAGCTCGCGCAGAACAAACTGGAGCGTCAAAAGCGTCTCTACCTGCAGATAGCTGTTATCGGGCTGGCCGAAGCTGTTCAACTGGTACGTGGTGATCAGATTCTCGATCGCCACCGTACCGTCGGCGGCCACCGTGAAGGTGGAAATACCATCCCACAGGAGCACATTGCGGTCGGTGAGCGCAAAACGCGACTGAAGCGGCGGGGGCAGTACCGCGGCGAGAACAAGCGTCTGCAACGGCAGCGCGGCATCGGCGCGGGCCGACACTGCCACTGCTCCGGCAATGTTCGCCGCCCAGATCCAATTGGGCGTCGGCGAGTCATTGAAGCCCATGATCGACATGTGCTCGTCGTTTCGCGCCGTGCCAAACGTGGTCAGCGTGCCGAGCGTTCCGCGACTCGCACCGTACGCGCCGCCATACAGCTGCTTGCTCCAACTCCAGCGACCCGTGGTGCTGCTGAGGAACGACTTCATCGCATCAAGCGACGCAGTGTCCGTGTACGGTAAAGCGATGAAATCGAACTCCTTGTCAAGCAAGTTGGCAAGACCGGCCGTCAAATCGGGATTGACCAGTCCGCCGGCCATCGCAGTGATCGTTGTGGTGAGTCCGGCCGGCATGACTTCACCGCCGGGCGCCCCACGATAGTTCAGGCGCAGATCGATGTCGTTGCCGGCCAGCCCCTTGTTCTTCGCGGTGATATTGACCTTCGACGCGACCGTACCGTCGACAGCGGCAGTCACCGGAAGATCCGCGTTTGCATTGATCGCCGCCGCCAACGCGGTGGCCAACTGTGCGATCGTCTGACTGGCGGTGACGATCAGGGAGACCAAGGTGCCGGCGATATAGAGCGACAGAACGCCCGTCGCGGTAGCTGGCGCAGTGAATGCCAGCGCACCCGTCGCGGCAACCGAGGAACCACCGTCCGCCAGCGGCAAGTACCACACCTCGCCGAACGGATCTCCGACGCGATACGCGGCGGTCATCAGCGCCAGCATGGAGCCCTGGCCGCCCACCGCCTTCGCTTCGGTCGCGCCCTGCGAAATCTGCGGGGTGTTCGCCACTGCCGTGCCGCCCGATGTCACCTGGCCGATGATAAGCGCGCGCTGGGTGCCAGCGCCGGTGTTCGCCCTACTATTGTCCAGCTCAGCGTAGAACAGTGGGACCCGCAGGTTCTGTGGGACATTCTTGAATGGAATCGTCATGCTTTCGCTCCGCTATTTCGCGAGGTCACCGGATCGACCGGCTCTTCTTGTGAGTCGGCCGGCACCACGTCGCCATCGCGAAGGCGGCAATGCCAATACAGGTCGCGCTCGTCGGCCTCATGCTCGTCACCGATGAATTGCTTCGTCACCGGGTCTCGAACTTTCAGTCCCGGGGCTGGTTTGATCTTCATGGGGTGCACCTATTGAGGAAGCGTGATCGTCAGTGCGCCCTCGTCTCGGCCATCGGGTCCGGACAGGCGCTGCTCTTGCGTTACCTGCTCTCCGTCCGCCAGCACAACAGACGAACCGTCACTGAGCGTGACAGGTGCACCAGGCTGAACGGCATCAGGGAATGGCGGGTCGGGATACTGTCCGCGGGCATCGAATGGCTCCACGGCATCGAAGTGGATATTCACGGTCTGCAGAGGTGCCACTGGAACCGAATAGAAGTCTTCAGGCCCCTGGTAAAATTTGGCTTCGATATGCAGCGATAGCTCGGCTATCGGCATGTCGCCCTCCGAGCTAGTGTTGATGTCGGAGTCGATGGATGTGAACTGCTCTACTCGCTGACCGAACGCAGCATCCAACCAAATGGCTGGGTTATTGATCAGGGCTACCTCGATCTGCGCCCTCAGCCTTTCCGCCGCCGCAAGCGCCACCGCCGAACCACTGTCCGCCGGACCGGCCGGAGCTTTAGTACGCGCTATGACTTCAAACGTGGTGTAGACATCGAACTGCGGAGCATTGGGCCCCAGCGACACCTTTCGCTCCTTGCGAGCGTGCACCAGGATCGAAGGGTAAGCGGTCGGTGCGGTCGGCCAATCGAATGGCGAATAGACAGCCTGGCCCGCATCAGTCGCACCCTTCAGCGCATCCACGAACAGGCCACGCAACTCTGCGGAGGTGGTCATGGCGAGCTAACCTTGCTGAGCAGCAACTTCATGCCGCCGTGGCTATCCGGGCGCGCGTCGCGCACGACGTAGGTCGTGTTGACGCTCAACACCGAAAGCTTGTCGCTCTGAAGAGGCTTCGCCGGGAACTGGGAAAGCTGGATGCCGAGGACCGCACTGACTTCGGTCACACCCGTCGATGCATCCTCGAACATCACTTCCTTGAGGTAAGCATCGTCGAATACACCCGTTATCGAGAAGGCCCCGCCGGCGGCCGGCATGTATTTCACCGGCTCACCGAAGGTCTTCATGCTTGGCCCCAGCACCAAGCCATCCCAGTCGATAGGCATTACGACCCCGCGCGGCCGCTCAGCAGAACCTCGGGGCGAGTGCACAGGTACAGCGGGTACGAGTACGCCTCCATCTTCCACCACATGCGGCGATCGCGATCTACGATCGGCAGCACATACACCGGCGCACCAGGCTGGTTGATGAACTCCGCCGACTCGCCCGGGGCCAGAACTTCCTGAAAGATGCCTGGTGCGTTCACCGGGAAGAACTTGACCTTGTCGTCTGGAATCTTGATGGTCGAGTTGTCGTCCGAACCGCGGTAGTTCACCCAGGTGATGCCATCGAACTCGACAGCATTGAATGCATCACCGAAGCTGTCATCGCGCAGCCGGCGCGCATCTTCGAAGTTAACGAACGTGCGGATCACGTCGGGGTGATTCGTGAGCTGGTCGTAGAACGTGTCACCGCACAGCCCCATGACCGACGTGGTCTGAGTGAACGCACCTTGGGCCTTGCGAGCCATCGTGCGCTTGACGCCGTTGACGATAGGACGAAGGCTGTTCGGCGTTCCAGCCGACAGGTTGAACGCCGTTTCCGCGGCCTGCGTGATCTGGAACTCGTCGAACCAGTTGTACAGGACAGAGCCGTCTTTCGGATCAAGCACCAGGCCTTGCACTGCAGCGAGACGCAGGTATTCCTTCGTGTACTCGACGCTGGCCAGCAGGCCGGTCGGACCGGCCAAACGGCGTGCCACTTCGCGCTCGAGCTGCATCGGCACGGTCACGATCTGGCCAGTCGGACCTTCCGGGAACTCGCGGATGTTCTGGATTTCGTAGGTGTGGATCGTGTCGTCGTGCATCAGACGCGGCACGTCGAAATAGCGCATCTTGCGCTTCTCGGTCGTACGCTGCGTGCCTTCGGTGCCGCGCTCGCTGAAGCCGATGAGCTTCAGCGTACCGGTACGCTCTTCGACCGACACCGCAGTGGTGCGGATCGGATTGGGATCGAAGATGTTCATGCGGCCCAGTGCGCCCGGTTGGTACGGGTTGCGCTGCACGCCTTGTGTCAGGGTCAATGCGCTGAAGGCGTCGCTGTTGAAGATGTCAATGATTTCGCCAGCCATGGCTTGTTCCTTTTTGGAAAAAGAAAAGCCGCCTCGCTGGCGGCCTATTGAATTACGGAAACGAAAACGCCGCCCGTGGGCGGCTTGCTGGTCAGATCAATTGCGTGTTACCGCGGCTGGATGCCGAGGGCCTTCAATTGCGCGGCGGCGGTGGCGATCGCGGCGGCACTCATGCCGGTCGGCCAGACCAGTTCAGATGCGTTCACCTCGCACTGACGGACGACCACGGCGCAGGGCTTGTCTGCGGTCGTGACGTCCTTGGTGGCAAACAGAATGCCGCTGGGAACCTGCGATCCGTCCACGTTGGCCGGGTCGAAAGGCTTGTACTTGCCCGATCCAGCCGCGACCGTGACCGCGAAGCTGTCGCCAGGGACGAACGCCGTGCCACCGGCCGTGATCGTGAACGAGAGGCCGCCCGCCTTGAAGGCAACGCCGGTCGTTCCGTGCCCGACTTCCGCTCCCGTCGGATCGGACACGATGAAATGCGTCGCGTCATCGAACTCGACAGCGTAGACACCGACCTTGGCAGCGTAGCCAGCGGCGGTCAGCGAACCCATCGTCCCGTTACCGGTGTTGGATCCGCCGGCGGCGGAAGTAATGCCCGGGTTACCGGGTGCGGCAGTGGTCGTCACCGTGAAGGTGTCACCAGCCACGAAGGCGGTGCCGCCGGCCGTGATGGTGAAGCCGATACCGAGAGCGCTGAATGCGACGCCTGTCGAACCTGTTGCAGTCTGGCCATCCGGCGCGGTGACCGTAAAGGCCGTCGCAGCGGTGAACAGGACGTTATAGACGCCGATCATCGTTGCCGGCGCAACCTGCGGCGTGATCGCGCCGAACGTGCCGTTGCCGGTGTTTGCGCCAAGTGCAGCAGCGGCTGCGGTCAGCGCCGAAGTGACGGTGCCGAGCACGGTGCCGGCCAATACCTTGACGCCACCGGTCAGCGTGCCTTGATCGATGGACTGATGGCCGTTGGCCAGCGAGACGATAAAGCCGCCGTTGTGGAGTGTCTCCTGAAACGGCGTGTAAGTGGGGTTACCCATGGTTCAGTTCCTTTGGGGCAGAAGTGGTTAGCGGCGGCTCGACGGGTTGGCGGCCTTAAGGTTCGCGTCCCAGCGAGCCGCCAACGCTTGCTGAGGAGACGGCTTGGCACCTCCATCGGCGCCAAGGATCGGGTTCCGCGATGCTCGGTTGACGTGCGCTGCCGATGCGGGAGCCGGCGCGCCCTCGAGCGTCGCGATCGCTTCAGCGCGTGTCATCCGTGTCTTGAACGCAAGGTTCGCCGCGAGCATGGGATTGCGAGCGGCAGCTTTGGAAGCGAAGATTGCAGCGCAACGCGCTTGCTCACGCAGCCGGGCGCGAGCTACTGCGCTCTTTCCGCGCATTTCTTCATCGTCGTCTTCGGCGTCCGGATCGGTGTCGTCATCGTTCTCGCCACGTGCACGCGCCTCTTCTTCCTTCTTGCGCTCTTCCTCGGCCTTCGCCTCTTCGTCTTTGCGCTCTTGTTCGGCTTTGCGGGCCTCCTCTTCTTCCTTGTCCTTGTCTTCCATGCGCTTGGCATAGTCATCGTCCGACTCGCCGTCGCGCTGTCTGCGCTCGTCGTCTTCACTTTCTGCGCGAGCAGCGCGGGAGGAAATGCCGACGAGATGGGCGAACGAGAGCCCGCGCGCCGCGAGGGTGCGAATACTCATATTTGGAACCTCTTGGGTGGGGAGTGTCAGCCCAGCTCGACGAGCAGGGATTCGAATGCTTCGTCCGGCGCCATCACGGCGTCGGCAAAGCCGATCTCGACGCCAGCGGCACCGAGAAACGTTGTGGCCTGCGTCTTTCGAACGATTTCGATAGGCAGATTTCTGTTGCGGGCGACGGTAGCAACGAAGAGCTCACCCATTTCGTCCACGTCGGCCTGGAATCGCTCCAGCGCCTCCTTGGAAAGCGGGCTAAATTGATTCCCGTCTGCCTTGCGATCGCCGTATTTGATGATTGTCACGGCAATACCGGCCTTGTCGATCGCCTTACTTTGGTCTATGTGCATACAAATCACGCCTACTGAACCCGTGCCACCAGTGCGGGGAACCGTGATCTGCTCGCACGCGCTGGCCAGGGCGTACGCCGCGCTATATGCGCATTCACTCAGGATTGCCAGCGTCGGCTTGACACTCCGCGAGCTGTAAATCAGGTCGGCCAGGTCAAAGCAGCCGGCCACCTCGCCGCCAGGCGAATCCACCGACAGGACAATGGCCTTGACCTGGTCATCATTCAGAGCCGCAAGGAAGTTGTAGCGGATTGCGTTATATCCGAGCATCCCCGAATATGGCCGCAGATTACTGCTCTTTTGGACCAGTGTCCCAGAGACGTCGATGATTGYGACACCTTGGCTCAGATCGTAGGGCGTTTCCTCATAGGACTCAGTCGGACCATCATCCCAATCGTCATATGCCATCGGCTTGACGATAACCGGCGCGTCGCCGGCAAACGAGACATCACCGATGCCGAATCGGCTTGCGAGCGCCTTCGCAATCACCTGCCCCTTCGATGGGTGGATCGCCAACGGAACATCGAAGATCCGCGCTGCTGCAAATGGATAGCTTTTCATTCTGCTTGTGGCTCCCCGGCAGCTTCCGTTGCGGCCTCTCCAAACCATTTCGGCGGAGGCAGGCCAAGTCGTTTGAACTCAGCGACTTCGATCGAGCGCTGGTGCAAAACTTCTTCCCAATCGAGGCCTTGCTCTGCACACTCGCGCTTCAGTGTCGATAGACCACCATCAAGGCCAAGGATCGCTCCTTGCTTTTCCTTGACAGGGTCAACCCAGCCGCGCGCTACGCCAAGCCAGTCGCAGCGTGCGTATGCCGTTGCTGCCTCGACAAAATCGGGCGCATTGCGCGGGAGCACGTCATCCAGATCGCCGCGATCCATCCCCTCCTGAAGCCAGGTTGCATACATGGGTGTCGCAGTTCCGACCTTGTACTCAGTGTTCCGCCTCGATAGCGTCTTCCAACTCTCGAGCAATGCAGCGCGAGCGCTTGAGTAGTTTGTCTTCGACCAGTCCTGCGTGATCTGCTCCGCGGATACACCCAGCGCGGCAGCTATCGATCGGAGCATTTCGTGTGCAAAGTCCGAGAAGCCGTCATGCGGATGCGCAGCGGCTACCTGCTTGATCTCTTCGCCAGGCGCCAGGGTCGGCACGCGAACATTGTTCAGCATCGCCGGCCGCTCTTTCGCCCAATCCGCACGCAGGTCCTGATAGAAGCCCAGATCTTCGCCCTCGCTGTCCATCGCCGATTCGATCATCTTGGGATCAAACGGGCTCGTCACGTACGTGCCGAAGATCGTCGCCACCGTAGCGGCCTGCAGTTCGACGCCGTAGTACCGCGCAAGCATCTTCGCGTGCTTGAGCACCGGGGTGAATATGCCGATGCCGCGGTGCTGACCGGCGCGATCACGCTCAAAGTCATGAATCACACGCCGCCAGCCATCCGGATCCTCGCGTTCGATGCGCTCCCATACCATCGACTCGTAGGCGTTGTACCAGTCGTTCTGCTCGGCCTTCCGGATGTGATACGCGATCGGCACGCCGTTCTCGTCGATCTCCACGCCGCCGCGAAGTTGCCTGGTATCCATCATCTGATATGGATTCGACAGACGATCGGGATCAACCAGTAGGAACGCCGTTGCGTACTTAGCCGCACCGCGGCCGATGCGCTCCGGCATCCAGTATGTGACGAACAGACTTTCGCCATCGACCAGCTTGTGCCTCAAACCGAGGCGCAGCTGTTGCGAGATAGTGAGCTCCCGGGATACATCGTTGTAGTGCCCAAGGTCTTCGGAGTAGCCGCGCCACAGCGCCTCAACGGCGCGGCGGAATTCATCGGCCCAGGTCGCATCGAACCCTTTAGCGAGCATCGAAAGGGCAAGATAGTCGGGGTTCGCCGACAACCGTAGGTGCGCACCAACCGTGTTGTCGAGAATCCGGGTGACACCGCCAGACGCCCAGCCGTCATTACGCGCCAGATCCCTGTGACGCGCGACCATCTGGTCGCGGTGCAGGTTGATTTCCGAGTCCGGCGAGCGAATCCAGGGCTGCCAGTTCCCCATCTCGGGCGTCTGATAGCTCGACGCCTCATAGGGAAACGCATTTGAGTACGGCGGCACGGAGAGCACCGTACCACCCAGCCCAGTATCAGCGCGCGCACGACCGCCGGCAGGCAGATCCCCGAAAGGCTTGCCGCTAGAGTCGACGATAAGGGATGGCATTAAAACAAGATCCTTCGGGCCCGCGGATAGTGGCAGATGATGCCGAGTGCCTTCTGCAACATGAGGATGCCGCGTTGAATCTGCGCGATGTCGCTCTGCTGATACGTGACCGACTTCGTGCCGTCGCCCTGGTTGTAGGTGGCCGTCACGATCTTTCCGCCCATGGACAGGTCGAAGTAGGCCGCCTGCAAGGCGGCCAAGCGCGACTGCATGTCGGCAGTGTTCATTCCGTCCGTGATGGCCATTTCTTTCCTATGCCAAGCGACTGGCGAGAGACTTCTTCGCAGGTTTTGCGTTTGCTGCCGGGGATGCCGTTGCATCCGGCGTCGTCGCCGGCGGCGACGCGTCCGTAGCTGGGGGTGCCCAGACGCCATCCCCGCCCATCTGCAACGGGATGGCTATATCATCCGCGCGCTTGTTCAACTTGAGCCCGAGGTGAGTCAGGCCGCAGAGCGCACCATAGGCATAGACCCGGCAGTCAAGGGCCTCATTGGCACGCCCTGGCGGCAGCTCCCACACCCGGAATTTTTGGCCGCTGACGACTTTGACGACAGAGCGCTCGGACGTCAGCTGCTCGAAGTAGCCGATGTCCCGATCGTTCGGGAAATGCATGTAGCCGGCGCCCGGGTCCTCGACGTGCAACCGGTTTCGGATCGTGTCCTTGGCCGCATTGACCCCCAAGATGACGGGGCGGAAGGACGCCTTCGTGCGCCTTGACGGCTTCTTCACCGGCCAAACCGGGTTCCGCTTGCCAGCAACTGCCGACTCCCCCTTGATCGCCCACACTCGCCGGCCAAGCCTGGCCTTCGAGAAGTCATAGACTTTCTGCGTATGGTGACCGCCGGAGTCGATACAAACGGCCATCGCCTCAAAGCCGCGGCCATCCGCGCGATGCCAAATCCGGTTCAGCAGCGCATCAAGGCGCTCCCAGGGATCTGGCGTTTCCATATCACCCTCGATCACCTCGTAGGCAATCGACCAACTCTCTTCATTGCGACCCCACCCGACCACCTCAACTTCGAAACGGTAGTCCTGCGTATCCACACCGACGGTGATGACGGCAACGCCGTCAGGCACTGCGGCCGGCCATCGCTCGCCCCGCGAGAGCAGCGCATCGAGGCGCAGCGTCTTGCCCGAGTTCGGTCGGTATGGCAAGCCGGCCTGGGTATTCCACCAGGTCTGCTTCTTATCCTCGTCGCCCTGAGCGGCAAGCCACTTCGCTGCGATGTCAGACGGTTTGTCCTTCTGCCACGGGCTGTAGAGCTTCCCGGCCTGGAAGCCGGCATGCTCGTTATCGACCCGCCAAGTCCCGCAATCAGGGCACTTAGCCCTATAGACTGCGTACCTGTCGCTTTCCCACCAATCCCACACGGCCGACAAGGCCGCTTCTATTGTGGTAGAGCGCTCGTCCTCCGGGCCGCGCCAGGCGCGCTCGTAGTCATCGAGCGGGACATGTCGATTTCCACAGCACTCAAATGGACGTGTCTGATGCCATCGAACTGAGCGCAACGAACGAAGGCGATCGCCTTCGGACCAGATCTCGCCACACGACTCGCAAGCAATGCGCGCCGTCTTTGGGAAGTGCTCGAGCACATTCCCATTTTCATCGCGGCGTTTGTCCCAATCGACATGCTTGAAGAAGTCGAGGAACATGCGGTGCCCGCAATGCGGGCAGGCCACCGATGCGCGTCGCTGATCTGAGTCCTTGTAGCTGCTCTCGATCCGGCTCTCGTCCTCAACCGTGGGCGAGCAGGCGCGGACGGAGAGCCAGTTCACACCGAACGTCGCCGTACGCTCTTCGGCCAGCGCGATCGGCTCACCTTCCCGCGTGACAGGGTACTTATCGACCTCGTCCGCGAGGATCACTCGCACCGGGCGCCGCGCCAGGTTGTCCGGACTGCCGGCGCCGGCTAGGGCCAGGAATCCACCTGGGAACGCCTTGAACAGCAGCGTCTCATCCGCGTTGCGGGTCTTGCTGGTACCGACGAGATCCCGCAGAACCGGTGTCACACGGATCAGTGGGCTGATCCGCTCCTTACTGAACTGCTCTGCCGCGGCCTCCTTAGGCTGCAGCAGCAGGATCGGGCACGGATCCAGGTGGGCGAAGTACCCGAAAATATTCTCCAGCAGTGCCGTCTTGAGCAGCTGCGTGCTGACCATCGTCGTGATGACGTGGACGCCGGGCTCGGTGACAGCCAGCATGGGGCCACGCGCCACCTCAACGGTCGACGTCGACCAGTTACCCGACGTGCTGCCGGCCTCCTTCGCCAGCTTGCGATACTTGTCCGCCCATGCCGGCACGCTGATGCGTGGCGGAGGTGTCCATGCCCGCCGACAGGCGAGCCGCAACCGTTCAGCCTTCTCGTTCGGTGAAATTGGCCTCCGGCTCACCGAGGTCGGTGATTTGCTTGTGGACATGCGCGGTGAGGGCCTCGGTAACCTTGTCTGCTTCGAGACCGAGATCAGCGGCCAACAGCGGGCCTACCCGCGTCGGCCAATTCAGCCATGCATCACGCTGCGCACGGAACTCCTCGAAAAGGATGGCTTGCGCGGTATCGAACTCGACAAGCGACCCGGTCTTCTGTTCGTACTCGAGCTGGCGGAGCAGCGCGAGGTACGTTTCCTTTTTCTCTAGCGCCTCGGCGTAGGTCATCTTGACCTCGCCGGAATCGGCTAGCCGCTTCGCCGCCTCATGCAGGCTCTCGCCATCGGAAATCGCCGGCTCGGTGCGAACAGGCCGCGAACTGCGAACCCGGTGCGAACTGTTCGCACCGGGGTTCGCAGGGTTCGCACCCTTCGCATTCGCCTCGCGCCAAGCCGTTCCGACCAGCGCCGGATCAAGCGAGCCGTCCTCGAAAGCCTTGAGCCTATTGGCTTTCAGAGCTTTGCGAACTAGCGTGTCAGAGCAGCCGTCACGCCGCGCGAACTCGCGGAGGGAAATGCCAGCGGGCAAGGTGCGAACCCCTTTCAAGATTCATAGCTGGGGTTACAACGCGGTGCGCAGTGCCCATGCCGCAGGAACACTCAGGAGGGACCCGTTGTTTTTGTGCAACAAATCCCCTATTTTGCGGACCGCATCGCCGCCGCCAGAGACTTCGTCAGCTCGGCCTTGAAGTGCTCGGCGATGGTCTTGGCAGCGATCTCGCGGTAGTTCAGCCGCTGCTTCACAGGGATAGCATCGCCGAACCGCATCAACAGCTTTAGCTTCCCCGTGGTATTCGAACCCCGCGCTACCTTCGACTTGCCTCGGACCTTCTGATCCTTTCTGATGAACGGGCGCTGCCACAGCCCATTGATCGTCTCGCCCCGCTTCGTCTTCACTGCACCGATGAATGTGTCGGGGCGACTCTTGAGAGATGCCAGCTTTCCCGCGGAGAAATTTCCGTACTTGTTCAGCAGCGCCTTATCCTTCGGGTTCAACCAAGTCCTACCGCTGCCGATCAGCTTGTGCGCGCCGCCCTTTTCGAACGGCTCCAGGTACGCAGCAGCAATGTCCTTCACATAGATCGTCGCGGTGAGCCCACGCTTATCGGCGCGCCGTACGGCCACGGAGTTCAGCGTGAATGGCGTTGGGCGGTCCAACACCTTGGTCATGTTCTCGCGCTCGGCGAGCTGCACCTTCTTCGCTGTGGCGTTCAGCGCCTGGGCCGTAGCGAACGGCACTTGCTTACGCGCGAAGTTGTCGAGGCTACGCTGCAATGCCTTGACATCGAAGCGGACAGAGATGTTGATCATGCTAAGCCTTAAACCAAGCAGCAGGGATCACCTCCGCCGGCGGTTCCTTCTCGAACAAGGGAACGTCATGCATCATGCGAGATGGAGCACCGGGCGGGAAAGCCGTCACCGACACAATGGCGCGTGCCCCAGCCAATCCAAAATCCGCCTCTTCGATGCCGGTGACGATTGCCGCCACTACGCGCCGTCCATTCAGCCACAGGGCCGAACGCATCAATACAGTGTCGCCGATGAGCTCGGCGGCCGCGCTAGCTGCATTGCTCTTTGCGGTCTTCGCGGGTTTTGCCATGGCCTGATCGCCTCAATAGGAATCGCGCCAGGCTTCAGCTAAGCGCCGCAAACCCGCCAGCAATGAGATAGCGGAAAAGAAAAAGCCCGCACGACGGGGATCGGCGGGCAATCCCAGGTGGGAGACCTGAGAGGAGACAACGGAAATACAGCGTCAGATCAAGCGGATGGACACATGCGCCATCGAGCCTGGATCACGGGGCGGTCGCGCTTGACCATGCGAAGCACGAATTCGGCAGCCGCGTCGATGCGGGTGGCGGGCAGGCGATCCGACGGCAGCTTCGGCGAGACAACTCGGGCCGCATCGACAACCCAGTCTCGGGCGCGGCGATACGCGCGGAAGCCGAGGTCGATCACGGTGCGCCAGCAGGCGGTGAGGCTGAGCGCGAGGGAGCACGCCCATACGACGAGGAACGAACGTTTCATGTCATCCTTCCATTGTTGCCGCGGCTACCGGCGGGAGGCCCTTGCCGTAACGGGAAATACCCAGACCGAACCACTCCCGCACCATGATCTCGGCGACGGTACTCATTAACATCCAGGCGTACATGGTCGGCTCAGCTTTGGTGTGCCGCCGCAAGCGGCAAGGGGATAGGAGCTATCTTGGGGTGGACCGCTGGGCGGCACGCCAAAGCCGGCTGAAATGCAAAAAACCCGCGAGGCGCGAACCTGGCGGGCTTCAATCCATCGCGTTCCGTCTAGAGACACGCATCCCTCCTAAGGGATGCTATGTCTCGGTCTTAACCGGTAACGCCACGATGGGCAATCAGTAATCTGGGCGTAGCATAGTGCAGTTTTTTTTCAACAACAAGCATTTCGGCTGGTTCTCATACCAAAGCACTATCACGCCATCACCCCCATTTCCTTAGCTTGGGCCAACACCCGATCAGCCTCTTCCTTGATACGGTCCCGCGCGTCCAGGATGCCTAGAATGTGAAGCATCACCGAAACCGCTTTCGCGTGCCGGACCTTCCAGTGCTTGAGCGTGTTCGGTGATGCCCCATATTTCCTGACAAGGATGCGGCAGACCATATCCGGCGGCATCCTGTGGACATAGTGGTATTGCAGCAACCGCTTCTCTAGCGGCGGAATGACCATCTGCCAGGCCTGCTCGAGCAACCATCCGTCCGCCACATCTTTCAAGACTATCTGCTGGGGTGCCTCGGTGTCGTCCTGGCGCCCGAGCGCTGTCGCCAGCTTTGCCCATGATGCGCAGTGCTGCGGCTGCCAGCGCGGATCACGAACCACTCTTCCCCAATTTTCCAATCTCGCTTCTATCGTCATCCGTGTCCCCGGTCAAACAAATCACATCTCCGCCCGTATTCCCGCTTCTTGAACTTGCACTCCCGCAGTTGCTCCCCAACTGGGTCTACGAAAGGTGATCGGTGTATGCACCCGCCGCAGGCCTTGTCCGCCCTGCTCCGCTCTTCCTCCCGGCGGATGGCTATCTCTTCCGGGGTCAGGCGGTACATGTAACTCGGGTGGATCAAGCTGCCTCCTTTTTGTCCAGTTCAATGCGGATCTGGGTGATCTTCACCAGGTCACGGGCATAGTCCGACCGCATCTCCATGCTTTCAGAACGCAATGCCGCCAGCGCAGCGCGCGAGGCATCGACGTCGGATTGCTGTAGAGGCATGCTGTAGCGGATCTTCCGCACCAGGAGGCGGAGCGGTTCCAGCGGGAGAGCCCGGCGCTGCCGGCTGGCGTGGATCTCGTACGCGGCCACAACGCCCTCGATAGCCGGCGCCGTCTCGTACCAGCACCCATCATTGCAGTCCTGAAACACCGGGACGCCGGCGGTGGTCGCCGTCACGGTACCGTCGCGCTCGATGGCATCGAGGATCTTCTCCAGCGGGCGGAATACAGCATCCACCTTCCAAGGCTCGGTGCGCAGCTTCAATCCGCCGGCATTCCAGGCTTGGCGGTATGGCTTGCGGGTCTTCTTGTTGCCAGCCATATCAGCGCACCATCCCCCATACGATCGGCATGACCACGACGGCCATACCCAGAATCACAAAGGCGTTGCAGATAGCGTCCGTGCTCATCGATAGCCCTCCCGGAAGTCCTTTGCGACGGCGCGAACGATGGCCCGGCGGCACGCGGCGCGCCGGTTAGAATGGCTCGCCAGTTGCTCGACCACCCCGCCGACCGTGATGATGGCGGTGGTGCCACGGGAAGGCGGAACGTCACAATCCACCATAAGCCGGAACGTCTCGGCGTCGTCGTTCAGCGGGTCGAACTGGCGCCATTGGCCACCGGGCTCGCGGATCTGGATCACCACCAGGTCACGCGCGCGGAATCGCTGCACCTCATGCCCAGCGGCACGAGCCGCCCGCTCCGTCAATATCAGGTCCTCCGTGGAGAGAATGCGAGGGCCGGTCATACGATCCCCAGGGAAATGGCCTTGACTGCCACTTCCGTACGGTTGCTGGCGCCGAGCTTGCGCATGATGCTGGACACGTGCGACTTGATGGTGTGGACAGAAACGCCGAGCTCGCGGGCGATCACCTTGTTGGCCTTCCCCTGCCGCACAAGGGCGAGCACATCGGCTTCGCGGTCGGATATGGTGGTCATACCTTCTCCTTGGGCGCTGCGGGAGCGGCGGCGAGCCACTGTTTGCGCTGCCTGATTCGTTGAATGGTCCGCTTATCGACGCCGTATAACCTCCCAAGACGACGGCATCCCAGCGGAGATTCGTGGATCTCGGCTACCTGTTCCCTGGTGAGCTTTGCTTGCCCATTGCATTCCCCGAAAGCCGGCGCACCCATTACAGCAGGCAGCGGGGTCTCTTTGCGATGACATTTCGCGCAGATCCATTCCACTTCTAGCGGCTTGGAGTAATCATGGTGATGGCCCTGGATGATTGAACGACCATCTGAGCAGACGCCAGTCGCCCCGCACTTGGAGCAGGCTTCAGGACGCACCAGAATTCCTTTCTTAACGGCGTAATTGAGCTTCCTCTGCGCTCTCTGTTTATCCATTATTTCACCTCATGATTCGGAGCGGCGGCGAGCATGGCCCGATACGCCTCTACTCCGACGTACGCAGACGATTCGAATTTCTCGCTCTTTCCCCATTCTTCTGCTTGGTATCGAGAATAGCCGTAGACAGACTCTCCCGCCGCGTCTTGCATCTCATCGGTCGGCTCAACCGGCACCAGCTTCCACCCCTCCGGCGCCCCTGCTGCGGGCGCTCGGCGGGCGGCTTGCCAGATTTCCGCGCGGTCGGGGAATCGGTGATTGGTTTCGAGGAATATCCGTTCCCACGCCTCAAAATCCCCGCTCTCCAGCCGCTCTGAGGTGTCAGTCATGGCTGGCTCCTCGTTGAGCTTCCCGATCTGCCCAAAACTTCAGCGCAGCGTCTGTGTCGGCTTGCGAATGTCCAGCCTCAACAAGACGCGAGCGCAAGACGGCGACAGTGTGAACGCCATTGAACCGAGCGAGATTCACGGCTGCACGCAATGCAAGAAGGATGGCGTCGTTCACTTCCCCTCTCCTTTGGCGATTGCGGCGCGGCGTTCCTCGTCTTGACGCACTGCGGTGCCGCACGGGTCAAGCTCGTCGTCTTGGCAGTCGCAGCCGATGCAATACCCATCTTCACCTAGCCTCCGCTCGCTCACCGGCACAAAACCTTTGGCCGGCGCATCGCGCTTGTCCTCGCTGGGCTGCTCTGCGGCCAAGGTGGCGAGAGCGCGTAAGCGGTCCACAAAGTCGCAGTGGTAACCGTTCACCTCTGTGCGGCAGCTGTAGTCCAAACAGGATGCCGCATAGGCGATGGCCTTACGATCTTCATCCGTCAACGCCTTGGCGCTCGGTTGCGGGCGAATGCGACACGTCGCGCAAATGCCTTTCCCGTGCCTGGCGGAATAGGTGCCGCCGCATTTGCCACAACGGTGTTGAAACGGGCGAAGTGGTGCGGCTAGACAGCGCGAGCATTTCCCGCACGCCGTTCCAAGCTCCGGCGCGCCTTTGCACACTAACGCCTGTTGCACGCTGGCGCTCGGTTGCCCCTCCCCGTCCTCCTGCGTGCTGGCTGCGGGCAATTCCGGCTGGGCGAGTAAGGCCGCCCTCCATCCTGATCTGAAAGCATTGCGGGATTCGACTTGCCGCGCCCACGGGCAGGATTCCAGCGCCGATTCCATCTGCTCATCCGTCAACGCCTTGGCGCTCGGTTGCGGGGCGGCGAGGAGGGCGAGGGCGCGCTTCCTCAAATCATCCGAAGAAAGTGGCAGCGGATGATGCGCAATGTAAGTGAGGAGCTTGTACGCCTCATCCGTCACCACGCTCGCCCCCATTGCGCGGGTGTCGGGGCGGCGGTTCCAAGTCTCAGCCAATTTCGGCTTAACCTCATCGCCACATGCAAAGCGCAACCCAGTGGAGGCATTGCAGGACGTGCACACAATGCCTTCGCCGCCAAAATCCGACGATTCCTCATCCACGATTTTGAAAAAGTAGGCAGCCCCGCCACAAAACGGGCACGGCTTCAGTTCATTCGACATGGCTCTCTCCCTTTTCGGCCTGCGATGCGGCGAGCCGAACGGCCAGGCCACGAAGAAACGCCGCCGGCTCAGGCGTTCCGTCCCGATCGAGCCAGCCGGCGATCATTCGCAAACTCTCCGCTTCGTGACCCGTCAGCGCGGCAGGCGATGCGACCGGCGCAGGGGCGGCATAGAGCAAGTCACCTGGCATTACTGCGGACGGGCGCAACCAAACCGTGTGAGGCATGTCGTCTTCGTGTAACCCGCCAACGCGCGCCACCGGCTCGCTGCCACCCTCATTGGGAGCGGACTGGGCGCATCTCTCGGCGAACGCCAGCGCCTTCACCCAAATGGTTGCTGCCGACTGGTCTGGACGAGCCGCGAGGGCTGCTCGCATCGCGTCCTCAAACGCAGCAGACATGCGTTCATCACCGGCGCTACAAGATTCACCAGCGCACCAGTCAGGCGATCCGCAACGGACGCACTTTTCACCGTCCTCGCTCCACTGGTGTTCCGCCCGGCTGGCAGCTTCCGGCTCATTGGAAGCGGACGTCGCGATTTTCAGTGCCCGCACCTTGTTGATCAGAAAACGCAGCCGCGATCCAAAGAACTCTGAGCAGCAAGACGCCGTGCGTTCAATATCGTCCAGCGTGAATTCGCCGCTTTCATCATCTGCGCCATCATTCGGTTCCGCCCGGCTGACAGGTGCTGGGGGAGCGGCGCGGTCAACTACCTTCACCATGCATTCGTACGCATTTGGCGCCGCGTATGCGCCACCACCGAAACAGTGTTCGGTCAGGTCGCGCCAATACTGTGCGTGAACGCTATTGACACCGGCCGTCGGGCCTGCGGTGGGCTTTGCCAGCTTGGCTTCGAGTTCACTCCGGCGCAATGTGATGCACTGCGAAGCGTCTACCGTCAGCTCACCCTCACTGGATGCCCCTTCCGCCGCTCGCCAGGCCRCAGCTGCCACTTGGGCTCGCATGAGCGTGCTTTCGCCGACCGTCCTTGTCTGACCGTCGATAAAGGCAATCACAAACTTGGACAGCCCTTCGTCTGGCTCGCCGGGGGAGGATGCTTGGGGCGCGGCGTAGCGATCGGCGACGTTCACGCAGGAGCCATCATGTGGGGCATGGCCACATTTGAGGCAGATAGCGGTCATAGCAAACCCCGCGCCGGCATCACCACAGCAAATGCGATGACCACGCCCGCCAGGCCGCCAATGACGAAAGCAGGGATATGCTCATCCAGGTACTTGAAGATCTTGCTCATTTTGTCTCCGTTGTCGGTCTTGCAATTCGAATGCCGCGGCTCATGGGGCAATGTGGCGCGGTATGGGTGTTGCCTCCGCAATTCGTACAGGTCATCGCCGTTTCTCCCAGACCACCAGAGCGCCGACGATCACCACCACCAGCGCAAACCAAATGAAAGCGGGAACGTCCATGTCACCCCCCCTCAGTCGGAGCTGCAGGACGAACTGCCGCTGTCCGACGACGAACAGCTATCCGAGGACAAGCTAGACCCGCTATCCCAGTTTCCCGACGCGCCGCCGCCGTCGAAGGACCCGCCCCGGCTCACCGGCGCCGACCAGCTGTTGCCGAACGAACCAGAATCCGCGGCACTGCCATCGTCCGAGTGACTGGAGAGCAGCATCGCCGCCGGCAGCATGGACATGCCGTCATCGGTCGTGCTCGAGCGGGAAGCGGACCGGGCCGGAACTGCTGCCGATACGGCCGAGCGGCGCGGGACGGACGCGGCGGCCACAGCGCGCGACGGCGCTGCCGGGCTGCGCTTCGGCGGCCCCTGGGGATTCAGCCGGGTGGCCAGGCCGGTGATCGTCGGCAACGGCGTGGCGGCCTGCACCGGCTTCGGCTCGAACCAGCGAGCGCGGCGGCCACAAGTCTTCGCCACGATGTCGATCGGGAATCGGTCTCCCCGGTTGTGCTCGACGTACGGCCAGCGATTTTTCGGCGCCGCGCACGTCGCGAAGCTGCCTGTCGGATCGGCAAATCCTGTTTCAGGCCGATAGTGCTTGCAGTCCCTGCAGTCCTTCATGCTCTCTCCCTCATCGCCGCCAGCACCACCGCCAGCGCCTCTCCCGTCTTCACCTGGCCCGTCGTGAACCGCAGCACCGTCCACCCCTGTGCCGCGGCCGCGTTGTACTTCTCCAGGTCCGCCTGGTAGCCCGAGCCACGGGTATGTCGCCCGCCACTCCAGGTACCGCCCTCCACTTCCACAGCCAGCCGCTTCGCCGGCCATGCAAAGTCAAACCGCCACTTCCGCACTGCGTCGAACCGGTGTTCCCGCTCCAGTCCGAGCAAACCCGATGCCTTTAGGTGGAGGGCAAAGATTTCTTCGCCCGGGCTTCCCACGCCGCGCGGGCGTCTCGGCGCAGCCGGCCTCCGAATCCCGCCCCTCACGTCTCAACCTCGCTGTGGATCTCGTCCCTGACCTGCACGCCACTGATCGGGCGCAGCCACGCATCGAGCACGAAGCACTCGCTGACCGGCCCCTTTGCATGCACCCAGGGTGTCGGGAACTTGCACCACCACGCCGGCCTCTGGTCTTTCGACGGATCAGCGAATGGAGCGCGCAGCCACATAACCTCGACAACCTTGCCGTCCAGCGTCTTTCTCGGCCAATCGGCCGGCACTGCGATGTAGGCGAGAGTTCCCGGTTTGCAGTTCATTCCGCATCCCCGATCGGCGGATGGCCGTAGATGTACTGGTGGATCTCGGCATAGCGCGAGCTCTTGGTGCGCAACAGATCGGCCATGAGCTCGTCGCGCCAAGGGCCCTCGCCAGCAGCCTTGAAAACGCGGACCTTGTAGTCCGGGAAGTGCTCGCCCTGCGCTTTTTTCCAGACGACGCGGTGCTTTGAGCCTTCAGCCTCGATGGCCTCGTTGCTGCGCCACCACTGCGGACCGGGATTCGTCGTGGCCGCAGCGCCACCGGCAGCACCGGAGCCGGCCAGAGGGCCTTCGCGCCGAACCCAGTTGCGCCAGGTGGCTTCCCAGTCGGCCTTGCGCGCATTGGCGCCGCCGGCAGCGTGCCAGTGGTCCCGGAACATCTCGGCCACCTTGCGGGTGTGGTCGGCCGTCCAGCTCGGGTGCTCGGTCAGCGCCCACTCGCCCCACGGCTTGGGCAGTACCCAGCCTTTCGGGAGACGTGTCGCCTTTCCGGCGGCGGCGGGTGGCGAAGCCGACCCGCTCTCACCCTCATGAACCACTGAGGTATCTGCTTCTGTATCTGTATCTGTATCTGCTTCTGTATCTGGGGGCGTTGCTGCAACGTTGCATGCCTGTTGCACTCCCTTCTTCTTGCCCTCCCGATGCTTGCGAGACCGCCCTGTGCTTGAGTCTGAGACGAATTGGCGCTTGTCCCAATTGCAGAGGTTCCACCCCTCGTCAACAAACCCCTTACGCACAAAAAGCGCCTTGGATTCCGCTAGTTCCTCGTCGCTGAGACGGAGGGCGAACGCCAATTCATCTTCTTGCAACGTTGCAAGAGCGTTGCTGCAACGGAGGCAGAACAGCATCATGAGGCGACGCTGCATCGGCTCGGACATGCTCTGCACCTTCGCATCGGTCGCGAACTCCGAATACATGCGGAACCACGGGTTGGACATCAGACGCCCTCCCCGGCCGGCAGCGCGGCGCCGCCCTGCTTCGCCAGCTTGATCGCACGCATGGGCACCCAACGGGCGTATGCGGCGTCCCAATAGGCGCGGCGCTCGTCCTTGCTCAGGCGATTGCCCTGGTCGATCTGGTGGTGGCACCAGCCGCAGCCCGGCACCGTCTTCTCGTCGTCGGCCTTGAGGCCCATTCCCTTGCCGTGGATCTGCTGATTCGAGTGGCAGGCCACGACAGATTCCAGGGGATGCGCCGGGGCGCCGGCAATCAGCAGGTAGCACGGCTCGCCGCGGCAAGCCTCAGCAAACCGGCGCTGCGCGATCGGCCGGCGCGTTGCCCGCTTCTTCTTGAAGGCGCTCGGCACCAAGCCGGCCACCTGTTTCAGCCAGGCGTTCGATTGGAGCGAAGTGCGGCGCTGCAGCTGAGCGCCGCGCTTCATGGGGCTGCGTCTGGTCAGCATCGTTAGAACAGGGCCCCTTGCGGGTGCGGTCGGCGATGCGGGCGGATCGTCTTGCCCGTGACCTTGCAGGCGCGCGCCGGGCCACGCTCGACCTTGCAAAGCTCCTCGCGCAGTTCGTTGACGCGTGCGCTGAGCACGTTCACCTCCAGGCCGGTCAGCTTCTTCAGCTCCTGCAGCGAATAGTCAGCCGGGTACGGCGCCATCACAGCCAGGATCTGCCGTTGGCGCGGCTCCAGTTCGCCAGCCTTCTTGGCCTGGCGGTATGCACGAATGCTTGTGTCTGCTACTGCGGTCTGCATGCGTCCTCCTATGCATTGACGGGCTTCGCGTCCCGGTACTGCTCGCCTTTGAACCCCGAGTTCCACTCAACGTGTGCGTCGGTGCCCGGCGGCCAGTGCGGGTTGTCGTCAGGCTTCTGCCCGCGGCGGAAGGCCTCGGCGCCGGCCGCCCGGACCTGCTCTCGGGGCATGAGTTCGTGAATCACGGGGGTCCTTTCAGTGCTTTACCGCCTGCTCCGCCTGGAGGTCCATCAAACCCACAGCGCGCAGCGCTTCGAAAAAATGCGGATCCTTATCGGCCATCGCATGCAGCTCTTGGATCGCTTGTTCCTTGTCGTCTCCCTGCCTCTTCATCGCGTCGTGCACCGCCCCCCGGGCATCGCAGAGCGCATCGCTTTCATCCATGAGTCCTCGCAGAAATCACTTCTTCCATGAGAGTGAGCATCCCGCGGCGAGCCAGGTACTGGCTAATAGCCCGGTTGCCCAACACCCGTTCGACGTCCGCGATCTTCTCCGCCGGCAGGTCGCGACGCGCCTTGCCGTTGGCGTTGTGCTTCTCTCGATGGAAGTAATCGCTGGAGTGGGACGGGTACAGGTCCGCGTGAACCGCCAACACCTGCTTGGTCAGTGCCTGGTTGGCGCGGTATTCCCAGGCCAATGCGCATGCGTCACGGAATGTCACGCACCGCGCAATCAGGCTATCCGGCAAAAAGAGCGCCGGCGGGGTGCCAGCGGCCGTGGGAATCGCCGCTATCCCAATACCGGCGCGGCTTTCAAGCTGGTCGGCGGTCCTCATCTTCTTCATCCTTATAGGGAAATTTCATCGGTTCCACGGTTGAATCCACAGTTGGGGAAAGCCGAAAATTTTTTTACCGAGCGGCGAGTTCCGCCCGGCCTGGCAGAAGGTTCTGCCGGCAAATGACAAACACATCTGCATAGGCCCAATGCCAAACTTCACCGCATGTACACGTACGCAGAACGCCTCCGCTGGGCAATGCAACAAACAGAGCCGCCGACCTCTCGGCGCGCACTTGCACAGCGTGTCGGCGTCGAATATCAATCGATCCAGTACCTGGCCGATCCGAACCGGAACGCAAAGGGAAGCCGGTACACGGACGAAATCGCGCGTGCACTTGGGGTGTCCTCTCAATGGCTCGCAACAGGGAAAGGGAAACCGAGTCGGACAAGGCGACCAGCTGTTGATCAGAGGCCTGCGCTGCGCGAGTGCATCCGCAACGCTCGCCAGTTGATCGCCCAGCTCGAGCGAATCGTGCTGGCGCTTGACGAGAGTCAGAACGGAAACTGATCACTTCGGCTCTGCCTGATCGACGCACAGTTCGCTCCCAATGAGCGCGGCCGGAAGATGCTTCCGCGCAATAGCCGCCACTACACGATCAGCGAGTCGCCTCGGCAGAATCTGCGGCCACTGCGAATACGCCTGAGGCGAGATACCGATCGCTTCGGCTGCTGCAGATGGCGTCCCTCCGAGGAGGGTTGTGGCTTTGGACTTTTCCATGCGCTCAATTAAAGCATTCTTTAGACCAGAAGGCAACCATGCTTTACAAGCTTGTAAGTATGCTTTCGCCATGAAAAGCACCTACGGCCAACGCCTCGAGCTGGCCCTCACAACCTCCGGAAAAGACAGGCAGCAGCTGGCCGACGACCTTGGCATCAGCGTCCAGGCTGTGTCCCAAGTCCTACTTGGTAAGACGAAGGCACTCACGGCAGAAAACTCAGCGCGAGCCGCCAAGTTCATGGGAGTCGATAGCTTCTGGTTAGCCACCGGAAATGGATCTCTCGCGTCAACGGAGACGCCAGATCAAACTTGGCCGTTCTCTGTGGGCCGGGAGGAATACGAGCAGCTGAGCGCTTCGCAGAAATCCGGGCTCGACCGTATCGTTACGGAATACACGCGCGCGGTCCTCGAACGAAAGGATGACTGGGGCACCCCGCGTTCGGAGGGAATGGTCAGCAAGGAGAAACGAAAGACCCACAGCGGTTAGTGCGAACGAGCCGCCCATATCACTTCAAACTCACGAAAAACCCGCCATCGGCGGGCTTTTTTTTGCCATGCGCCTTTGCCACCCCCGGCAGTCCTTTCTGCCACTTTTGTGCAGAGAAAGCTGCCTCCCGCTTAAGCGGGGTTTTGTGGCAGGCACTTAAAAGATATTCCACTGGTTCGAGAGATCGCCGGGGCACATCCGGCGGCAACCGGATGGGGTCAGCATGGCGAAGATTTTGGATTTTGTTGCCTATAGAAAAAAACGAGGCCGGGGGCGAAAGGTTCACCCCCCTCAAAACGAAGAGAACAGCATCGTCATACTCATGCTCGGGAATGGCGACCTCGCCTGGTACCTCAACGGCGTCTTCAGGGCCTCCCGCCGCGTCGCCGCCCAATCTATAACCCGGGTGCTCAGTGAAGTCTTAGACGACTAGCACGCGCGTAGCGCAGGGAAAACACTTGCACGCCATCCCGTAAAGCATGCTTGCTTTTCACATTCAAGCATGCTTTAATCCGTTCCAGAGAGGCACCACCCGGTGCAGCACAGATGGAGCACGAGATGGTCATTCAGCCGCGACAAGCCAACGAACAGCCCAGCATCTTTGATGTGCTTACCGGCACGGTAGGTAAGGATCGCGGACCTGTGCACGTGGTGCTCCCTGGCGTGCAGACACTGGATGAGGGCGGGATGGACGTTCAAGCGCTGAAGGACGTTGCAGGCGAACTGATGACGCGCATTCGTTCGCGCACTCCTCTCGTCAGCCCGACTCGCGCCACCGTCCGCGCGGAGGTCATCTACGCAATCAACGAACGAGGCGGCCTGGACGGCAAATCGCGCCGCTTCATTGGCGACTACCTCATGGCCCAGTTCGGCTACGGCGGCGGCCTCTAACCAACCCCGCCCGCCCGGCGGGCTTGGAGATGACCATGACCATAGATGAAGCCGTCGAGCGCAAAGCCGCCCACGACAACCAGCAACAGGCGGTGCTGCGCGAGCTGCAGTACGCCCACCAGGTCATTCTTGCCGCCGTCGCCATCATGACGCCGGGGCAGAAGCTTCTGTGGGCCGCAGCAAACAAGTCGCGCGGCGTTCCCGGCGAGGGCACTTCCCGCTTCCACGAGCGCGCCGTGGCCATCTTCAACGCTACGGGTGAGTGCTGATATGCGTAAGTTCGCCATATCCGTCGTCATTGGAATAGTCCGCTGGTTCGCCGTTGCCATGGGCGTCGTCGCGCTGCTCAACCTGCAGACCTACCTCGACCAGCAGCAGGACATGCCGAAGCAACGCCCGTCGGTTTGGAGGGCAGCATGAACGTGAACAACCGCCTGGATCGGCTGGAGCGTCAGGCACGCAAGAGCCGCCGCCTGCTCGTGGCCTGCCTGATCGCTATGGCCATGGTCGCAGCCTCGGGTTTTGCCACGTACCTCGATGACGACGGCACTTCGATTCGCTTTGCTTTCTATCGGGTGCAATCGTGACCTTCCGCATCTTCATCAACCACGAGCCGGTCCACACCAGCCCCTTTCCGACCTGGTGGGATGCCTACGCCAGCGCTCTCAATCGTGCCGCCCTCCGTGGTGCCACTAACGTTCAGGTGAAGCGAGTATGACCTGCGATCAACAGCACTTCGAGCGCGACACTGCCCAGCACCAGATGACCGTGGTGCGCGACAACGGCGTCGACCGCCACGTCAAATTCCGTCGCCCAGGCAGCAGCTCGTATTGGTTCGAGATCCTGACGTGGCAGGGCGCCCTCTGCATCCGCGGCGACTGTGGCACCTATGTGTTCTCGCGCCTGGACGACATGTTCCAGTTTTTCCGCACGGACGACCGGGGCGACCCTGCACGGCTATACATCAACAAGGGATACTGGTGCGAAAAGCTCCAGGCGGTAAGCAGCGACGGCTACGGCAAGGGCCGCGCGCAAACGTTCAGCGCCGACATCTTCAAGCGTCGTGTGGTGGAGCGGTTCCGGGAATACTGCCGCGACCGCTACGTGGCACATGACAAGCGCCGGGAAATGTGGGATTCGGTCCGTGCTGACGTCCTTGAGTGCATCTACGACGGCGACTCTAGCGACGCCTTTCACAAGCTCAATGACTTCCACGACCGGGATCACCCCCGCCTCTTCGAGGACTGCTGGGAGTGGAATTGCGACGAATACACCTTCCACTTCATCTGGAACCTGTACGCCATCGCCTGGGCGATCCGCCAGTACGACGCGGCCAAGGTGAAATCCCCTGCTGCGGTGGCCGCGTGAGCCTCCCCGACTTTCGCGCTCGCACGCTCGCCGCGAACCTTGAGCTGATGAAGCGCTCGCGCCTGGTGCCAACCCAGCGGCAGACCTACGACACGCCGCAGGACATGGCCTGCGCCATCGACCTGGCCATCAAGCACGGTTCTTTCTACACCCAGGCAGCGCAAGACGCGCTCACCGGCCTGACCATCCTCCGCGACCAGCTCGCGGCTCAATCGGGAGACAAATGATGTCCGCATTCTGTGTGTACGGAATGACCCTACCCGTGGCCTTGAAGAGGGCCGAGGCGAAGCTGCGCGACTCCAGCATCACCATTGAGGAGTGGAACGCTAAGGTACGTGAGATGGCAGAGAACATCCTTATCCAGGCGGCGCCGACGCAGGTCAGCCCTACATTCGATGCCCCCCCAGTTCGCCGAGGACTGGATCGAGGTCGCCCGCAAGACCTCGCGCATCTACGCACCCAAGGTCATGGTGCGCAAGCCCAAGAAAGACAAGCACGGCAACCCAGTGGTTAGCAAGGCCACCGGCCTACCTGCACTGGGCTGGGAGCCGTACTAACCCCCTCGCAGTAGCGATTTTCTGTAGCACCACACTGACAACCCCGAGGACCACCATGAACGCAGTGACAGCAGTTGAAGCAAGCGCAGTGCGCAACACGATCACCCAAGCAGCCCTCAATGCCATTCTGGCCGGCGATCCGCTAGGTGGCGGCTTCTACGCGGGGCAGATCCGCCAGGCCGACGGCATCTATGCCCTGATCGTGGCGCCTAAGGATGGCGGCGAGCATGACGACGTCGCCTGGAATGGCGATCGTAGCCGCGTCGAAGGCGCGCTCAGCTACTTCGATGGCGCGGCCAATACTGCTGCCATGGCCGAAGCCGGCAGCGCCCTCGGCAAGTGGGCTCTCGGCCTCCAGGCCAACGGCTATCACGATTGGTATCTGCCGGCGCGCGACGAGCTGGAGATCATCTATCGCAGCCTAAAGCCGACCGCTGGCAACTATGCCGGCTTCCGAGACGGCGACAACGCAAGCAGCGTGCCCGTTGGCTACCCCTACACCGAGCAGCTGCCCGCACAGACCAGTGCGGCCGCATTCCAGGCTGACGGCGCCGAGGCCTTCGAGGAAGAGTGGTACTGGACGTCGACGCAGTCCGAGCGCAACTCAGGCACCGCGTGGAATCAGGGCTTCAGTGATGGCGACCAGACCACCAGCCACGAGTACCACGAGTTTCGCGCCCGAGCCGTCCGCAGATTGTTGGTCATTCAGTAATTCAGTCATTTCTCTGGCCGCGCCAGCGGCTATTCCCTATCCATTCATTGGAGTGCACGGCAATGATGCTAGTCGACGAAAACTTGATCTTCCAGGTCGGTGAAGCGAAGGTAACCCTCCCGGCAAAATCGGTCATGAGAGCGTGGCTCGACGGCCTGACGCAAGGCAACCAGCCGCAGGCGCGAATCCATCCCGGCACACCGAAGATCGGCGAAGTCTGGGCCGGCCAAGGTGGAGTGTATGCCGGTGTGATGCGCGGCGAAAACGGTCAGTCTGACTATCACCTGATCGTGCCGACGCACCCGGACGCATCGGTCGAGGAAATCACCTGGGGCAGCGCAGATGTCGACGAGCCGAACGCCAAGAGCGAATTTAATGGCTGGTCCAATACCGAAGCACTGTTCTGCTCACGCCACAGCCATCCCGCGGCTGAGTGGGCTCGCGGACTGAACATCGATGGTCACAGCGACTTCTACTTGCCGGCGCGCCGTGAGCTGAGCCTCATGTATGCGAACGTCCCGGAACTATTCGAGAAGGCCTGGCATTGGTCCTCGACGCAGTCCGAGCGCTACTCAGGCATCGCGTGGGGTCAGGGCTTCGGTGGTGGCTACCAGAGCGACGACCTCAAGAGCGGCGAGTTTCGCGCCCGAGCCGTCCGCAGATTCTTGGATCAGTAATTTAGTAATTTAATCGCCGCGTCAGCGGCTTCTCCTCACCCAATCAGTGGAGTGCACAGCAATGACTCAAGTCGCAGATAGCGTGACCGTCGAGGTCGGCGGAGCGAAGGTAACCATCCCGACGGAGACGGTCGTGAAGACCTGGCTGGACAGCCTGGCGGCGAAGACCATCCAGACCGCCGGGTGCGATGTTCTCGAACCCATGCGCCTGATCTCGTTCGGCATTGCGCTCGCATCGGGGGAGCACTATGCCGGCGTGATTCTCGGCAAGGATGGCGCACCTGATCATCACCTGGTCCTGCTGCCGGGCTCGGCCAAGGACGTCAACTGGGAGCAGGCCAAAGAATGGGCCGCTGCCGCCGGCGGCGAGTTGCCCACGAGACGGGAACAGGCTCTGCTCTTCGCCAACCTGAAAGAGGAGTTCGAGGGCGCCTGGTACTGGTCCGGTGAGCAGTCCGAGCGCGACTCAGGCTACGCGTGGGGTCAGCACTTCAGTGATGGCGGCCAGAACGGCTACCGCAAGTACTACGAGTTTCGCGCCCGAGCCGTCCGCAGATTGACCATTTAGTTATTTAGTCATTCAACATGGGCCTGCATACCGAACTGTCTATCTATAAGACGGCGTACGACCTGCTCGACGTTTCAACCGATCTCGCCAAGAACATGCCACGCGATTTCAAGGCACAGATTGGCGGGAAGATCAGGGACGAGTGCATCGAGATCACGGTACTGATTTTCCGCGCCAACACCGCGCGCGAGAAAACACAGCACCTTCTGGATCTGGTCGAGCGCCTTCAAGTGGCGGAGCTGCTGTTGCGCCTATCCGTCGATAAGCGACTGATCTCCCGACCGCAGTATGCGAAGGCAGTGGCGCTGACAAACAGCATCGGCAAGCAGGCAAGTGGATGGAAGAAGTACTCCGCATCGACGCCCGTTGCCTCACCGTCAAGGCGGTGATGCCTGTGCGATTTTTAATCTGGTCGTGCCGCTGGCTCACAAGGCCACCGCCATGCGCATCACAGATACCGCTGGGAGTCACCAGGTCTGGTCTGGCGCAGTCTCCTTGCTGATCGGTCCAGGCCTTCGGCGAGGCGACGTAGATAGCACGAATAGACGCAGTCCGAGCGCAACTCAAACAACGCGTGGAATCAGAACTTCAATGATGGCAACCAGAACAACAACCACAAGAACAACGAGTTTCGCGCCCGAGCCGTCCGCAGATCAAACCGATGCGGGTCCTGCTGGCTTCTCCTTCGAGGACCTGGTGGTCGCGTACTTCGACTGCCGGAAGAACAAGCGCAACACCCACAGCGCCCTCGCCTTCGAACAGAACCTCGAGCGCAACCTGTGCCAGCTTGCCGACGAGCTCGCCGACGGCAGCTACAGGCCCGGTCGATCGATCTGCTTCGTCGTCACCCGCCCGAAGGCCCGGGAAGTGTGGGCTGCGGACTTTCGCGACCGCGTCGTGCACCACCTACTCTACAACCGCATCTCCCCGCGGTTCTATGCATCGTTCATCGCCGACAGCTGCGCGTGCATCCCCGGACGCGGCACTCTGTATGCCGCTCGCCGGCTCGAAGCCAAGGTGCGTAGCGTCACCGAGAATTGGGTACGGCCGGCTTGGTACCTGAAGTGCGATCTCGCGAACTTCTTCGTCAGCATCGACAAACGGGTGCTGCGCGCCCAGCTCGCCGCCCGCGTCACTGAGCCGTGGTGGATGCGGTTGGCCGACCTGGTGCTGATGCATGACCCGCGGCCCGGCGTGCAGATGCAGTCTCCAGCCGAGTTGATGGCGCTGGTGCCGCCACACAAGAGCCTGATGAAGCAGCCAGAGCATCGCGGCCTGCCGATCGGCAACCTCTCGTCGCAGTTCTTCGCCAATGTCTATCTCGACGCACTGGACCAGCATGCGAAGCATAAGGTTCGCAGCCGGCATTACATCCGCTATGTGGATGATTTCCTGCTGCTACATGAATCGCCGCAGTGGCTGAACACGGCCCATGACGACATCGAGGCATTCTTGCCACGCGAGCTGGGTGCCAGGCTGAACCCGGCCAAGAYGATCCTTCAGCCCATCGCCCGTGGCGTCGACTTCGTCGGCCAGGTCGTCCGACCGTGGGTACGAACCACTCGGGCCCGCACTGTCAATGATGGCGCTCGTCGGCTACAGCAGATGGATGCCAGTGACGTGCATGCCTCGGCCAATAGCTATTTTGGTCTGCTTCGCCAGGCCACCGGCAGTCATGCGGACCGAGCGCGCCTGGCGAACATCGTGCGGAGCCGCGGCCACGCCGTGAACTTTGATCTCACCAAGACCTATCGCCGCTCCGCGAACCAACCCCCAATGGAGCCGGCATGAGTTGGCTAATGGTCACCCCGTTTGCCATGGCTGCTGTCTTCGTCGGTGCCATGGTACTTGCCGCCAGCGCACACGTGCGCTGGTTCGAAGCCCAAGCAATCACAAAGGAGAGCCGCATGCTCGTTAGCACCACCACCATGATCAAGCGGCTCGAGGGAATGCTCGATACGCGCGATCTTACCGATTGGGAAAAATCGTTCGTCCAAACGCTCGTCGAAGCTCAGCAGACCGGCAAGGTGACGCAGCTTTCCGGCTCCCAGGTCGACAAGCTTGATCAACTGCATGGGAGACACTTCGCATGAAAAGGCCTGAACCCGTGGTGCTGAGCACCAGCGACGACGCCGCGAAAATCGTGACAGTGACAGGTTGGGTGGATAGGCAAGGCCGATTCTGGGGCAACGACGAGCGCATGGCGCGCTGGAGCGGCGCAACGCATCTCGTTTGTGACTGCGGGACTGTCCACGAGAAGGCCTGGACGAAGTGCCCGGAGTGCCACCAGAAGGCACATGAAGAGCGGTACGCAGCCATGCCACAAGAGGCGTGGGACGGAGAGGCGCCACTCTATTCCGACGCCTGCGACACCTACTTCTCTTCCGAAGAAGAGTTGGTCGAGTACGTTCAGGACGATCCGGAGCGCAACTACGAGAATCTGCGCCTTCTTATTTGCGAGGCCAACTACCCCCGCGAGATCGACGGCAGTGACCACTTCAGCGACGACCTACCGGAGGATGGCGAGCTACCCAGCGTACTTGAAGCTGCTTTCGAGGCCCTGAACGAGGTGATCAAGAAGCAGCCGCCACTCTCGTGGTCACCGCGGAGGGTGCGCCCGACCATCGAAAGCCTGCCCGTGTTGGAGCGCGCATGATCCGCCGCCTACTACTCGCGTACTCCGCCCGCCGTCCGGTCAAGATCATCTGCGAGGAAGGCAAGCCCTATCTCGAGCGCTACTTCGTCTGTGCCCTGTTCGGGATCCGCTTCTACCTGCATCGCTTCGTGGGCTCCGATCCTGATCGCGGCCTGCATGACCATCCGTGGCGCTGGGCGCTCTCTCTGGTACTTCTCGGCTGGTATTGGGAGGCTACCCGCCAATACGCTCAGATGCGCAAGGTGCGCTGGTGGAATTTCCTGACAGGTGACACCTTCCATCGCGTGATCCTTATCGCGAATGGGCCGCCGGCTGTCTGCACCCCCACTGAGGTGTGGACGCTGTTTATCGTACCTGCAAGGGATGTCAAACCCTGGGGGTTCCTGCGGGAAAGAGACCAGGTGGGCGAGGTCTTCACGCCTTTCCAGTATGGCCCTGCCGGCAAGCCGGCGAAGTGGTGGGCCGACGCACCCAAAGGCCGCGACCACGCGGGCCGCAAACCCAACAAGGACGCAGCATGAGCGAAGAACAGCAGCAAGCAGAACCGCGCGTTACTGGCGCTCCGGATCGGATCGTCCTGTGCGTTGGCGACATCCCGGTGAATACGGCTTTCAGCGACTTGCAGGAGGTCTCGTGGTGCGCGGGCAGCCAAAACAATGCCGACATCAAGTACGTGCGCTCTGATCTCGCCGCGCCGGCGATGCCCTTCATCATTCTTGAAGGCCTGGATAAGCGACTCCTGGCACCACGCGAGATCGTGCGTGACGCGGATGGTCATCTGACCCACCCCGACTTGCCGGTCTGCGACGAGAGCACCCGCTACGACCTGTTCTTGGCCGCCTTCGGCCTGGAAGCCTCGTTTGTCAGCATGGAGAGCGATTGCAAGGACCAAGCGCTCCTTGACCGCTATTTCGACGACGGCGATCCAGACTGCAGCGCCTGGGTGCCGAGTGCGCCCGAGGGCGAGGGATGGGTGCTGCTGGAGATATACCCCACGGAAGACGGCCCTTACGCTCTGTTCGTGCGCCAGAAGGCGGTAGAGAAGCGGGCTCGGCGCCGGCGCGCTTCTTCGGCGTCCGCGGAGGACGCGATTCGCACAGCCGGCCTGAATGAGGTCCGCGAATGGGTCATCGAACACCGCCCTGCCATGACGCTGCGCMGCGAGCCGGTCAATCGATACCTGCATGTGCTGGCGCTGCTTGATGCTGCAATCATCGCCGGCGCGCCGAAGGGGGCGTGATGGGCTGGAGCATCGGATACGACAGCAACTGGAACCGTGACATCGGCTATGGCGTGCCGGCCCGCTGCGACCATCCTGACTGCAATGAAGAGATCGACCGTGGCCTAGCCCATGTGTGCGGCGGGGAGACCAACGGCGGTGAGCGCGGCTGCGGCCTATTCTTCTGCGGCAATCACCTGTTTGCCTTGGGGCATCGCTGCGAGCGTTGTGCCAAGAGGCGCAAACCCTTCCTGGCGAAGCCGGACCTTCCTGTCTGGATCGAATGGAAGCTGACGCACGAAAGCTGGCAATCGTGGCGCGATGAGAACCCGGAGGTGGTTGCCCAACTGCGCGCCGCAGTCGAAAGAGGAGATGTCAAGTGACGGGTGCCGATCTCTTCGCCGGCCTCGGCGGCTTCACGACGGCCGCTGAAATGGCCGGGGTGCAAGTTGTATGGGCGGGAAACCACTCGCGCCAAGCCGTTGATACGCACGCAGCCAACCACCCGCGCACCCAGCACGCATGCCAGGACTTGCACCAGGCCAATTGGGCGCTTGTCCCGCGACATGACATCCTGCTGGCGTCGCCTTGCTGCCAAGGGCATAGCCGAGCGCGCGGCAAGGCAGCCAACAACCCCCAGCATGACGCAAGCCGCTCGACGGCCTGGGCAGTGGTGTCGGCGGTCGAGTTCCACCAGCCCTATTCCGCAGTCATCGAGAACGTCCCAGAGTTCCTGAACTGGTCCCTATATCCGGCTTGGCACCAGGCCATGCAGGCTCTCGGCTACCAACTCGCTCCGCACATCATCGATGCCGCTGACCATGGCGTGCCGCAACACCGGGAGCGGATCTTTATCGTGGCCACGCGGAGCAAGCACCCGCTGCACTTGGTGATTCCAAAGCGTGATCACGTCCCTGCCTCGACCATCATCGATTTCAACGCAGGTAAGTGGTCACGCGTCGACAAGCCCGGGCGTTCGCCGAAGACTCTGGCACGCGTAGCGGCAGGCCGCGCCCGGTTCGGTGACCGCTTCGTGATGCCGTACTACGGCACCGGCTCTGGGCTCACAGGCCGCAGCCTAGACCGTCCCGTAGGCACCATCACTACGGTGGACCGCTGGGCCATAGTCGATGGCGACCGCATGCGCATGTTCTCGAAGGACGAGTGCCGAGCGGCGATGTCCTTCCCTGAAACCTATATCCTGCCGCGACAGCACAAGCTGGCCGTGCACATGCTCGGAAACGCCGTCTGCCCGCTGGTCGGTCGCGACGTGATCCAGGCGCTGAAGGAGGCGGCATGAAGCGCCGCAACTGGAGCGAGGTCGAGATCGAGGCTATGCGCCTCTTCTACCCCGATACCCTCACCGAGGCCTTCGCGCGCGCATTCGACCGCCCCATCGGCGGCGTGTACGCCATGGCGGCTCGCCTCGGAATCCAGAAAAATGCGGCTTTCCTTGCGCTACAGGTGGTCGGTCGCATTGACGCGAAGCATGGCAAGTCCGCGCGTTACCGGGAGGGACAGCCGGCCAGGAACAAGGGTGGCCCGGGAAGCAAGTCAACGCAGTTCAAACCCGGCCGCCGCTCGCCCACCTGGAAGCCGATCGGCAGCGAGCGCGTCAGCAAGCATGGCTACCTGCAGCGCAAGGTGACCGACACCGGGCGGGGCAAGCTGGACTGGATCGAGGTGCACATCCTCGTCTGGACAACTGCGCACGGCCCAGTGCCGCCTGGACACCTGGTGACGTTCAAGGACGGCAACAAGTCGCATATCGCGCTCGACAATCTGGAGCTCGTCTCCCGCACCGACCTGATGCTGCGGAACTCGGTCCACCAGTACCCGCCCGAGCTCGTCGCCGTGATGCAAATGATGGGCTACCTCAATAGGAGGATCAATGCAAAACATAGATAAGTTGCGCGACCACCTGTTCGCCACGCTAGATGGCCTGCGCGACAAGGCAAACCCGATCAGCGTCGAGCAGGCCAAAGCCGTCGCAGAGGTCAGCCAGACCATCATCAACAGCGCAAAGGTCGAGGTCGAGTATCTCAAGGCCACCGGCGGGAAAGGCAGTAGCCGGTTCCTCGAAGGCGCCCGCGCCGAAGCGCCGGCTGCGGTAGTTCAGGCGGTTGAATCGGTTGAGCCTGACGCCGACGAGAAGAAGCCAGAGCCGGCGGCCGTGGCGTCGCTCCCCACTGCCGGCAGCAGCGGCATCCTGAGCGTCACGCGGCACATCATGAAGGGATAGGCAGCAGCATGACTGAAGCAGCACAACGAATCATCGAATTGACGCGCCGCGCTTGGCGGATCAGAGGAAATCATGAGTGCACAAGAAAATCCCAGAGCGCTGACGCGTCGCGGGAAAGCTGAGGTCGCATGGTACGCTTTGTAACAATCGCCAAGTTCTGCGAACTGACCGGCCTCACGGCAGCAGCTGTCTACACGCGGAAATGCAAGGGAATCTGGCCCGAGGGCGGCGTCTGGCGCTACGCCCCAGGTTCGAAGAAAATTCTGATGGACCTAGACGGATACGAAAAATGGGTCGAAAAGGGACAGGAGTCGCTATCGTTTCCGACTCCAGCTATGAAATCACCTTCCCTTACAAGGGGAAGCGCTGCCGCGAGCGTATCCGGACGAAGCCCTCGCCTTCCAATACTCGAAAGCTAGAGCAGTTCCGGGCCGCAATCCTGCATGCGATCGAGAAAGGCGAATTCAACTACGCCGAGACATTCCCCCACTCGAAGCACGCCGCGGCACTCGCGGAGCGGCCCGGCGACGCCCTCACTGTCGAGTCCTATTTCGACGCCTGGCTGAAACGGAAGAAGGTCGAGCTCAAGGCCTCCACGTACCAGGGCTATGAGCTGATCGTGAATCGGTGGGTGATCCCAAAATTTGGGAAGCTGCCGCTGTCCGACCTGAAGCGAGCCGCCATCCGCGACTGGTTGGCCGGCATCGACGACAGCAAGGAGAAGAAGGTCTCGAACAAGCGCCTATCGAACATCCAGAGCTGTATGCGCTCAGCCCTGGGCGATGCCGCCGCCGATGAGATCATCGACGCAAACCCCCTCTCCGGCTATACGTACGCGCGCGCCGAGCGCCCCACCGAAGGCGAGGCTGCTGACGAGATCGACCCGCTATCGCCCGCCGAGCAGATAGCCGTGCTGGAGAAGCTCCGCGCCGGGGCCCGCAACATGATCCAGTTCGCCCTGTGGACCGGCATGCGCACGTCGGAATTCATCGCGCTGAACTGGTCTGACATCGACTTCGTTGGGGGGTATGTGCGCGTCCGCCGGGCGATAACCCGGGAGGCAAAGGGGGTGGCGGAATTTCCGAAGACAGCAGCCGGCCGCCGCGACATTCGCCTGTTGGCGCCCGCCGCAGCCGCTCTGGAGGAACAGAAGGCACTGACGTTCATGACCGAACTGGACGGCCCCGTATTCACGACCGCCGGAGGGGAGCGGTTCTCCGGGTCGCACCAGGTGTGGCGCGTATGGCAGTCGGCGCTCAAACGCGCGGGCGTCCGGTACCGAAATCCGTATCAGACCAGGCACACGTACGCCTCGATGATGCTGTCGGCTGGAGAGCACCCGATGTGGGTGGCAAAGCAGATGGGTCACGCAGATTGGACGATGATCGCCCGGGTGTATGGCCGCTGGATGCCGTCGGCTGACGCCGAAGCAGGCAATCGGGCCGTGGAGAAGTTCGCCGGAAATGCTGGCAAATTTGCTGGCATATCAACTGCAAAACCGGCAAAAACTGGCTAAATTTTTGACAGCCTGAAAATACAAGCCATTGATTTTAAAGGGAATTTTGGTGCGAGGGAGGGGACTCGAACCCCTACACCATTGCTGGCGTCAGGACCTAAACCTGGTGCGTCTACCAATTTCGCCACCCTCGCAGTCCCTGCGGCGTGCATCCCTGACGGGAGGCCGCTGTGCTCGTTGTCTTACAGGCGTGCCGGGCAGCGTGAGAGATCTCACAAGAGCACAAAAGCAAACAGGCGGCTGAAACTGCCCGCCTGGCTTGTGTTACCTGTGCTGCCGGCGCACTTTGCGCATGCAGCGCAACGAGGCAGCGGATTCTAGCGCAAAGCGCCGCTGGAATCCAGCCCCCCGTGCTGCCGGGGGCATCTCTTGGGCTATGCCTTCGCGCTGACCTTGGTTTTGATGCATGCCAGCACCAGGACGGTGGCGCAGGCTTCCAGCGCGGCGACAAAGTACAGGCCGGACGAGAGCTGGCCGGTGCTGGTTTTGAACCAGCCGATCATGTAAGGCGCGACGAAGCCGGCAAGGTTGCCGATGGAGTTGATGAGGGCGATGCCTCCCGCGGCGGCGGTGCCGGCGAGGAAGGCGGAGGGCAGCGACCAGAAGACCGGGAAGGCGGCGAGGATGCCGACGGAGGCGATGGTGAGCGCCACCATGGCGAGCACAGCGCTGTGCAGCCACATGCCGGTGAGCACGAGGCCGGCGGCGGCCATCAGGGTGGCTAGCGCGCAGTGCAGGCGGCGTTCGCCGGTGCGGTCGGAGTGGATGCCGTTCCAGACCATGGCGAGGGTGCCTGCGATGAAGGGAATGGCGGAGACGAGGCCGATCTGCAGGTTGCCCTTGACGCCGAGCTCTTTGATGATGGATGGCGACCAGAAGGCGATGGTGGCGTTGCCGCTGACCACGCAGAAGTAGATGGCGGCGCAGATCCAGACGCGCGAGTTGGTGAAGGCGGCGCGCAGCGAGGAGTGCTTGGCGGGGTCGCGGTTTTCGGCTTCGATCTCGCGGGTGACGAGGTCGCGCTCGCTGGGGCTGAGCCATTTGGCGCTGATGGGCTTTTCAGGCAGGAACATCAGCACGGCGATGCCGGCGAGCACGGAGGGGATGCCTTCGATGACGAACAGCCATTGCCAGTTGGCGAGGCCGTCGACGCCTTCCATGCTGCTCATGATGAAGCCGGCGAGCGGGCCGCCGATGACGCCGGCGATGGCGAACGAGGTCATGAACAGGCCGTTGATGCGGGCGCGGCGCTGGGCGGGGAACCAGTAGGTGAGGTAGAGCACGACGCCGGGAAAGAAGCCGGCTTCGAACACGCCGAGCAGGAATCGCAGGGCGTAGAACTGCATGGGGGTCTTGACGAAGATCATCGCCATGGAGGCAAAGCCCCACAGGATGGTGATGCGGGCGAGCGTGCGGCGCGCACCGATTTTTTCCAGCAAGAGGTTGCTGGGTACTTCGAACAGGAAGTAGCCGATGAAGAAGATGCCGGCACCGAAACCGTAGACGGCTTCGCTGAATTGCAGGTCTTGCAGCATCTGCAGCTTGGCAAAGCCGACATTGACGCGGTCGATCCAGGCGAGCACGAACAAGAAAACCAGGAAGGGAATCAGCCGCACCGCGATCTTGCGGTAGGCCTCATTGCGCTCTGCCGGGGTGTGGGCCGGGCTTTCCAGGGCGCCAGGGGCGCCGGTCATCACGGAAGACATCGGTGGTACTCCTTGGGTGTTGATTGACGGGGCCGCGCTGCCTGGTCGCGGCCCTCGGTCTTTTCTGCTGGCTGCTACGCGTTACTGCAGCGCGGCTTCGATGGCGCCGGCCACCTGCAGCACGCGCGCGTCGCGCCCGTTCAGGCCGCCGACGCTCAGCCCCATGCCCTGCTCCGCCGCCGGCATCGGCAGCGATACGGCGCAGCCGTCGAGGAAGTTGAGCACGCTGGGGTTGCGCAGCACGAGGCCGTTGGTGGCGAAGAAGGCTTCGTCGCTTTGCAGGGCATCGAGCCGTGGCGGGCGTACGGCAACCGTGGGCGTCAGCCAGGCGTCGGCATCGCGCAGCAGGTCGGCGGCGCGAGCCTGCATGGCGCGGCGCTCGGCCAGCAGCTCGATATAGTCGGCGGCGCCGAGTTGCTCGCCACGGCGGATGCGCATGGCAACGCGCTGGTCGTAGGCATCGCCGCGTTCGGCCAGCAACTGCTTGTGCCAGTGCCAGGCTTCGGCTGCCGTGAGGCCGCCGGCGGCGTTGATCTGCGGCAGGCGCTTGAGCTCGGGGAAATCGAACGGTACGATCTGCGCGCCGAGCCGGGAGAGCGTGGCGAGCGTGGCGTCGAAGGCCTGGGCGACTTCGGCATCGAGGCCTTCGCACACGAAATCGCGGGTCACCAGCAGACGCAGCCCGGCCAGTGGCGCGGGGCGGCTGTCCAGCGTTTCGCCGCTGACGATGGCGTCGAACGCGGCGCAGCAGGCAACCGAGCGCGCCAGCGGGCCGGCGGAGTCGAGCGATGTCGACAGTGGCACGGCGCCGGCCAGCGGCACACGGCTTGCGGTGGGCTTGAAGCCGGTCAGGCCGCAGAACGCGCTGGGGATGCGGATGGAGCCGCCGGTGTCGGTGCCGAGCGCCGCGACGGCCATATCGAGCGCCACGCTGAGCGCGCCACCGGACGTGGAGCCACCCGCGATGCGTGCGTCGTCGAAGGGCGTGCGGGGCGTGCCGTAGTGCGGGTTCAGGCCGAGGCCGGAGAACGCGAACTCGCTCATGTTGGTGCGCCCGATCAGCACGGCGCCGGCGGCGCGCAGGCGCGCCACCACGGGCGCGTCGGCGCTGGCGGGCTCGCCCGTGAGCGCTTTCGAGCCGGCGCGGGTCACCTGCTCTTTTACGTCGAACAGGTCCTTGATGGAGACCGGCAGCCCGGCCAGCGGCGATGCCACCAGCCCTGCGGCCCGTGCCTGGTCGGCGGCGCGGGCTGCGGCCAGTGCGCCGGCACCGTCCACCTCCAGGAAGGCGGTGCCGCCAGCGTTACGGTGGCCGTCGATGCGAGCCAGTGCCTGCTCGGTCAGCGCCACGCTGGTGGTGCGCCCGGCGGCCAGGTCGGCGGCAAGCGCGGCGATGGTTGGCAGCGCGGTGCTCATGGTGCGACCGCCAGGCATTCCACGCGATAGGCATGGCGCAGCGTGCGCTTGAGCACCGGATCGTGGAGCTCGACTTCAAAAGCTTCGCCGCTGCCCAGTTCGCCAATCACGGCTTGCGTGCCGCAGAACATGGCGGTGCCCACCGGCAGCTTGTCTTCGCCGGTGAGGCGCTGGATCAGGTCGCGCGGGTCCAGCAGGCGCGTGACCAGCCCTTCTTGATAGAGCTCGCGCTGGCCGTTGCGGGTGCGCCAGCAGCGCATCTGCAGCTGGTCCCAGTGCGCGGCCACATCGTCGAAGCGCCAGACTTCGGTGCCCAGGGGCTTGGCGCACATCTGCTTGGAGACGGTGACGTCATAGGCTTCGACCTTGCGGTCGGTGTGGTCGGAGCCCACGCCGATGTACATCGCGTCCTTGGCCGCCAGCAGCACGAACTCGATTTCGCCGGAGGAGTCTTCGCGCGGCACTTCGAGCAGCGCGTCGGTGGTCAGCAGCGAAGCGGCCAGCGGGTAGAAGCACGGTACGGTGGTCGGCGGCTTGACGCCGATCTCTTCGAGCTCGCGGATGTGGTGGTTGACGGCGTCGGCGTCGCGGCCGGTCCAGCCGGCGATGATGAGGCGCTGGATATCGAGGACGAGTTCACCCTCGCCGGCTACGTGGAATTGAAGTGTCGGCATTGCTCACTACCTGTTGCGGATGTTGCGGAGAAAAACGGTCAGATGGTCCGGATGATGTTCTTCCGGAATTCGTCAATGTGTTCGCGGATGGCCTCGCGCACCGCCGGCACGTCGCGCCGCTCCAGGGCGTCGATGATCACCCTGTGCTCCTGGTAGACGTTCTCCAGGTGCTGCGGGTCGGACAGCGAGAGGAACCAGAAGCGCGCCTGCTTCTCGTGCAGGCCGCGCAGCAGGTCGGCCAGCACGCGATTGCGCGAGGCGGCCGACATGGCGGTATGGAACTTGAGGTCGAGCGCGGCCAGGCCGGTGATGTCGCGCCGCGCGATCAGGTCGGGCGAGCGGTCGACGATCTCGCGCATGGCCTTGAGATCGCTCTCGTGGGCGCGCTCGCAGGCCAGCGTGGCGCACAGCACTTCGTTGGTGGCGCGCACTTCGATCATGTCGAGCACTTCATTGAGCGACAGCGGCGAGACCAGCACGCCCTTGCGCGGCAGGATCGACACCAGCCCTTCCACTTCCAGCCGGTGCAGCGCCTGGTGCACGGGGGTGCGGCCAATGCCGAGCAAGGCCGCGACCTGGGCTTCGTTGAGCGGCTCGCCAGGACGAAATTCGCAGGAAATGATGCGCCGCTTGATCTCGGCATAGGCCTGCTCGCGCAACGCGGCGCCAGTGGCAGCGCGCGAAGCTGGCTCGGGGGTGTGATCGGCGCCGCCGACCAGCCGGATCGGGTTCGACATGGTGATTCCCGCAGTCTTGAAGTTGTTGTGATACTAGTCTGATATTTCACTGATCGTCAACAAATCAGGAGTGCGGGTAAACACTGAAGGGGAACGAATCGACCGCATTGCACTGTCGCGCATGCGATGCATGTCTCACCCACCCACAACCAGGCAAGCCCCCTGGAAGCCTTATAAAACAAGGCATTCAACCGAAATGAGAAAGCCCGCGCTCCCAAATCGGAGGGCCTGCGGCACCGCCGCTATTCCCAAAGAAAGATAGCCCGAATATCATGGACGGAAACCAAACGAATCGATAATCGATTCAGTCGTATATTGGTGCAATATGCATTCATCGTGGTGCAGGCCTTCCCTGCGATGGTGCCCGCCACCTGTACGAAGACTCGGCGGAACGCGAACATGAACCGGCAAGACCATCAGGAAAACGGCGGCGAAGCGCCGGCCAGCAGCACGGAGAGCGGCACGGAAAGCGACGAAAAATCCGCTCGCCCTGACCCGCTTTTCAATCAGTCGCTGGAGAAAGGGCTGGAAGTGCTGCGGGCTTTCAGCGCAGCCCATCGCACCCTCACGCTGGCCGAACTGGCGGGGCTGACCGGCATGACCAAAAGCTCCGCGCAACGCACCGTGCATACGCTGGAAACGCTGGGCTATATGGCCAAGCACCCGCAGACGCGGCGCTTCCGGCTGACGCCCAAGGTGATGGAGATCGGCTACAACTACCTGTCCGCCGACGCGCTGATCCAGGTCGCCAGCCCTTACCTGTCGCAGCTCGCCAATGCCAGCGGCGAGACCGCCAACCTGACCGAGCCGGTGGGGCTGGAAATGGTCTACGTGGCGCAGTTGATGACGTCGAAGTACATCCCGGTGCTGACGCCCGTTGGCATGCGCATCCCGATGTACTGCACCAGCAGCGGCCGCGCGTACCTGAGCACGTTGCCCGACGATCAGGTGATGGCCATGCTCGAGGACTCGGCCCGGGTGGCGCGCACGCCGTCCACCCTGACCGATGTGGCGGCGATCTTCGAGACGGTGGTGGCTTGCCGGAAGGTGGGCTACGCCTGCAACAACGAGGAGTTGTTCCTGGGCGATATGGGCGTGGGCGCGGCCATCGTCAACAGCCAGGGGCAGGCGGTGGGCGCGGTGCATGTGTCGCCGCCGGCCAGCCGCTGGAGCATGGCCGAGGCGCAGAAAAAGCTGGCGCCGATGGTGATCGAATGCGCGTGGGCGATCTCGCGTTCGATCGCCCACTGAGAAGTTAAATCGCTAAATCGCTGAATGGCATTAGCGCGCGTGCTCCAGCATCGCTTGCAGCAGCACATTGGCGCCGGCCTCGATATGCTCGGGCAGCGCGTCTTCCAGCTCGTTGTGGCTGATGCCGTCCTTGCACGGCACGAAGATCATGCCGGTGGGCGCGCGCTGCGCCACGTACACGGCGTCGTGCCCGGCGCCGCTGACCACGTCCATGTGCGGCAGCCCCAGCGCGGCCGCGGCGCGGCGCACGCTGTCCACGCATGCCGGCGCGAACACGCAGGGCTCGAACTTCACCACCTGGCGGATCGACACTTCCACCGCGCCACGCTGCGCAATCTGCGCGAACGACGCGCGCATGGCGGCGTCCATGCGATCCAGCCCGGCCTGCGAGAGATTGCGCAGGTCCACGGAAAAGTCCACGCGGCCCGGAATCACGTTGCGTGAGTTGGGCGTGACCTGCACGTAGCCTACCGTACCGCGCCCGTGCGGGGCCTCCGCCACGGCGATGCGATTGACTTCATCGATCATGCGGGCGGCCGCCAGCATGGCGTCGTGGCGCAGCGCCAGCGGCGTGGGGCCAGCGTGGGCGTCCATGCCGGTCACGGTCACGTCGCACCATTGCTGGCCGAGCGCGCCCGAGACCACGCCGATCGGCAGCCCGGCGGCTTCCAGCACCGGCCCCTGCTCGATATGCGCCTCGAAATAGGCCGCGAACATGCCCCCCGGCACTTCGCCCACGGGCTGCTCGCCGCGGTAGCCGATCTGCTCCAGCGCCTCGCCCACGCTGATGCCGTCGAGGTCGCGCTGGGCGCGGATGAACTCCGCCTCGAACACGCCGGCGAAAGCACCCGAACCCATCATCACGGGCGTAAAGCGGGTGCCCTCCTCGTTGGTCCAGAACGCCAGCTCCAGCGGCGCGCGGGTGACGATGCCCAGGTCGTTGAGCGTGCGCATCACCTCAAGGCCAGCCAGCACGCCGAAATTGCCGTCGAACTTGCCGCCCGAGGGCTGGGTGTCGATGTGGCTGCCGGTGGCCACCGCGGCCGCATGGGGATCGCTGCCGGCACGGCGCGCGAACACGTTGCCTACCTCGTCGGTGCGCACATCGAGCCCGGCCGCGCGGCACCAGCCGACCACCAGGTCGCGGCCCTGGCGGTCCAGTTCGGTCAGCGCGATGCGGCACACGCCGCCCTTGGGCGTGGCGCCGATCTGCGCGAGGTCCATCAGCGATTGCCACAGGCGTGCTGCGTTAATGCGGGGAAGGTGTTGCTGATCCATGTCGGGAAGCCGGTTGGTTGGGAGTCAGACGGGGAAGTCAGCAAAAAACAGGCCATGGCAGGAACGCCAGCGGAACAAAGCTCGGGCACTGGCAGTGGCATAGGCATAGGCATAGGCACTGGCATATGACTTGCTTAACTGGTTCCGTCTCCCCTTCCCCCCACCCAGGAGCTTTGCCCGTGACCGTTTTCTCTTCCGACTCCGTAAGAAGCGTGAAACCCGGCCTGAAGTCCATCGCCGCCGCTGCCGCGATCACCGCCGTCTCGATCCTTGCCTTGCCGGGCACCGCGATGGCCGAGAAGGTACTGCGCATCGGCATGACCGCCGCCGACATCCCGCGCACGCTGGGCCAGCCCGACCAGGGYTTCGARGGCAACCGCTTCACCGGCATCCCSMTGTAYGACGSGCTGACSCARTGGGAYCTSTCCAAGGSCARCGGCCCCAGCCTGCTGATTGCCGACCTGGCCACGGAATGGAAGGTCGATGCCAAGGACAAGACCAAGTGGATCTTCAAGCTGCGCCCCGGCGTGAAATTCCACGACGGCTCGCCGTTCAACGCCGACGCCGTGGTGTGGAACGTGGGCAAGGTGCTCGACAAGACCGCCAGGCAGTTCGATCCCAGCCAGGTTGGCGTGACCGCCTCGCGCATGCCGACGCTGCGCTCGGCCAAGAAGATCGACGACCTCACGGTGGAGCTGGTCACGTCGGAGCCGGACTCCTTCCTGCCCTACAACCTGAGCAACCTGTTCATGGCTTCGCCCACGCAGTGGGACAAGAAACTGGCCGCCGTGCCGGCCTCGGTGACCGATCCGGCCGAGCGCTCCAAGCAAGCCTGGGTGGCCTTTGCCGCCGATGCTTCCGGCACCGGTCCCTTCAAGATGAGCCGCTTCGTGCCGCGCGAGCGCCTGGAGATGGTGAAGAACGCGCAGTACTGGGACGCCAAGCGCGTGCCCAAGATCGACAAGGTGGTGATGCAGCCGATGCCGGAGGCCAATGCCCGCACCGCCGCGCTGTTGTCGGGCCAGGTCGACTGGATCGAGGCACCGGCACCGGATGCCGTGGCGCAGATCAAGAGCCGCGGCTTTGAGGTCTACGCCAATGCCCAGCCGCATATGTGGCCGTGGCAGCTGTCGTTCGCGCCCGGATCGCCCTGGCTCGACAAGCGCGTGCGCCAGGCGGCCAACCTGTGCGTGAACCGCGAGGGCCTGAAGACCTTGCTGGGCGGCTACATGGCCGAATCCAAGGGCATCGTCGAAAAGGGCAACCCGTGGTGGGGCAACCCCACGTTCGATATCAAGTACGACGCCAACGCCGCGCGCAAGCTGATGCAGGAGGCCGGCTACTCGGCCGCCAAGCCGATGAAGGTGAAGGTGCAGGTCTCTGCCTCGGGCTCCGGCCAGATGCAGCCGCTGCCGATGAACGAGTACGTGCAGCAGAACCTGAAGGCGTGCTTCATCGACGTCGACTTCGACGTGGTCGAGTGGAACACGCTGTTTACCAACTGGCGCATCGGTGCCAAGGACCCGAGCGCGCATGGCGCCAACGCCATCAACGTGAGCTTTGCGGCGATGGACCCGTTCTTCGCCATGGTCCGTTTTGTCAGCACCAAGACGCAGCCGCCGGTCTCGAACAATTGGGGCTACTTCGGCAACGCGGAGTTCGACAAGCTGATCGAAACGGCGCGCACATCGTTCGACGAGAAGGCGCGCGACACGGCGCTGGCCAAGCTGCATGCCCGCATCGTGGAAGAAGCGCCTTTCGTGCTGATCGCGCATGACGTTGGCCCGCGTGCGATCTCCAGGAAGGTCAAGGGTGTGGTGCAGCCGCAGAGCTGGTTTATCGACATCGCCACCATGTCGATGGACTGAGCCGTGCACTAAGCGGCCAGCGCGCGTGGCCGGTCCCGGGCCGGCCACGCGCAGCGCAATCCAGAAGATGCCCGGCCGGCATGCATCGGCCGGGCTCCCCCGAGAAACCACGGCAGGCAACGCTCGCCTTCCTTCCCGGCCACGAACATGCTCTACCTGCTCCGCCGCATCGTCTACGCGATCCCCATCCTGCTCGGGGTCGCCCTGCTCTGCTTCTCGCTGGTCCATATCGCGCCAGGCGACCCGCTGGTGTCGGTGCTGCCGCCCGACGCCTCCGAGGACCTGCGCCGCCAGCTCACCGTGCTCTACGGCTTCGATAAGCCCTTCCTCGAACAATTCCTGCACTGGCTCACCCGCGCGCTGCACGGCGACCTGGGCACCTCCATCGCCACCAACCGCCCGGTGATGAGCGAGGTGATGACGGCGGTGATCAACTCGGTCCGGCTGGCCGCGGTGGCCACGCTGATCGGCTTTACCTTCGGCTGCCTGTTCGGCTTCGTGGCGGGCTACTTCCGCGATTCCGCTGCGGACCGCACGGCCTCCTTCCTGTCGGTCTTCGGCGTGAGCATGCCGCACTACTGGCTGGGCATGGTGCTGGTGATCGTGTTCTCCGTGTTCCTCGGCTGGCTGCCCGCCACCGGCGCCGGCCCCGGTGGCTCCAGCGACTGGGCATGGAACTGGGAGCATATCCAGTACATGGTGCTGCCGGCGGTGACGATGTCGGTGATCCCGATGGGCATCGTGGCACGCACCATCCGCGCGCTCGTGGCCGAAATCCTCTCGAACGAGTTCATCGTCGGCCTCAAGGCACGCGGCTTGTCGGAGCTGGCGGTATTCCGCCATGTGCTGAAGAACGTGGCGCCCACCGCGCTGTCGGTGATGGGCCTGCAGCTCGGCTACCTGCTGGGCGGCTCGATCCTGATCGAGACGGTGTTCTCCTGGCCCGGCACGGGCTTCCTGCTCAACTCGGCGATCTTCCAGCGCGATTTTCCGCTGCTGCAGGGGACCATCCTTGTGCTTGCCGTGTTCTTCGTATTGCTGAACCTGCTGGTCGATGCGCTGCAGACCTTGTTCGACCCGCGCATCCAGCGCAACTGACGCCATCAAGGAAACCCGGGAGCCCCCATGGAAATGACTCTGAAAAAGCCCGCCCTTGTGCCCGTCGTGCAGCGCTCGCCCGGCTACTGGGCCACAGTGGGCAAACGCCTGCTGCGCAACAAGCTGGCCATGCTGGCCGCGCTGATCCTGCTGGCGCTGGTGCTGATGGCGATCTTCGCGCCCGCGCTGATGCCGGCCGATCCGTACGCGGCCTCGATCATGAAGCGCCTCAAGCCGATCGGCACGCAGCACTACCTGCTTGGCACCGACGAGCTGGGGCGCGACCTGCTGTCCCGCCTGATGCTGGGCGCGCGGCTGTCGCTGTTCATGGGCATCACGCCGGTGCTGATCGCCTTTGTGATCGGCAGCGCGCTGGGCATCGTCGCGGGCTATGCCGGCGGCTGGACCAATACCGTGATCATGCGGCTGGTCGACATCCTGTACGCCTTCCCCTCGGTGCTGCTGGCCATCGCGCTGTCGGGCACGCTGGGCGCGGGCGTCGGCAATGCGCTGCTGTCGCTCACCATCGTGTTCGTGCCGCAGATCGTGCGCGTGGCGGAGAGCGTGACCACGCAAGTGCGCAATCGCGAGTTCGTCGATGCGGCGCGCGCCTCGGGTGCGTCGTCGCTGACCATCGTGCGCGCCCACGTGCTCAACAATGTGCTGGGGCCGATCTTTGTCTACGCCACCAGCCTGATCTCGGTGTCGATGATCCTGGCCTCGGGCCTGTCTTTCCTCGGCCTCGGCGTCAAGCCGCCCGAGCCGGAATGGGGCCTGATGCTCAACACGCTGCGCACGGCGATCTATACGCAGCCGCTGGTTGCCGCCCTGCCCGGCGCCATGATCTTCCTGACCTCGATCTCCTTCAACCTGCTCGCCGATGGCATTCGCTCGGCGATGGAAATCAAGGACTGACGCCATGACGGAAACCTGGCAAGACACGGTACCCGATGCACTGGCCAACACCGACGTCGGCGGCCCCGCGCAACCGCTGGTGATCGCGCGCGACCTGATCAAGCACTTCCCGCTCAAGTCGAAACTACCCTGGCGCAGCGGTGGCGAAGTCCGCGCCGTCGACGGCGTCAGCTTCGAAGTGAGAAAGGGCGAAACCCTGGGCGTGGTCGGCGAATCCGGCTGCGGCAAGTCCACCACCGCGCGGCTGCTGATGCAGTTGATCGAGCAAAACAGCGGCGAGCTGATTTTCGATGCGCTGGGCGTGGGATCGGCGCAGTTGCCGATGAAGCGCTACCGCAGCCAGGTGCAGATGGTGTTCCAGGACAGCTACTCCTCGCTCAATCCGCGCCTGACCATCGAGGAATCCATCGCCTTTACCGCGCGCGTGCACGGCATCGACGCGGCCGAAGCCAGCGTGCGCGCGCGCGCCCTGCTGGATCGCGTGGGCCTGGAGCCGGCGCGCTTTGCCGGGCGCTATCCGCACGAGCTCTCCGGCGGSCAGCGCCAGCGGGTGAATATCGCGCGGGCGCTGGTGCTGCGCCCGCGCCTGGTGATTCTCGATGAAGCCGTGTCGGCGCTGGACAAATCGGTGGAGGCGCAGGTGCTGAACCTGCTGCTCGACCTCAAGGCCGAGTTCGACCTTACCTACGTCTTCATCAGCCACGACCTGAATGTGATCCGCTACCTGTGCGACCGCGTGATGGTGATGTACCTGGGCAAGGTCGTGGAGGTGGGCGACACCGAAACGCTCTACGCCAACCCCGCGCACCCCTACACGCGTGCGCTGCTGGCCTCGATGCCGGCAATGGACCCGGATCACCGCACCCAGGTTGCGCCGCTGGCGGGAGACCCGCCCAACCCGATCAACCCGCCATCCGGCTGCAGCTTCCATCCGCGCTGCGCCATGGCACAGGACGTTTGCTCGCGCCGTGCGCCGCAGTTGTCCGAAGCGCTGGCGGGGCATCCGGTGGCCTGCCTGATGGCTAGCGCGGACGGCGGCCACAGCCGGCAGATGCCCGCAGCCGCCAGCCCGCTCGTTGCAGCACCCTGAGGGCCAAATCGTGATTGCACCCGTGAATGCACCCGTGACCGTACCCGCGAACGTACCCATGACCGCACCCAACCACAGCACCGAACCCCAGGCAGCCGCGCCCATGGTGTCGGTGCGCGACCTGCGCGTGACCTTCTCCGGCGGCGGCAAGACCATTCGCGCCGTCAGCGGCGTGTCGCTTGAGGTGGCGCCTGGCGAGACGCTCGCCCTGATCGGCGAATCCGGCTCCGGCAAGAGCGTGACGCTGCGCGCGCTGATGCGCCTGCACCCGCCGCGCCGCACCCGCATGGAAGGCGAGATCCGCATCGACGGCACCGACGTCACCGCCCTCGATGGCCGAGGCCTCGCCCGGTTGCGCGGCGGCAAGGTGGCGATGGTGTTCCAGGAACCGTTGCTGGCGCTGGACCCGGTCTACACGATCGGCCAGCAGATCATCGAGTGCATCCGCACCCACGCCCGTGTGTCCGCGGCCGAAGCGCGCCAGCGCGCGCTGCGCGCACTGGAGTCCGTGCGCATTCCCAGCCCGGAGCGGCGCCTGGCAGCCTATCCGCACGAGATGTCCGGCGGCATGCGCCAGCGCGCCATGATCGCGCTGGCACTGTCGGCCAACCCCAAGGTCCTGCTGGCCGACGAGCCGACCACCGCGCTGGACGCCACCGTGCAGATCCAGGTGCTGATCCTGCTGCGCGAGCTGCAACGCGAGCTTGGCCTGTCGATCGTGTTCGTCACCCATGACATCGGCGCGGCTGTGGAAATCGCCGACCGCGTCGCCGTGATGTACGGCGGGCGCATCGTCGAGGAAGGCCCGATCCGCACCATCCTGCGCGCCGCGCGCCATCCCTATACGATGGCGCTGCTGCAAAGCCGCCAGCACGGCATGGACCGCGGCCAGCGGCTGCAGACCATCGCCGGCTCGCCACCCGATCTGTCGGCCCTGCCGCCGGGCTGCAGCTTTGCCCCGCGCTGCCCGCACGCGCGCGCGCAATGCCTGGAGGCGGTGCCGCGGGCGACCGCGCTGGGTGGCGGGCATAGCGTGAGCTGTGTGCTGGCCAGTGAGCCTGTCGCCCGTGCCGAGGCCGTGGCGTAAGCTCTGTCAACCCGCCGTGACGGTACGGCATGCCGGCGCATGCCGTGTATGCCGTGCGTTCCGTGCCAATATCGCCTTTACTGATTGCTACCCTAGCCCTCACTTTCACCGCTACCCGCATCCATGACCCTGGCCAGCCATCCCTCCCACGCCTTCCTCCCCTACCCTGACGCACCCGTTGCCAATGCGGCCAGCGGCCCCCTCGCCGGCCTGACCTTCGCCGCCAAGGACCTGTTCGACGTAGCCGGCTACCCAACCGGCGGGGGTAATCCCCATGTGCTGGCCATGTCGGGCATCAAGTCCACCACCGCGCCTACCGTGCAGCGGCTGCTGGATGCCGGCGCGGCCTTCGTCGGCAAGACCCATACGGATGAGCTGGCGTTCTCGATGAACGGCAAGAATGCCCACTATGGCGCGCCGGTGAATGGCGCGGCGCCGGGGCGCATCACGGGCGGCTCGTCCTCCGGCTCGGCCTCGGCAGTGTCCAACAAGCTCTGCGACTTCGCGCTCGGCACCGACACCGGCGGCTCGGTGCGCGCGCCGGCCAGCCACTGCGGGCTGTTCGGCATCCGCCCCACCTTTGGCCGGATCTCGCTGGCGCAAACCCTGGCGCTGTGCGACAGCTTCGATACCTGCGGCTTCTTTGCACGCGACATCGGCACCTTCGCGCGCGTGGCCGACGTGCTGCTCGGCAGCGACCCCCGGCCCCTGCCCGCCAGAGCGCGCCTGCTGCTGGCCGAAGACCTGTTCCGCATGCCCACCGCCCCCGCGCTGGACGCGCTGCTGCCGGTGGTCGGCGGCATCGAGGCCGCCTTCGGCAAGGCCACGCCCGTCACCGTGGCGGACCGGCCGCTGGAAGACATCTGGTGGGCCTTCCGCTATGTGCAGGGCTGGGAAGCCTGGCAGACCGACGGCGCCATGATCGAGCAATACGGCCTGCAGCTCGGCCCCGACGTGGCCGCGCGCTTCGCATTCTCCAAGGGCGTCACCGAAGCCCGCCTCGAAGCCTCCAGCGCGATTCGCCGCGCCTTTACCGCGCATCTGGCGGCGCTGCTTGGCGACGACGGCATCCTGATCCTGCCGACCATGCCCGACATCGCCCCGCTGTCCGACGCCGCCGGCGAGGAACTTGAGACCTACCGCAACCTGTCGGCGCAAACGCTGTGCCTGGCGCCGCTGTCCGGCTTCCCGCACCTGAGCCTGCCACTGGCCAGCCGCGCAGGCGCACCGCTGGGCATCTCGCTGATGGGCCCGGCCGGCAGCGACCGCAGCCTGATTGCATTTGCCGAAAAGCTGGTCGCCGCGCTAAGCTGAGCGACCACCCCGATTTCCCCAGGAGAGCCTGAATGGCCCAGATCCGCATGACCGCCGGCGGCTACCAGTTCGTCGCCGAAACCCATCCCGACGCCCCCCTCACCGTGGCGGCCTTCACCAAGCTGCTGCCCTACCGCCAAAAGCTGATCCATGTGCGCTGGAGCGGCGAAGGCTGCTGGATCCCGCTGGGCGAGTTCAAGCTGGGCGTGGATTTCGAGAACCACACCAGCCACCCCTCGGTCGGCGACATCCTGTTCTACCCCGGCGGCTACAGCGAGACCGAGATCATCCTGGCGTATGGCAGTTGCTGCTTTGCCAGCAAGATGGGCCAGCTGGCGGGCAACCATTTCCTGACGATCGTGCAAGGCAAGGAGAACCTGCGCGCGCTGGGCACCAAGGTGCTGTGGGAAGGCGCGCAGGACGTCAGCTTCGAGTTGATGTGAGATAGGGAGCGTGCTCGGCGGTTCTGCCGTCAGAGCACGCCCGGGCACGCGTTCAGCGTGCCAGCACCGCCCCGCCCGGCTCCGGCGCCTTGACCCGGAACCAGGCCGCATACAGCGCCGGCAGGAACAGCAGCGTCAACGCCGTCGCAATCACCAGCCCGCCCATGATGGCGACCGCCATCGGCCCCCAGAACACGGAGCGCGACAGCGGGATCATGGCCAGCACGGCCGCTGCCGCGGTCAGGATGATGGGGCGGCAGCGCCGAACGGCGGATTCGACGATGGCATCCCACACCGGCTCGCCGGCACGGATGTCCTGCTCGATCTGGTCGACCAGGATCACCGAGTTGCGGATGATCATGCCGAGCAGCGCGGTGATGCCAAGCTGCGCAACGAAGCCCATCGGTGCGTTGAGCAGCAGCAGCGTGGCGGCGGCGCCGATCAGGCCAAGCGGCCCGGTCAGGAACACCATCAGCGCGCGCGAGAAGCTGTGCAGCTGCAGCATCAGCAGCGTGAAGATCAGGAAGATGCACAGCGGCAGCTGCGCGGCGATCGACGCGCCGGCCTTGCCGCTTTCTTCTTCCGCCCCGGCCACCGTGATGCGGTAGCCCGCCGGCAGCTGCGCGCGCAGCTTATCCAGCTTGGGATTGATCTGCGCCGTCACGGTGGGGCCCTGGATGCCTTCGACCACGTCGGCCTGCACGGTCACGCCAAAGTCGCGGTTCTCGCGCCAGATCACGCCCGGCTCGGAGCGAAAGGCGATGCGCGCGACCTGGGTCAGCGGCACCACGCGGCCGCTGGCGGTAGGCACCTGCACGTTCTGCAGGTCGGACATGGCGTCGCGCTCGTTGCGCGGCGCGCGCATCAGGATATCGATCAGCTTGTCGCCATCGCGGTATTGCCCCACCGCCACGCCGGTCAGCACCGTCTGGGTCACCCGCGCCATCGCGGTGGTGCTGACGCCGAGCGCGCGCGCGCGGTCCTGGTCGATGTCCAGGCGCAGCACCTTGACGCTCTCGTTCCAGTTGTCGTTGACCCCCACGGTGTTGGGGTTGGCGCTCATCACCGCCCTGACCTCGTCAGCCAGCTTGCGCACGCCGGCGGCGTCCGGCCCGATCACGCGGAACTGCACCGGATAGGGCACGGGCGGGCCGTTCGGCAGCAGCTTGACGCGGCCGCGCAATTGCGGGAAATCGCGCGCCAGCAGGTCCACCACGCGTTGGCGCACCCGGTCGCGCAGCGCGACTTCGGCCGGCATCACGATCACCTGCGCCACATTGGTCTGCGGGAAGATCTGGTCCAGCGGCAGGTAGAAGCGCGGCGCGCCGCTGCCGACGAACGTGGTCAGGCTGGCAATCTCGCGGTCCCCGCGCAGCGCGGCCTCGAAGCGCTTGGCCTCGGCCTCGGTCTGCGCAAAGCTGGTGCCCTCCGGCAGCCACAGCTCCACCATCAGCTCCGGCCGGCTCGAGTCCGGGAAAAACTGCTTCTCCACAAACTTGAAGGCGTAGAGGCCGAGACCAAAGGCCACCAGCGTGATGACGATCACCGTCTTGCGCCACGTCACGCACCAGTGCACCAGGCGGCGGAAGCGGTTGTAGAACGGCGTATCGAACACCTCATGCTGCTCGCCCTCGCCAGCGGGCCGCGCCTTGAGCAGCAGGTAGCCCAGGTAGGGCGTGAAGTAGACCGCGGCCAGCCACGACAGCACCAGCGCCATCGCGGTCACGGCGAAAATGGCGAAGGTGTACTCGCCCACGGTGGAACGCGCCAGCCCCACCGGCAGGAAGCCGGCGGCGGTGATCAGCGTGCCGGTCAGCATCGGCATGGCGGTGGAAGTGTAGGCGAAGGTGGCGGCTTCCATCTTGGAGAAGCCCTCCTCCAGCTTGCGCACCATCATCTCCACGGCGATGATGGCGTCGTCGACCAGCAGCCCCAGCGCCACGATCAGCGCCCCGAGCGATATCTTGTGCAGGCCGATGCCGAAGATGTTCATGAACAGGAACGTGACGGCGAGCACCAGCGGAATGGTCAGCGCCACCACCAGGCCCGGGCGCACGTCAATGCGCAGCGGCTTGGTATGCAGCCCGAGCGAGACAAAGCTCACGCCCAGCACGATCACCACGGCCTCGATCAGCACGTGCACGAACTCGCCCACCGACCGCTCAACGGCCTCGGGCTGGTTTTGCACCTGGTCCAGCTCGATGCCGACTGGCAGCTGCCCGCGCAAACCGTCCGTTGCGGCACGCAGGTTCTTGCCCATGGCGATGATGTCGCCGCCGCGCTCCATCGAGATGCCCAGCCCGATCACCTCCTTGCCCTGGAAGCGCATCTTGCTGGCCGGCGGATCGACATAGCCGCGGTACACATGGGCGATATCGCCCAGGCGGATATTGGCAATGCCGTTGGGGCCGCGCAGCACCAGGTTTTCCAGGTCGGCCACGTTGGCGAACTGGCCCGACAAGCGCACCTGCAGGTTGTCTCCCGGGGTCACCAGCACGCCGCTGGCGGTCATGCTGTTTTGCTGCGAGATCTGGTCGGCGATCGCATTGATGTCCAGCCCGAGCTGGGCAAAGCGCGCCTGGTTGAATTCGATGTAGACCTTCTCGTCCTGCAACCCGATCAGCGACACCTTGGCGACGGACGGCACACGCAGCAGTTGCTGGCGCACCAGGTCCGCGTACTCGCGCAGCTCCTTGTAGTTGAAGCCGTCGGCCGAGAGCGCGTAGATGGAGCCATACACGTCGCCAAACTCGTCATTGAAGAACGGGCCGCGCACGCCCGGCGGCAGCGTCTGCGCGATGTCGCCGACCTTCTTGCGCGCGGTGTACCAGATCTGCGCGGTGTCCTTGGCCGGCGCGGTGTCCTTGAGCTGGAAGATCACCGTGGTCTCGCCGGGCTTGGAGAAGCTGCGGATCTTGTCGGCGTAGGGCACTTCCTGCAGCTGGCGCTCGATCTTGTCGGTGACCTGCACCGCGATCTGCTCGGCGGTGGCGCCGGGCCAGAACGCCTGCACCACCATCACCCGGAAGGTGAAAGGCGGGTCTTCGTCCTGACCGAGCTGGAAAAAGGCAAAGAGCCCGCCCAGCAACAGCACCACCAGCAGGTAACGGGTCAGTGGCTGGTGCTCCAGAGCCCAGCGGGACAGGTTGAAACGGGAATGATCCATGCCGGCGCCTTAGTTGCGCACGGCTGGCGTGGGCACCACGGCCTGCAGCGGCTTGACCTTCTGCCCGGGCTTGAGCAGGTGCACGCCCGCGGTGACGATGGTCTGGCCGGGCGATAGCCCCTGCCTGACCTGGATCTCGTTGCCCTGAAGCTCGCCCAATGTCACGTTGACCGGCTGCACGGCGCCCGTTGCCGCGTCGTACACCCAGACCTGGTTGCTGCCCTGCTTTTGCAGCAGCGCGGAGAGCGGCACCCGCAGCGCGGCAGCGTCGCCGGTACGGGTGAAGGTGACCACGGCGGTCATGCCGAACTTGAAGTCGGCCGGTGGATTGGGCACGCTGATGCGCGCCGCGTAAGTGCGCGTCACCGGGTCGGCCATTGGCGAAATCTCGCGCACGCGGCCCGGCAGCGGCCGGCCGGGCTCGGCCCAGGTGCGCACGGTGACGTCGGAGATGCCGCGCAGGCGCTCGACCTGATCCTCCGGCAGGCCAACCGCGACCTCCTTCTCCGCGGTTTGCGCCACCCGCACGACCGACTGGCCGGCCGCCACGACCTGGCCGACCTCTGCCTCGATCAGCGTTACCACGCCATCGGCGTCGGCGGCGAGCACACCGTAGCCGGTCTGGTTGGATTGGTTGCGCAGCCCCGCCTCGGCCTGGCGCAGGCGGGAGGCGGCGGAGTCAAAGGTGGCCTGGCGGCGTTGCTGCTCGGCCGCGCTGATGAACTTCTTGGCGAACAGCTCGTTGTAGCGCTTCAGATCGGCCTCGGCGAGGTCGCGGTCGGTCTTGGCCGCGTCGTACTGGGCCCGCGAGCCGGCTTCCGCCAGGCCGAGGTCGGCGGGGTCGAGGCGGGCAAGCGGCTGGCCCTTGCGCACGGTGGCGCCCACGTCGACCAGGCGCGCGGCAATCTTGCCGCCCACGCGAAAGCCTAGCCGCGACTCGATCCGGGGCCGCACATCGCCCGAGAACTCGACCTCCGTCTTGCCTGCGCCCGGTTGCAACTGCATCAGGCGCACCGGGCGGATCTCTGGCGCCTTTTCTGCCTGACGGCTGCAACCCGCCAGCGCCACTCCGGCGAGCAGCAGCAGGGTCACCAACGCGCCGCGACCGCGCATGCGCAAGCCGGCCGCGAATGCGTTCGCGCTGAAAAGCGTGGAAAAAGGCACTTCGATGGCCACAACTTCCGGCCCGGGATGAGGCACTGGCATGAGTTAAGCGTTAGATCGGTGGCACGGTTTGCACTGCGGCAGGCACGGCGCGGCGTGGCGGCGATTAATAACTCGCCGGTCAGTAATGTAACGGCGTGAAGCTGAAAGCGTCAAATGGCGCGCGGAGGGGGATACCGGAAACGCACTTTTCAAACAGGGCACCCACCCTGGATCCCAAGTCGGACGCAGGAATCGCGCCGGGCGCGGCCAAATGCCGCAGCGCTGGGTATCCGCGCGGCCCGAAGTGCACGACGGCGCCCTCGCCCGCGGCCAGTGCCGCCGGGAGGGCGATGCTACAATCCGGCCCGTCGCCCGCGCTGCCTTGCCCCCCGTCGTGGAATGGCCTGACGACTGGAAATCGCGGCTCTTGGCACAGGCCCCCTGGCTAGCGCATCGCGCCATCTCGCCACACCGGTCGCCCCGCGCCGGCCAGGCTGCCGCGGCGACAGCGCAGGCATATAGCCCCCCATAGCCCCCCATTTCACCGACCCGAGCCTGGCGTGACGCCCGATCAGTATTGCCAAGAGAAAGCCGCGCAGAGCGGCTCCAGCTTCTATTACAGCTCCCTGTTCCTGGCGCCCGAGCGGCGGCAGGCCATTACCGCCCTCTATGCCTGGTGCCGGGAGGTCGACGATGTCGTGGACGACACCCAGGACGCCAGCGTGGCCTATCAAAAACTGGCCTGGTGGCGCAATGAGCTCGCCCAGATGTTCAACGGCGCGCCGACCCATCCCGTGACCAAGGCGCTGCAGCCGCACGCGCAAGCCTATGGGCTGACCCAGCCGATGTTCAACGAAGTGCTCGAAGGCATGGAGATGGACCTCAACCAGTCGCGCTACCTGGATGACATCGCGCTCGCGCGCTATTGCCATTGCGTGGCCGGCGTGGTCGGCACCATGAGCGCCCGGATCCTCGGCCAAACGGATCCGCGCACGCTCGAATACGCCGAAAAGATGGGCTTGTCGCTGCAGATGGTCAATATCCTGCGTGATGTGGGCGAGGATGCCCGGCGCGGCCGGATCTACCTGCCGGTAAACACGCTGCAGCGCTTCCAGGTGCCGGTCTCCGAGGTCAACCAGGCCACGCACTCCGATCGCTTCGTCACGCTGATGCGCTACCAGGCCGAGCAGGCCCGCACGCTGTACCGCGAGGCGCTGGCGCTGCTGCCCGCTGCCGACCGCCGCGCCCAGCGCGCTGGCCTGGTCATGGGCGCGATCTACCAGACGCTGCTCGACGAGCTGGAGGCGAGCGAGTTCCAGGTGCTGAACCAGCGCATCTCGCTCACGCCCATGCGCAAGCTGTGGGTCGCGTGGAAAACGTGGATGCGCAACCGCTGAACGCCACGTCCTGCCTTTTGCACCGCTACCTGCTTTCACTGCCTTCGCTGCCTTCACTGCCTTCACTGCCCGAGCTGCCATGACCCAATCCGCCTCCCCACTCCTCCCGCTTGGCCAGACCATTCTCGACCAGGCCGCGGCGCTGGCCCGCTTCTCGGATATGGAAGGCGGCCTGACCTGCGCCTACCTGACCCCGGCCCACCGCGCCGCGCAGGCCCAGCTGGTGGCATGGATGGAGGCGGCGGGCATGCAGGTCCGCATCGACGCCATCGGCAACGTGATCGGCCGCTACGCCGCCGATCCTGCCGTGGGCGACGGCGCGCGCGTGCTGATGACGGGCTCGCACTTCGACACCGTGCGCAACGGCGGGCGCTATGACGGCCGGCTTGGCATCCTGCTGCCCGTGGCGGTGGTTGGGGCGCTCAACGCGGCCGGCATCCGCCTGCCCTATCACTTCGAGGTCGTGGGCTTTGCCGAGGAAGAAGGCCTGCGCTTCAAGACCAGCTTCCTGGCCAGCAGCGTGCTGGCCGGCCGCTTCGACCCSGCCCTGCTGGATCGTGCSGACACCGACGGCGTGACGCTGCGCGAAGCCCTGGCCGCCTCTGGCCTGCCGGGCGCGGGCGGCGTCGATGCGCTGCGCGCCGCGGCGGTAGACCCCGCCACCCTGCATGGCTTTGTCGAAGTCCATATCGAGCAAGGCCCGGTCCTGCTGCACCACGGCCTGCCGCTTGGCGTGGTCACGCAGATTGCCGGCAGCAGCCGCTTCCAGGTCCGCGTCGAGGGCCTGGCCAGCCACGCCGGCACCACGCCCATGACCCTGCGCAAGGACGCCGCGGCGGCGGCGGCCGAGATGGTGCTGCTGGTGGAGCAGCGCTGCGGGCTAGTGCCGACGCTGGTAGGCACGGTGGGCCAGTTGCAGGTGCCCAACGGGTCGAGCAACGTCATCCCCGCCGAATGCGTGTTCTCGATGGACATCCGTGCCGGCGAAGATAGCATCCGCGAAGCCGCCATTGCCGACATCGTGGCGGGCATCCAGGCCATCGCCGAGCGTCGCGGCCTCAGCGCCGGCGTGGAACGGGTGACGCCGGTCAACAACGCCCCCTGCGCGCGCTGGCTGATGGACCAGTTCGGCGCGGTGCTCAAGAAGCGCGGGCTGGACGCGTTCGAGCTGCCCTCGGGCGCCGGCCACGACGCCATGATGATGCAGCGCATGACCGACGTGGCGATGCTGTTCGTGCGCTGCGGCAACGGCGGCATCAGCCACAACCCGCTGGAAACCATCACGGCCGACGACGCCCAGCTCGCGGCCGAGGTCTTCGTCGACTTCCTGCGGCATTTCCAGCCCCGCGCCTGACCCCCACCGCGGCGCGCTTGCGGTCCCGGCACAAATCGTATTGGATGTAGGCACACCAATCACAAGATCGAAAGATCACAACGGAGACACTGCATGGCGCACCGCGAACTATCGGTCCTGACCGAGGGGCACACCTTTCTGGAAGGACTGCGCTGGCACGATGGCCGGCTCTGGCTGTCGGATTTCTACACCCACCGGGTGATGGCGGTGAGCCTGGATGGCGCCGTCGAACAGATCGCCGAAGTGCCGCAACAGCCATCCGGCATGGGATGGCTGCCGGACGGGCGCCTGCTGATCGTCTCCATGCGCGACCGCAAGCTGCTGCGCCGCGAGCCGGATGGCAGCCTCGTGGTACATGCCGACCTGTCCGGCGTGGCCAGCGGGCACGTCAACGACATGGTGGTGGACCAGCACGGCCGCGCCTATGTGGGTAATTTCGGTTTCGACCTGATGGCCGGCGCCCCGATGCGCACCGCGAGTCTGGTGCGGGTCGACCCGGATGGCTCGGTGACCGTGGTGGCCGATGGCCTGTTCTTCCCCAATGGCTCGGTCATCACGCCGGACGGCAAGTCCCTGGTGGTGGGCGAGACCCTGGGCAATCGCATCTCGGCCTTCGATCTGCACGCGGATGGCTCGCTGGGCCCGCGCCGTGACTGGGCCCTCTTCGGCAGCCAGCCCACGGGATCGGATCTCGGCCAGGTGCTGGGCGGCGCGAAGGTGGCGCCGGACGGGTGTGCCCAGGATGCGCAAGGTGCGCTCTGGGTGGCTGACGCCATCGGCAATCGCGTATTGCGGGTAATGCCGGGCGGGCGCATCGATGAGGAGATTGCCTGCGGAACGGGCATCTTCGCGGCCGCCCTGGGTGGCCCGCGTGGCACCACGTTGTTCCTGGCCGCCGCGCCGAACTTCGACGAGGCGCAGCGGCGCGCTTCGTGCCAGGGCCGTATCCTGATGACGGAAGTCGAAGTGCCGCACGCCGGCCTGCCATGAGGCTATGCGGCTGTGAGGCTGTGAGCCTATGAGGCGATGGGGCTATGGCGCTGAAGTAGGACGGACGCCGATATCGCGCTCGCCGCGCAGCGTGTCAAGCTGCACGCATGTGCGCGTGCCTCGCTCCTAGCCGCCCTGGTACATCTCCCGGCCGAGTTCGTACAGGTTCTGGCGCAGCTTGCGCCGCTCGTCGGGCGAGAGCTTGTCGTTCGGGGACGCGTGGGGCAGGCGCTCGTTCATGTCACGCTCGGCGCGGTACTTTCCGGCGCGCGCTCGCGCCTCGTCCTGGCTGTAGCGCTCGTTGCGCGGGGCGGCCTCGCGGGGTGCTGGCTTGCCAGCGCCCGGGAACAAATGCGCCATGCCGGGCGATTGCGGGTACCCCGCACTAGCGGCAAGCAACAGCGCAACAGTCGCGCCGGCGCGGGAAAGGGTATGCCCGGCGCGCTTGCAGGTGACTTTCATTGATAATGGCGGTTTGGGCTTCGGAAACGGTGGTTACAGGACCGCCGGAAGCCGGACATCCAGTAGCCCCGCCTCGCCACGTCATGGCAGTGAACTACACGGCGGACGCCCACGAAATCCCCGCGGGACTGGCTACGGAAACGGTATGCGGCAGTTTAAACGCAGGGTGGATGCGCGCCTTCATACCTCGGGGTAAAGTATGTAACCTTTTGTTAAGCCATTTTGACCGAAAGCGTTTGTCGCTAAGATACCGCCATGGAAAATACCAGTCACAAGATTCTCGTCGTAGACGACGACCCCCGTCTGCGCGACCTGCTGCGCCGTTACCTTGGCGAACAGGGCTTCACCGTACTGGTAGCTGAGAACGCCACCGCGATGAACAAGCTCTGGTTGCGCGAGCGTTTCGACCTGCTAGTGCTCGACCTGATGATGCCCGGTGAAGACGGCCTGTCGATCTGCCGGCGCCTGCGCGGCGCCAACGACCAGACGCCCATCATCATGCTCACTGCCAAGGGCGAGGACGTCGACCGCATCGTCGGCCTCGAAATGGGCGCCGACGACTACCTGCCGAAGCCCTTCAACCCGCGCGAACTGATCGCGCGGATCCACGCCGTGCTGCGCCGCAAGGGCCCCGCCGAAGTCCCCGGCGCGCCGTCGGAAACCCCGGAGACCTTCGCCTTTGGCGATTTCGTGCTCAATCTCGCTACCCGCACGCTGACCAAAAATGATGAGGAGATCACCCTGACCACCGGCGAATTCTCGGTGCTCAAGGTCTTCGCCCGGCATCCGCGCCAGCCGTTGTCGCGCGAGAAGCTCATGGAAATGGCGCGCGGCCGCGAGTACGAGGTATTCGACCGCAGCCTGGACGTGCAGATCTCACGGCTGCGCAAGCTGATCGAACCTGATCCGGGCAACCCACGTTTCATCCAGACGGTCTGGGGTCTGGGCTACGTCTTCATCCCCGATGGCGTGAAGTAAGGCGCCGCGCATCGTGGCGACTGTCATCAGCCGCACGGCTACGCGCCTGTTCGGTTCGCTGTTCTGGCGAACCTTCATGCTGATCGCCCTATTGCTGGCGATCTCGCTGGGTATCTGGTTCCAGAGCTATCGGCTCTTCGAACGCGCGCCGCGCGCCCAGCAGATCGCCATGCAAGTGGTCAGCGTGGTCAAGCTCACGCGTGCCGCCCTGCTCTATTCCGATCCCGCGCGGCGGCGTTTCCTGCTGCTCGACCTGGTGCAAAACGAGGGCATCAAGGTCTACCCGCGCGAGAAAGACGACGATTTCTCCGTGCCCACCACGAACCCCTTCCTGACCCAGCTGGTGCAGCAGGAGATTCGCAGCCGGCTCGGCGAAGGGACCGTGATCGCCACCACCGTGAACGACATTCCCGGCGTATGGGTGAGTTTCGAGATCGAGGGCGACGATTACTGGGTGGCGATCAGCCCCGAACGGTTCGAGCGCGTGCCCGGCATCCAGTGGCTCTGGTGGAGCATCGCCGCGCTATTGCTGTCGATCATCGGCGCAGCCTTTATCACGTCGCTGGTCAACCACCCGCTCAAGCGGCTGGCCAACGCGGCACGCGCCATCGGCGGCGGTGGCGACCCGCCCACCCTGCCTGAGCACGGCGCCAGCGAAGTGGCGCAGGCCAACCACAGCTTCAACCAGATGGTGCGCGACCTGCGCCAGCTCGACGACGACCGCGTCGTCATGCTGGCCGGCATCTCGCACGACCTGCGCACGCCGCTGACGCGCCTGCGGCTGGAAACCGAGATGTCCCCCGTGGATAACACCACGCGCGAAGCCATGATCGCCGACATCGAACAGATGGACGCCATCATCGGCCAGTTCCTCAACTACGCCCGCCCCGCGCTGGAGACGGTCGAACCCGTCGACCTGTCCGCACTCGTGCAAGACGCCGTCGGCGTCTATGGCGCGCACGACGACGTACGCGTCCATGTCCGCGCCGGCGACCCCGTAATGGCCGTGGCCAACCGCATGGAAGTCCAGCGGATCCTGGACAACCTGGTCGAAAACGCCCGCCGCTACGCCAAGGACGAAGACAACGGCGTAGCCGTGGTCGAGATCAGCACCCGCATCGAAGACAAGGAAGCCGTGCTGACCGTGGCCGACCATGGCAGCGGCGTGCCGGAAGCGCAATTGCCCTTGCTGACCCGGCCCTTCTACCGGCTCGATGGCGCACGCAGCGAAGCCAAGGGCGCCGGGCTGGGGATGTCGATCGTTAATCGGATCTTGCAGCGAAATGGGGGGAGGTTGATGTTGGCGAACCGGCCGCCGCCGGCAACGGGGTTGGTAGTTAGTGCGTTTTTCAGGCGGGCGTAGATTGAGATGCTGGCTGCAACTGCTTAGCTGCTTAACTGCTTAACTGCTTAACTGCAAAGTCAAAGGCAGTTTCACTACCCCTGCGGGGCGGCGACCTACTTTTTTGTCTTGCCAAAAAAGTAGGCAAAAAAGGCGGCCATACGGCCTTGGTACACCTCCACGGCTCGCTTCGCATCGCCATGGGTGTTTCCCGCCCCCAGGC
>NZ_JBFTOQ010000015.1:0-163260 GCF_056398045.1 Cupriavidus sp. 05L411 | reverse complement strand
GCGACGTCAACCTCAAGGTGCGGCGCGGCTCCATCCATGCCTTGATCGGCCCCAACGGCGCCGGCAAGACCACCTGCTTCAACCTGCTGACCAAGTTCCTCGAGCCGACCACGGGCACGATCCTGTTCAACGGCATCGACATCACCCGCGAGAAGCCGGCGCAGATCGCCCGGCGCGGGGTGATCCGGTCGTTCCAGATCTCCGCCGTGTTCCCGCACCTGACGGTGCTGGAGAACGTGCGCATCGGGCTGCAGCGGCAACTTGGCACCTCCTATCATTTCTGGCGCAGCGAAACCACGCTCGACGCGCTGAACGCGCGCGGCATGGAACTGCTGGAGCAGGTTGGGCTGACCGATGTGGCGCAGACGGTGACGGTCAACCTGCCGTACGGCCGCAAGCGCGCGCTCGAGATCGCCACCACGCTGGCGATGGAGCCGGAGATGATGCTGCTGGACGAGCCGACCCAGGGCATGGGCCACGAAGACGTGGCGCGCGTGACCGAGCTGATCCGCAAGGTGGCGGTGGGGCGCACCATCCTGATGGTGGAGCACAACATGAACGTGGTCTCGTCGATTGCCGACAAGATCACGGTATTGCAGCGCGGCGCAATCCTGGCCGAGGGGCCGTACGCCGAGGTATCGAAAGACCCGCGCGTGATGGAGGCCTATATGGGCACCGTCGAGGCTGAACTGCAGGGCGCGCACTGAGGAGCCAGGATGAGCACAACGCCCGCACTAGAAATCAAGGATCTGCACGCCTGGTATGGCGAATCGCACATCCTGCATGGCGTGGACCTGACCGTGAATGCCGGCGAGGTGGTGACGCTGCTGGGCCGCAACGGCGCCGGGCGCACCACCACGTTGCGCGCCATCATGGGCCTGACCGGCCAGAACCTGCTGCTGCTCGACGAGATCTCGGAGGGCCTTGCGCCCGTGATCGTGCAAGCGCTGGCGCGCATGATCCTGATGCTCAAGAAAAAGGGCTACACGGTGGTGATGGTGGAGCAGAACTTCCGCTTTGCCGCGCCGCTGGCCGACCGTTTTTATGTGATGGAACACGGCACGATCGTCGAGCGCTTCGCGGCTGCGGAGCTGCAGGCCAAGATGCCGGTGCTGAACGAGTTGCTTGGGGTCTGATTCGAATCGGCGCGCGGCGCTGTCATGAATCGCAGGCATTGTTTTAGGGCAGGAACGGGTGGCGTCAGGTGCCGCCGAAACTAAGGAGACAGGCAATGAAGATGACTCGGCTGGCGGTCGCTCTGGCGGCTATCGTAACGGGCGTGGCAATGGGTTCGGCATCGGCGCAGGTCTCGGGCGATACCGTCAAGATCGGCTACATCACCGACATGTCGGGCTTGTACGCCGACATCGACGGCCCGGGCGGCCTCGAAGCCATCAAGATGGCAATCGAGGACAACGGTGGCAAGGTGCTGGGCAAGCCGATCGAGCTGGTCTCGGCCGATCACCAGAACAAGGCCGACATCGCCGCCTCGAAGGCGCGCGAGTGGATGGACCAGCAGGGCCTGGACGTGCTGATCGGCGGCACCAATTCCGCCACCGGCCTGGCCATGAACAAGGTGGCCTCGGAGAAGAAGAAGGTCTACTTCAATATCGGTGCCGGCTCGGCGCGCCTTACCAACGAAGAGTGCTCGCCGTACACCGTGCACTATGCGTATGACACGGTGGCGCTCGCCAAGGGTACCGGCAGCGCAGTGGTCAAGCAGGGTGGCAAGTCGTGGTTCTTCCTGACCGCCGACTATGCCTTCGGCCACTCGCTGGAAAACGATACCGCGGCCGTGGTGAAGGCCAACGGCGGCACGGTGGTGGGCTCGGTGCGCCATCCGCTGTCGGCATCGGATTTCTCGTCGTTCCTGCTGCAGGCGCAATCGTCCAAGGCGCAGATCCTGGGCCTGGCCAATGCCGGCGGCGACACCATCAACTCGATCAAGGCGGCCAAGGAATTCGGCATCACCAAGACGATGAAGATCGCCGGCCTGCTGATGTTCATCAACGACATCCACAGCCTGGGCCTGAAGAACACCGAAGGCCTGCTGATGACCGACAGCTGGTACTGGGACATGAACGACGATACGCGCAAGTTCGCCGCGCGCTTCTTCACCAAGATGAAGAAGATGCCGAGCAGCTTGCAGGCCGCCGACTACTCCGCCGCGCATACGTACCTGAAGGCGGTCGAGGCAGCCAAGACGGATGATCCGGACAAGGTCATGGCCGAGCTCAAGAAGATGAAGATCAACGACTTCTACACCAAGGGCTACATCCGCCAGGATGGCCGAGGCATCCACGACATGTACCTGATGCAGGTGAAGTCGCCGGCCGAATCGAAGAAGCCGTGGGACTACCTGAAGGTGGTGGCCACGATCCCGGGTGAGCAGGCTTTCACCACGGTGGCGGAATCGAAGTGCGCGCTGATGAAGAAGTAAGCGTTTGAACTGAGTTGAGTTGCGTAGAGTTGATTGAGGTATGGCGCCCCCGCCCGGGACCGTTGCATGTTGACCGGGTTCGGGAGCGGGGGCCAGTGTCTTTCTTCGCTTCATTTTGACAGCGCCTGCCTGGCGGGGAACGACGAATCCCGGCTGGTGCGCAAACGGTAACGCCTGCGATGGACATCTTCGGTATTCCTCTGCCCGCCATGCTGTCCCAGTTACTGCTGGGACTGGTCAACGGTGCCTTCTATGCGATGTTGAGCCTTGGCCTTGCGGTCATCTTCGGGCTGCTCAACGTCATCAATTTTGCCCACGGGGCGCTGTTCATGCTCGGCGCGGTCCTGGCCTGGATGGGCATGGAGTACGCCGGGCTCAACTACTGGGTGATGCTGGTACTGTCGCCGCTCGCGGTGGCGCTGATCGGCATCGTGATCGAGCGCACCATGCTGCGCTGGATCTACAAGCTCGACCATATCTACGGCCTGCTGCTGACGCTCGGCATCACGCTGGTGATCGAAGGCATCTTCCGCTCGATCTATGGGGTGTCGGGGCTGCCGTACTCGGCGCCCGAGGCGCTGAGCGGCGCCACGGATCTGGGTTTCATGATCCTGCCGAACTACCGGGCCTGGGTGGTGGCAGCCTCGCTGGTGGTGTGCTTCTCCACCTGGTACCTGATCGAGAAGACCAAGCTGGGCGCTTATTTGCGCGCTGGCACCGAGAACCCCAAGCTGGTTGAAGCCTTTGGCGTCAACGTGCCGCTGATGGTGACGCTGACCTACGGGTTCGGCGTGGCGCTGGCGGCGTTTGCCGGCGTGCTCGCGGCACCGGTGATCCAGATCTCGCCGCTGATGGGGCAGAACCTGATCATCATCGTGTTCGCGGTGGTGGTGATCGGCGGAATGGGCTCGATCATGGGCTCGATCCTGACCGGCCTCGGCCTGGGCGTGATCGAGGGCCTGACCAAGGTGTTCTACCCCGAGGCCTCCTCCACGGTCGTGTTCTTCATCATGGTGATCGTGCTGATGCTGCGCCCGGCCGGACTGTTCGGGAGGGAGAAGTGATGAACCAACCAACCGGCGCGGCAGTGGCTGCGGGGCAGACAAGACAGGGGCGGGGCGTGCAGAAGAAACTGTTGTACGGATTGTTGCTGGCAGCGCTGATCCTGGCGCCGATGGCCGGAGCGTATCCGGTGTTCGTGCTCAAGGTGCTGTGCTTCGCGCTGTTCGCGTGCGCCTTCAACTTGCTGATCGGCTACACCGGGCTGCTGTCGTTCGGCCATGCGGCCTTCTTTGGCGGCGCGGCCTATACGGCCGGCCATGCAATGAAGGTGTGGGGCGTCACGCCTGAGGTCGGGCTGGTGCTGGGCACGCTGGCGGGCGCCTTGATCGGCTACGTGGTCGGGTACATCGCGATTCGCCGGCAAGGCATCTATTTCTCGATGATCACGCTGGCGCTGGCGCAGATGCTGTTCTTTTTCTGCCTGCAGGTGCCGTACACCGGAGGCGAGGACGGCTTGCAGGGCATTCCGCGCGGCAAGCTGTTCGGTGTGTTGTCGCTGGCCAACGATCTGACGCTGTATTACGTGGCGCTGGCGATCATCGTGGCGGCCTTCGCGCTGATCGTGCGGACCGTGCATTCGCCGTTCGGCCAGATCCTCAAGGCGATCAAGGAAAACGAGCCGCGCACCATCTCGCTGGGCTACGATACGGACCGCTTCAAGCTGATGGTGTTTGTGCTGTCTGCGGCGCTTTCCGGGCTGGCCGGGTCGATCAAGGCGCTGGTGCTGGGCTTTGCCACGCTGACCGATGTGCACTGGTCCATGTCGGGCTCGGTGATCCTGATGACGCTGGTTGGGGGCCTGGGCACGCTTTCAGGACCGCTGGTCGGGGCTTTCGTGGTGGTGGCGCTGGAAAACAAGCTTGGCGACATCGGCACCTTCCTGGCCTCGACGACGGGCATCGAGTGGTTCAACTCACTTGGCGAATCCGTCACAATGGTGACCGGCGTGATCTTCGTGATCTGCGTATTGACGTTCCGCCGCGGCATTATGGGCGAGCTTCTTGCCCGCTTCGGGAAGGCCCGGGAGTGATCGTGGGGCGACATGCCCGATTTTGGGGCTAGGGTTTCTTCTAGCTTGCTCGAAACGCACCGCTTCGTTACATTCCATATACGGTTTTCGCAGGTTAAATGGAGGCGGAAGCGAGGAGACGACAGGCGCGCAGTCACTAGGCTGCAGTGTCAATATAAGATAAGGGCGTTGCTGGGTGATCCTCGGCAACGCCTTTTTTAATTTCCGGGTGGTATGCCCGTTCCTGGTGCGTGATGTTTTCGCCATGCGGAATCATCGTCAAAGCCACCGATTGCGCATGCGACAATGCGGCCTTGTCATCGGGCCCGCCATGCCGTCAGATTCCCCTTCTCTAATTCCTTCCTCGCCTGAATCCGCCGTGCCTCCGGCCTCGATACGCCTGGCCGGTACTGGCGATGCGCAAAATCTGGGCGCCTGGCTGCAATCACGGCATGCATTGCCCGTTGCGGCGGCGCGCGCGCGCCAGGCGCTGCTGGAGGGCCTGCTTGCCCGGCCTGAGCGCGGGGCCTGTGTGGTGGCGCAGGCCAGTGTCGGCCAGGATCTGCTCGGTTGCCTGCCCGTTACGCTGATACCGCATCTCGAACTTGCCGGCCTCACGGCGCTTGCCACCGAATGGTGGGCTGGTGACGTGCCGGCGGACAGGGGCGTCGCCGCCTTGCTGCTGGATTGCTGCGGCCTGCTGGCCGACTGGTGCAGCGCGCATGGCGTGCGCCATCTGTTGCTGGCGCCGGCGCTGCTGACGGCGGCGCAGGCCGCACCGGCCGGTTTTGCGCCGCACGCCAGCGGCCTGTGGCATCTCAATTTGTCACCAGCCGCCAAGATGCTGGGCTGACGCTTCCAGCGCGCCTGCCGCGCTTGGTTCGCCTCCTTCCCTCGTTCCCTCCGTTTTCTCTTTCTTCGTTTCCCCGCGTCCATGGAATTCGCGTTTCTTGCTGTTGCCGCTTTTCTTGCCGGCCTGATCGATGCTGTTGCCGGCGGCGGTGGCCTGGTGCAGATCCCCGCGCTGTTTTCGGCCTATCCCAACATGGCGCCGGCCACGCTGCTCGGCACCAGCAAGGTGGCCTCGCTGGCCGGTACCACCAATGCGGCGTTGCGCTATGGCCGCAGCGTGCGCATCTACTGGGGCGCAACCTTGCCGACGATGCTGTCGGCCTTCGCCTTTTCGATGGCGGGCGCCTACGCGCTCACGCTGATTCCCGCGGAGCCGCTGCGCAAGTCGCTGCCCTTTATCCTGGTGGCCCTGCTGGTCTATACGGTGGCCAAGAAGAGCCTGGGCTCCGAGCACGCACCGTCGCTCTCTGGCGGCAAGGAGCGCGCAGCGGCTTTGCTGGCGGGGGCCGTGATCGGCTTCTACGACGGCGTGTTCGGGCCGGGCACCGGCAGCTTCCTGATGATCGTGTTCGTGCGCGTGTTCGGCTACGATTTCTTGCACGCCTCGGCATCGACCAAGGTGGTCAACCTCGCCACCAACCTGGCGGCCTTGCTGTTGCTGGCGGCGAAGGGGCACGTCTGGTGGCAGCTCGGGCTGGTCATGGCGGTGGCTAACGTGGGCGGCAGCCAGATTGGCAGCCGCCTCGCGCTCAAGCATGGCAGCGCCTTTGTGCGGCGCGTGTTCATCGTGGTGGTGGCAGCGCTGATCGTGAAAACCGCCTGGGATGCGTTCGGCCGCTGAGCGTCGGTTCGCGGCCGTGTCGCTTGCATGCTGCGATGCGGGTTAATCCCGCTAGCCCGGCGATATGCCTGTTGCTAGACTCGCTACGCATTCCCGACCGGGCGGTCGGTGAATGAGCGGCCGGCGTGGCGCACCATGGCATTGCCTGGCGAGCCCTGCCGAGCGCCGCCGGGGATCACGCGCAGGACGGGAGATTGGAGCAGGGCGGATGCGGATTCGCCCATCGCCCCGGGGTAGCAGGCAGGCGCCGGCGTTGCGCCTGGATACGGGCCTGAAATGCACCGAAGGGGCACCGGCACAATAAGATCCACCAGGACAAGACAGACCAGAAGAACAGAAGACCAGATTGAGGCATCCGACTAGCCGCGAGGCGGCACGGATGCCTCTTCCGTTTGCCGCAATGGAAGGAGACACGATGACATTCAAGCGCGCCAGCCTGCTGGCTCTCGCCGCCGCCAGCCTGTGCGCCGGCACCGCCAGCGCACAGGTCAAAGTCGGGGTAACGCTATCGGCCACCGGGCCCGCCGCCTCGCTGGGCATTCCCGAGAAGAACACCATCTCGCTGCTGCCCAAGGAGATCGCTGGCAAGAAGATCGAGTACATCGTGCTCGACGATGCGTCGGACACCACCACGGCGGTCAAGAATACGCGCAAGCTGATCAGCGAAGACAAGGTCGACGTGATTGTCGGCTCTACCGTGACGCCCAACTCGCTGGCCATGGTGGATGTCGTCGCCGAGAACGAAACGCCGATGATCACGCTGGCCGCCTCGGCTCGCATCATCGAGCCGATGGATGCCAAGCGCGCCTGGGTCTTCAAGACGCCGCAGAACGACTCGCACATGGCCACCGCCATTGCCGAGCACATGACAAACCACAACGTGAAGACGGTTGCCTTCATCGGCTTCGCGGACGCCTATGGCGATAGCTGGGCGCAAGAGTTCGCCAAGGTCGGCGAGATGCGCAAGATCAAGGTGGTGGCCAACGAACGCTTTGCGCGCACCGATACCTCGGTCACCGGCCAGGTGCTCAAGATGATGGGCAGCAACCCTGACGCCGTGCTGATCGCAGGCTCGGGCACGCCCGCCGCGCTGCCCGCCAAGGCGCTCAAGGAGCGTGGCTGGAAGGGCAAGATCTACCAGACCCACGGTGTGGCCAACGCCGACTTCCTGCGCGTGTGCGGTAAGGATTGCGAAGGCACCTTCCTGCCGGCCGGCCCGCTGCTGGTAGCCGAGCAGCTGCCGGACACCAACCCGGTGAAGAAGCCCGCCATCACCTACAAGACGGCTTACGAGAAGGCATTTGGCGGCCAGGTCTCGACCTTCGGCGGCCACGCCTGGGATGCCGGCCTGCTGCTGCAGCGAGCCATCCCCGAGGCGCTGAAGAAGGGGCAGCCGGGCACCAAGGAGTTCCGCAAGGCGCTGCGCGATGCCATGGAGCAGACCAAGGAGCTGCCGATCTCCCACGGCATCATGAACATGACGCCGACCGACCACCTTGGCCTGGACCAGCGCGCGCGCGTGATGGTGGAGATCGTCGACGGGAAGTGGAAGCTGCAGACCAAGTAAGCGGCGAAGACTGGCTGCATTTGATGCAAAAAGGGCGCATGGCCAGCCATGCGCCCTTTTTGTTGGTGCCGGCTCATGCCGGCCCACGCCATTGCGCGACTACAGGCAATCCCGCACTTGACACCGCATCCGCCATGCGAGATCTTTAACGTGTTAATGAATTTGGCGTTTGCCAAGAATTTGCCAAGACAAGCGGAACGGGATGACGGCCATGGTGCGCCGCAGATATGCTGCACCCGGCATATGCATAGCTTCCCGCCTGCCGTGCCAGATTACAGATGCGGCACTGCGGAATCTAAGGGTTCGTCGGGATTTCCGCTATGCGTAAGTTGTTTCATATTTCGTAACTCGTAATTTCACAAGCCAGCCGGCTTCCCTCCGCCGGCCGGACTCACCAACAATACGGGGAGACAATGGACCTCTCGATCGCCGCCATCCTGGCGCAGGACGGCATCACCTCGGGCGCCATCTATGCGCTGCTCGCGCTGGCCCTGGTGCTGGTGTTCTCGGTGACCCGCGTCATCTTCATTCCGCAAGGGGAGTTCGTCGCCTATGGCGCGCTGACCCTGGCGGCGATCCAGTCCGGCCATGCGCCGCAAAGCAGCTGGCTGCTGCTGGTCATGGGCGTGCTCACCTTTCTCTATGAGACGGTCACCATCCTGCGCAGCGCCGAACTGCGCCGGACCGCGCCCAGGCGGATCGCGGTGCTGGCCGGCAAATACCTCGTCTTCCCGCTGGCCGTGCATCTGCTGGCGCAGAACTTCGACGGGCAGTCGATGCCCATGCTGGCGCAGATCGCGCTGACGCTGCTGATCGTGATTCCGCTCGGGCCCATGCTGTACCGCCTTGCCTACCAGCCGCTGGCCGAAGCCAGCACGCTGGTGCTGCTGATTGTCTCGGTGGGCGTGCACTTTGCACTGGTGGGGCTGGGGCTGGTGATGTTCGGCGCCGAGGGTTCGCGCACCGCGCCTTTCTCCGAGGCGCGCTTTGAAGTGGGCAGCCTGACGATCTCCGGGCAGAGCCTTTGGGTGGTCGGCGTATCGGCACTGATGATCGCGGGGCTGTATTTCTACTTCGAACGCACCATCGCCGGCAAGGCGCTGCGTGCCACGGCGGTCAATCGCCTGGGCGCGCGGCTGGTCGGCATTGGCACGACGCAGGCCGGGCGCCTGTCGTTCACGCTGGCAGCGGCAATGGGCGCGCTGTGCGGGATCCTGATTGCGCCGCTGACCACGGTGTACTACGAGTCCGGCTTCCTGATCGGCCTGAAGGGCTTCGTCGGTGCGATCGTGGGCGGTCTGGTGAGCTACCCGGTGGCGGCCGCCGGTGCCATCCTGGTGGGGCTGCTCGAATCGTATTCGTCCTTCTGGGCCAGTGCGTTCAAGGAGGTCATCGTGTTCACCCTGATCCTGCCCGTGCTGCTGTGGCGCTCGCTCACCAGCAAGCATGTGGAAGACGAGGAATAAGGGGCACGCCATGAACACCAACCTCAAAAACCGAATCTTCCTGCTGGCCTTCGCGGTAGTGCTGGCGCTGTTGCCCGTGCTGCCCACGCCTGAATTCTGGATCACGCTGGGCAACTACATCGGCCTGTACAGCATCGTCGCCATTGGCCTGGTCCTGCTCACCGGCGTGGGCGGCATGACCTCCTTCGGCCAGGCCGCTTTCGTCGGGCTGGGTGCCTACAGCACCGCCTACCTCACCACGCAGTTCGGGCTGTCGCCCTGGCTCGGCCTGCTGGTCGGGCTGGCGATCACGATGGCCTCGGCCTATGTGATCGGCCTGATCACCATGCGCATGTCGGGCCACTACCTGCCGCTCGCCACCATCGCCTGGGGCCTGTCGCTGTTTTTCCTGTTCGGCAACCTGGAATTCCTCGGCAAGTACGACGGCCTCAACGGCATTCCCGTGCTGCATGTGCTCGGCATCGAGCTGGCCTCCGGGCGCTCGATGTTCTACTTGATCTGGGCCGTGGTGCTGGTGTCGGTGATCGCCATGCAGAACCTGCTCAACTCGCGCCCTGGCCGCGCCATCCGCGCGTTGAAGGGCGGCGGCACCATGGCCGAGGCGATGGGCGTGAACACCGCATGGATGAAGGTGGTGATCTTTGTGGTGGCGGCGATGCTGGCCTGCATCTCCGGCTTTCTCTACGCGCATCTGCAGCGCGCGGTGAACCCCACGCCGTTCGGGCTGAACTACGGCATCGAGTACCTGTTCATGGCGGTGGTGGGCGGCGTAGGCCACGTGTGGGGCGCGGTGCTCGGCGCCGGCATCCTCACCATCCTGAAGGACGTGCTGCAAGGCGTGCTGCCCAAGCTGCTGGGCGCCAACGGCAACTTCGAAACCATCGTGTTCGGCGTGCTGATGGTGCTGCTGCTGCAATACGCGCGCGATGGCATCTGGCCATTCATCAAGAAGCTGTTCCCCAGCGGGCCGCCGGTGCTGGCGCCGGCGCAAGCGCCCGCGCTGCCATTGCGCGCCAAGCCGCAGGCCGGCGAACTGATCCTCGATGTCAAAGCCGCGCGCAAGGAGTTCGGCGGGCTGGTGGCGGTCAACGACGTGAGCTTCCAGGTCCGCGCGGGCGAGATCATCGGGCTGATCGGCCCCAACGGCGCGGGCAAGTCCACCACCTTCAACCTCGTCACCGGCGTGCTGCCGGCCACGCGCGGCGGGGTGCTGTATCGCGGCGAGCAGATCTCCGGGCTACCCTCGCGCGAGATCGTCAAGCGCGGCATCGGCCGCACCTTCCAGCACGTGCATCTGCTGCCCACCATGACCGTGCTGGAGAACGTGGCCATCGGTGCACACCTGCGCGGCGACTTTGCGCCGCAAGGCGGCGTGACGGCAGCGATCCTGCGCATGAACAAGAACGAGGAGGCCAAGCTGCTGCACGAAGCCGCGCGCCAGCTCGAGCGCGTGGGCCTGGCCGACTGCATGTACATGGAAGCCGGCAGCCTCGCGCTGGGCCAGCAACGCATCCTGGAGATCGCGCGCGCGCTGTGCTGCGATCCCGCACTGCTGTTGTTGGATGAGCCCGCGGCGGGGCTGCGCTACAAGGAGAAGCAGGCGCTGGCCGAGCTGCTGAAGAAGCTCAAGGGCGAGGGCATGAGCGTGCTGCTGGTCGAGCACGACATGGACTTCGTGATGAACCTGACGGACCGTCTGGTGGTGATGGAGTTCGGTACGCGCATTGCGGAAGGGGTGCCCGAGGACGTGCAGAAAGACCCGGCGGTGCTCGAAGCCTATCTCGGTGGCGTGGAGTAAGGAAACGACAATGAGCCTGATCCTGGAAGTGAAGGACCTGCACGTGCGCTACGGCAAGGTCGAAGCCGTGCATGGCGCCAACCTGAAAGTGGAAGCGGGAAAGATCGTCACGGTGATCGGCCCCAATGGCGCGGGCAAGTCCACCATGCTCAACGCCATCATGGGCGCGCTGCCGGTGAGCGGCTCGTCCACCGGCGCGGTGACCTACCTCGGCCACGACCTCGCCGGCCTGCCAGTGGAAGGGCGTGTGGCGCGCGGCATGTGCCTGGTGCCGGAGAAGCGCGAACTGTTTGGCTCGATGAGCGTGGCGGACAACCTGGTGCTGGGCGCCTATCGCCGCAAGCGTGCGGGTGAGAAGAACTTCCTGGACCAGATGGAAGTGGTCTACGGCCTGTTCCCGCGCCTGAAGGAGCGGGCGAAGCAGGACGCCGGCACGCTGTCGGGGGGCGAGCGGCAGATGCTGGCAGTGGGCCGCGCGCTGATGGCCAAGCCGCAACTGCTGATGCTGGACGAGCCGAGCCTGGGGCTGGCGCCGCTGATCGTCAAGGAGATCTTTCACATCATCAATGACCTGCGCAAGACGGGGGTGGCGACGTTGCTGATCGAGCAGAACGCGCGGGCGGCGCTGCAGGTGGCGGACTACGGGTACGTGATCGAGACGGGGGATATGGCGATGGAGGGACCGGCTGCCGAACTGGCGGCTAACCCGAAGGTGATCGAGACGTATCTGGGCTTGGCGAAGAAGGCGGCTTAGCGTTTCTTGCTTTGAGAATTCTCAAGAATAATAATGGTTGGCATCGATAGCCATTATTATTCTTACTGTGCATTTATGGATATGACCGATTTGTTGGCGACGTTGTCAGATGGATAGCGCAGCAGTGGGTACGCTTTAAATTTGCGACATGAATGGATTTATAGAGAAATTTGATCTCTATATTCTTTGCGCTGATGTGTCGGTTGCTGGAGGGGAAATATATGTGCCTGGTGGATATAATCTGGCATATGAGGCCACTCTCTATCTTTCCGGTGAATTTTCTTCATTGAGCTGAAGCACATCCGGATCCTGTGCCGCCACATCTAGCAACCATGCGCGAAACTGCGCAAACGCCGGATGGTCCCGCCGCTCCCGCGGTGCGCACAGGAAGTAGCCGCGCGTCAGCCGGATCGGCAAATCGAACGGCGCCACCACGCGCCCCGCAGCGATCTCATCCCGTACCAGGCAGCGCTGCAAGACCGCCACGCCCATATCCGCCTTGACCGCTTGCACCAGGATCGAGACCTGGTCGAAGCCTTTCGAGAGCATTGGCGCAGCACTGGGTACGCCGGCGGCGCACAGCCAGTGCTGCCAGTTTGCCGGTGCGGTGGTGTGATAGAGCAAGGGCTCATCGAGGAGTTCGGCGGGCTCGGACCAGCGGCCGGCCTTATGGCGGGCGCGAGCGCGGTCAGGGTGGCAGATGGGCACCATCTCTCTGCCGATCACGTAGTCGAATTGCAGGCCTGGCCAGCGATCCGGCGTGCCTGGCAGGATGGCGGCATCGGGCGCGGGGCCTGAGAAGTCCTCATCGCGCCGGTAGGGCACGAAGTCCAGGCGGACATCAGGGTAGCGGCGGTGGAAATCCGGCAGCCTGGGCACCAGCCATACGCTGGCCAGCGTGGGCACGGCCGACAGCGTCAGGTGGTGCTGGCGGTCACGGGCGAGGAGGGCGGCGCTGGCGTTCTCAATGGCGGCCAACGGGCCGGCGACGGCCTCCAGCAACTGCTTGCCGGCATCGGTTAGCGTCAGTCGATGCGCATTGCGCTGGAGCAGGGGTTGGCCGAAGTGGGATTCCAGCCGGGCAATCGCACGGCTGATCGCGCCCTGGGTCACGCACAGGTCTTCGGCCGCGCGCGTGAAGCTGCCTAGCCGCGCGGCGGCGGCAAAGGCATGGAGTTCGGACATCGAGGGCGAGCGTAGCCGCATGCGGTGGGGGCGGGTGTGCCGAGAATGATCTTTGGTAATGCAACCGTGCAATATAGTCGTTTGTGCGGACTCGGTAAACTCCCGACACTTGGCGAGCCAACTCATAGAAATCCAAGGAGAAGTCCGCATGATCCGAGCCCAACTGCCGCGCCGGTATTTTGTCCTGTCTTGCCTGGCGGCATGCGCCAGCCTGACCGCAGCCGGTGGCGCGCAAGCGCAGGCCAACTATCCGAACAAGCCGATTCGCCTGATCGTGCCCTTTGCTGCGGGCGGCTCGACCGACCTGTCGGCACGCCTGGTGGCGGAGTTCGGCGGGCGCGAGCTGGGCCAATCCATCGTGGTGGAGAACAAGGGTGGTGCCGGTGGCTCGCTGGGCATGGAGCAGGTTGCCCGCGCGGCGCCGGACGGCTACACCATCGGCATGGCGACGGTCAGCACGCACGGCTCGAACCCGGCTGTCTATCCCAAGCTGAACTACGATCCGATCAAGGATTTTGCGCCAGTCACCAATGTGGTAGCCATCCCGAGCGTATTCGCCGTGCACCCCAGCGTGCCGGCCAAGACCATGCAGGAGTTCGTCGCGCTTGTCCGTGCCAACCCCGGCAAGTACAGCTTCGCCTCTCCCGGCGCCGGCTCGCTGGGCCATGTGAACATCGAGAACTTCATGATGCTGGCCAAGATCGACATGCTGCACGTGCCGTACAAGGGTGCCGGCCTGGCGCTCAACGATGCGGTGGCAGGGCAGGTCAACGCTATTACCGACAACCTTTCGTCCACGTTGCCCCACGTGAAATCGGGCCGGCTGCGAGCGCTGGCCGTGCTCGGTTCTGCCCGTTCGCCGCAGCTGCCCAACGTCCCGACCTATGCGGAGCTGGGCTATAAGGAGATGGGCGATGGCGGCTGGTTCGGCATCGTCGCGCCTGCCGGCACGCCGCCGGCCATCATCGCCAAGCTCAACGACGCCATCCACAAGGCGATGCTGAATCCCGAGTTCAAGCGCAAGGTGGAGGAGTCCGGCGGCACGCTGGTGCCGACCACGCCGGACGGCTTCAAGGTGCAAATCCAGCAGGCGATGGCGCGTTATGCACGCGTGGCCAAGGCCGCCAGTATCAAACTGGACTGACGGCGATGAGCGACAACTTCGAGCCCTTCGTCCGCTTCGCGCCTTCGGCGCAGACGCTGCCGCTGGTGTGCGACTCGCCGCATAGTGGCACCCACTACCCGCAAGACTTCCGGGCGGCCATCCCCACGCAGCGGCTGCGCGCCGGTGAGGACACGCACATCGACGCGCTCTGGGAAGCGGTGCCGCGCGTCGGCGGCACGCTGATCGCGGCTAATTTTCCGCGGGTCTACATCGATCCTAATCGCACGCTCGATGATCTGGACCCCGACTTGCTGGACGGCACGTGGCCCGAGCCGCTGGCGCCAGGCGAGAAGACTCGCCTCGGCTACGGGCTGATCTGGCGCAACATCGATGCGGCCACCCCGATTTACGACCGCAAGCTCTCGCTGCAAGAGGTACGCGACCGGATCGACCGCTACTATCGCCCCTACCATCAGGCGCTGTCGGAAGCGGTGGAGGACACCTATCGGCGCTTCGGGTCGGTCTGGCATCTGAACCTGCACTCGATGCCGAACAACGCGTACGAGCGCCTCAAGATTCAGAGTCAGCACCCGCTGGCGGATTTCGTGCTGGGCGACCGCGATGGCGCCACCTGCGAGGCTGGTTTTGTCGGGCTGGTGGCGGCGGAACTGCGCGCGCTGGGATATACCGTGGCTCGCAATGATCCGTATAAAGGCGTGCAACTGATCGCACAGATCGGCCGCCCGGCCGAACGGCGTAACAGCTTGCAGATCGAGATTCGCCGGCCGCTGTACATGGATGAAGTGACGCGTGAGCGAAACGGTGGCTTTGACGAACTCCGGACAAATCTTGGTCGACTTGTCGAGCGCATCGGCGCTTATTTGAGCGAGCAACGCGGACCGTAAGTGCCTCGGCCTTCCGCCGTGCACACAAGAAAGCCGGGCTATTGCGCCCGGCTTTTCTGTTTCACGTGGAACACACCCAAGTTCTTCATGGCGCATGTTTCACGTGAAACATGCTGCGGCGCAGGGACGCCATGGAGATTGCCGTTATAATTCGGCATCCCGATTTTTTCCCGCTAGCCTCCCGGAGGAGGTGCCTCCATGCTTTACCCAAAAGAATTCGATGTCATTGTTGTCGGTGGTGGCCACGCCGGCACGGAAGCTGCACTCGCCGCGGCGCGTATGGGTTGCCAGACGCTGCTGCTGAGCCACAACATCGAGACCCTTGGTCAGATGAGCTGCAATCCGTCCATCGGCGGCATTGGCAAGGGCCATCTCGTCAAGGAGGTGGATGCAATGGGCGGCGCCATGGCGGCAGCCACGGATGAGTCGGGCATCCAATTCCGCATCCTGAATTCCAGCAAGGGTCCGGCCGTACGTGCCACGCGCGCTCAGGCGGACCGTGTGCTGTATCGCAAGGCGATTCGCGCGCGGCTGGAGAATCAGCCCAACCTGATGCTGTTCCAGCAGGCCGTGGATGACCTGGTGGTGGAGGGTGATCGTGTTGTCGGCGCCGTCACGCAGGTCGGCATCACCTTCCGCGCACGCGCCGTGGTGCTGACCGCCGGTACCTTCCTCGATGGGAAGATTCACGTGGGGCTGGATAACTACACAGGCGGTCGCGCGGGCGACCCGGCCTCGGTCTCGCTTTCCGCGCGCCTGAAAGAGCTCAAGCTGCCGCAGGGCCGCCTGAAGACCGGTACGCCGCCGCGTATCGATGGACGCACCATCGATTTCTCCGTGATGGACGAGCAACCCGGCGATCTCGATCCGGTGCCGGTGTTCTCCTTCCTGGGTCGGGCCGAGCAGCACCCGCAGCAACTGCCGTGCTGGATCACGCATACCAACAGCCGGACCCACGACATCATCCGTGGCGGCCTGGATCGCTCGCCGATGTACACCGGCGTGATCGAAGGGGTAGGGCCGCGGTACTGTCCCAGCATCGAGGACAAGATCCACCGCTTTGCCAGCAAGGACAGCCACCAGATCTTCCTGGAACCGGAAGGGCTGACGACCAACGAGTTCTACCCCAACGGTATCTCCACCAGCCTGCCGTTCGACGTGCAACTTGCCCTGGTGCACTCGATCCGCGGCATGGAGAACGCGCACATCCTGCGCCCCGGCTACGCCATCGAGTACGATTACTTCGATCCGCGCGCCCTCAAGGCCTCGCTGGAATCCAAGGCCATCAGCGGCTTGTTCTTTGCCGGGCAGATCAACGGCACCACCGGCTACGAAGAAGCCGCCGCCCAGGGCCTGCTGGCCGGGATCAATGCCGGCTGCTTCGTACGGGAGCGCGATGCCTGGACTCCCCGGCGGGACCAAGCCTATCTTGGGGTTCTGGTCGACGATCTGATCACCCGTGGGGTCTCGGAACCGTACCGAATGTTCACCAGCCGCGCCGAGTTCCGTTTGAGCCTGCGGGAAGATAATGCCGATATGCGACTGACCGAGGCTGGCCGGGAGCTGGGTGTGGTCGATGATGTGCGCTGGGATGCATTTAACCGGAAACGCGATGCTGTTTCACGTGAAACAGAGCGGCTGAAGGGTACCTGGGTGAATCCGAGCATCCTGCCGGAAGCCGATGCCGTGCCGCTGCTCGGCAAGGCGATCGAGCGCGAGTACAACCTCGCCGATCTGCTGCGCCGTCCCGCTGTCACGTACGAAGCGCTGATGGCGTTGCAGGAAGGCAAGTTCGCACCTGCCCAGGCACTCGATGCTGACCCGCTGCTGGTCGCGCAGATTCGCGAGCAGATCGAGATCGGCATCAAGTATCACGGCTACATCGCCCGGCAAGCCGCGGAGGTGGACAAGCTCGAAGCCAACGAATCCACCCGCCTGCCTGAAGATTTCGACTACACGGAAGTGCGCGGCCTTGGCATCGAGGTTGGCCAGAAGCTGAATCAGCACCGGCCCGAAACCCTCGGCCAGGCATCGCGTATTTCTGGCGTGACGCCGGCTGCGATTTCGCTGCTGCTGGTCCACCTGAAAAAGAAGGGCATGGGGCGTACCAAGTCCGACTCCAGCCAAGAGGCCGCCTGAGTGAGGAACCAACGTTACGCGGCCGTGGATGATGCCGACCAGCGCCGCCGCCTGGAGGCCGGCTTGTCCGCCATCGGCCTGGCGCTCTCCGCGAGCCAGATCGATCAGTTGTTTGCCTACCTGGCACTGCTGCGCAAATGGAACGCCATCTATAACCTGACCGCCATCCGTCATCCCGACGAGATGTTGACCCACCACATGCTCGACTCGCTGGCCGCCGTGCCGGCGCTGGCGCAAGCGGCTCGCGCCGCGGCGGTGGAGGAGGGCGCGCGTGGCCGGGTGCTGGACGTGGGTTCGGGCGGCGGCATGCCTGGTCTGCCGCTGGCCATCACGTGTCCCGACCTGTCGGTGCTGATGGTCGACATCGTGCAAAAGAAAACCGCCTTCCTGACGCAATGCCGGGCACAGCTCGGCCTGTCCAACGCCGCTGCCCATTGGGGCCCGGTCGAAAAGCTGGAAGACGGCAAGGGGTATGCAGTCATCACGTCTCGTGCGTTTGCCGAGCTGAGCGATTTCGCATCGCTCGCCGGCCACCTGCTGGCGCCGGGCGGCAAGCTGATTGCCATGAAGGGCGTTTATCCTCAACCCGAACTCGATCGCATGGAAGCGGCCGGCCTGATGGCCGAGTGGCAGGTCGAGGCAATACCACGCCTGACCGTACCGGAACTGGACGCAGAACGTCACCTGGTGGTGCTGTCGCGCCGCTGACCCGGCCGGTGGTTGTCGCCGGCGCCCACCCCCGGCAGGTAGAAATCAAGCAGGAGCAGCAGGAACATATGGCCAAGGTATTCGTGATCGCAAACCAGAAGGGCGGCGTCGGCAAGACCACCACCACGGTGAACCTTGCCGCCGGCTTGGCGGCACAGGACCAGCGTGTGTTGCTGATCGACCTGGATCCCCAGGGTAATGCCTCGATGGGTTCCGGCATCGACAAGCAGTCGCTTGAGCACAGCGTCTACCAGGTGCTGGTTGGCTTGTCGACGGTGAGCCAGGCGCGTCAGCATTCCGAATCCGGCAAGTACGACGTGCTGCCCGCCAACCGCGAACTGGCCGGCGCGGAAGTGGAACTGGTCGAACTGGACCAGCGCGAGAAACGTCTCAAGAACGCCATTGCCGAGGTCGATGCCGAATATGATTTCGTGTTGATCGACTGCCCGCCGTCGCTGTCGCTGCTGACCCTCAACGGGCTGTGCGCGGCCAACGGCGTGATCGTGCCGATGCAGTGCGAGTACTTCGCGCTGGAAGGGCTGTCCGATCTCGTCAATACCATCAAGCAGGTGCACGCCAACCTCAATCGCGACCTGAAGGTGATTGGCTTGCTTCGTGTGATGTTTGATCCACGTGTCACCTTACAGCAACAGGTGTCGGCCCAGCTTGAGTCGCATTTTGGCGACAAGGTGTTCAAGACCGTCATCCCGCGCAATGTGCGGCTGGCGGAAGCACCATCCTATGGCGTGCCCGGCGTGGCGTTCGATCCGTCGTCCAAGGGGGCCAAGGCCTACCTCGATTTCGGCGCCGAGATGATCGCGCGCGTCAAGCAACTCGACTGAACGCCGGGCTGAGAGTCACCGGGTTGAGAGTCACCGAATACAGGATACCGAGATGAGCACCGCGAAGAAGAAGGGCCTGGGCCGCGGACTGGAAGCCCTGCTGGGTGGGCCAGCCGAGATCGTCGATGCCGTGAAGCAGGAGGGCGCTCCCTCCGTGCTCCGCCTGGACCAGCTCCAGCCCGGCAAGTACCAGCCGCGCACGCGCATGGACGAAGGCGCGCTGCAGGAGCTGGCCGCGAGCATCCGTGCCCAAGGCCTGATGCAGCCGATCCTGGTGCGCCGCGTTGCAGAGCCGGGTCGCTACGAGATCATTGCCGGTGAGCGCCGCTTCCGCGCCTCCAGGATCGCCGGGCTTGAAGAGGTGCCGGTGCTGGTCAAGGACGTGGCCGACGAAGCCGCGGCTGCGATGGCGCTCATCGAGAATATCCAGCGTGAAGACCTCAACCCGCTGGAAGAAGCGCAGGGCATCATGCGCCTGGTGCGCGAATTCAATTTCACCCACGAGCAGGCAGCGGAATCGGTAGGGCGCTCGCGCAGCGCGGTGTCCAATCTGCTGCGTCTGCTGAACCTGGCCCAGCCGGTGCAGACCATGCTGATGGCGGGCGACCTCGACATGGGCCACGCCCGTGCGCTGCTCTCCGCCGACGGCGCCAACCAGATCACGCTCGCCAATCAGATCGTTAACAAACGTTTATCGGTGCGCGAGACCGAAAAGCTGGTAGCCTCCACCCTCAAGCCCTTTGACCTCAGGTTGCAGAAGCCGAACAATGGCGCGCCGGCGCGCGACGTGGCCCGCCTTGAGGAAGAACTATCCGACGTGCTTGGCCTGCCGGTACAGATCAAGCTGGGCGTGCGGGGCAAAGGCCAGCTCACCATTCACTTCACCAGCAATGATGCGCTCGACGGTGTGCTGACACGCCTGCGCGAGCCCGGCGAAAGCCAGTCACCCGCCTGAGTGGGATTTCCCAAAAATAGTGCGCGATTAACGGTCGGTGCGGCTGTGCAGCGGCTTGGTGCAATTGGATGCCGGCCGGTTCTGGCTCGGCGCGCGCACGCCTGTGTAAGGTCTGTGCAAGGCCGATAAACGACCATGGTGCGCCGCCAGCCTTGGGCAGCTCAATTACCTGGCGCGTTATTGTTGGGCGTCGGCCGCGCACGCACTATGGGTTCGTGGCGATTGCAAGTGAAATGCGGACTGTTGCAAGGCGTCTGTAAGCAGATTGACTCGCATGGTGCATTCCTCGTAAAATCGTGCGGTTTGAATTCCGGCCGGTCCAGAAAAGTTCCGGAGCGGATTAAACAACAAGCAGCAACGAGCAAAGGCAATAGCAGGTGGTTTCAGATCGTCAGGATGCTGGTCGGAAAACCGACTGGCAGACGCGTGATGCCTGGGAAGATGAGGCAGATCGCGAAGAAGAGGCGGTCGATCCGCTGTCGCGCGTCGAGGCGGAAACGCTGTTCGGCGAGCGCGCGCTGCGCCCTTCGCGCATGACGCCCGGCAGGGTCGTGCTGGCGCAGGTTGCGGTTACTTTGTTGTCGGCCATTGCCTGGCGACTTTTTGCTGGCGGCAACGCCGGCGCGGCGGGTTGGTCGGCACTATTCGGTGGCACGGTGTGTTTCGTGCCCAGTGGTTTCTTCGCGCTGCGACTCTGGATGGCGCGCGAACGTCCCTCGATCAGCGGACTGGTGGTCGGCGAGGCGATCAAGGTGTTTGCCACCGCCGGGTTGTTTGTCCTGGTAGTGGTGCTGTACAGCGAGTTGCGCTGGGTACCGATGCTGGTCACGTTCCTGCTTGTGCTCAAGACTTACTGGGTCGCGCTGGCGATTCGCTGAGGTTGTGCCCCAGGGTTGGCCGGCCAGGCGCGGCAGGTCGGATAAGTGTGCTTCTCGTCGAAGTGGGGCACGAAAACAGAATATCAAGATGTTTTTGCGTGGCGCGTCACAACAGTGAAGCGCGGCGTGGATAAGGTTCAAACGAGCTTGCCCGCGGTGACCAGCAAAGTGTGCTGAAGGCGGTGCAAGAAGCGTACCGGCAAAATGCCGGCAACTGGTTTCGCAATATTACGGTTCGTTTCGACATGTCAGCTGCTCAAGGCGCCGAACAGGCCCTCACCCCCTCCGGCTATATCGCCGAACACTTGCAGAACCTCAACACGGTTGGCGGCAAGCAAGCCGCCGTCGTTGACTTCAGCGTCCTCAACTACGACACCGTGTTCTGGTCGGTGCTGTGCGGCGCCATCGCCGTGATTTTCCTGTACGCCGCCGCGCGCCGCGCGACCGCCGGCGTGCCGGGCCGCTTCCAGGCTTTCGTGGAAATGATCGTCGAGATGGTCGACGACCAGGCCAAGGGCATCATCCATGGCGACCGTTCCTTCATCGCTCCGCTGGCACTGATGGTGTTCTGCTGGATCACGGTAATGAATGCCGTCGACTTGATCCCGGTCGACTGGGTTACCGGCCTGAACGGCCTGCTGGGCATTTTCCACATCCATCTGCCGCACCACCGCGCGGTCGCCACGGCCGACCTGAACGGTACGCTGGGCATGTCGTGCGCAGTGCTGGTGCTGATGATCTATTACAGCTTCAAGATCAAGGGCGTGGGCGGCTTCGCCCATGAACTGCTGTCGGCCCCGTTTGGCGCCAAGTGGTACCTGGCCCCGTTCAACCTGATCCTGAACCTGATTGAATTCCTGGCCAAGGCGGTTTCGCTGGGCATGCGGTTGTTCGGCAACATGTACGCCGGCGAACTGGTGTTCCTGCTGATCGCCCTGCTGGGTTCCATCTGGACGTTCGGTGCGGACCTCTCCGCGCTGGGCTTCGTCGGTCATGTGCTGGCCGGTACGGTATGGGCGATCTTCCACATCCTGATCGTTCTGCTCCAGGCCTTCATTTTCATGATGCTGACGCTGGTGTACATCGGCCAGGCACACGATCACCACTGATTTAAGTTTTTCGGTTTTTCGGTTTTTTGGTTCTAAGTCTCTTCTCAATTAAAGGAGTAGTCATGCAAGCATATCTCGCCAACATCCAGGGTCTGACCGCCATCGGTATCGGCATCATCATCGGTCTGGGCGCAATCGGCGCCTGCCTGGGTATCGCCCTGATGGGTGGCAAGTACATCGAAGCGTGCGCACGTCAGCCTGAACTGATGAACCCGCTGCAAACCAAGATGTTCCTGCTGGCTGGCCTGATCGACGCGGCATTCCTGATCGGCGTGGGCGTTGCAATGCTGTTCGCATTCGCCAACCCGCTGCTGGCTGTCATCAAGTAATTCTTTTCGGTCTGCATGATGCTGACGGGCGGCGCGGGCCACTTAGCCTGGCCGCCCTTGCGCATTTATCTGTAGTTTGATTACCGAAAGGAACACACCATGAATCTGAACGCAACGTTTTTTGCGCAGATGGTCGTGTTCTTCATCCTGTGGTGGGTAGTTGCCAAATTCATTTGGCCGCCGCTGGTGAAGGCGCTCGACGAACGCGCAAAGAAGATCGCCGATGGCCTCGCCGCCGCCGAAAAAGGCAAGGCTGAGCTCGAACTCGCCAACAAGCGTGTGGACCAGGCCCTGGCCGAAGCCCGCACCGAAGGCGCTCAACGCGTCGCTGACGCCGAGAAGCGCGCTCAGCTGACCGCTGACGAGATCAAGCAAAACGCCCAGGCAGAAGCCGCACGCATCATTGCCCAGGCCAAGGCCGAAGCCGAACAGCAAGTTACCCGCGCGCGCGAGCAATTGCGCGACCAGGTCGCCGTGCTGGCCGTCAAGGGTGCCGAGCAGATCCTCAAGCGCGAAGTGAACGCGCAGGTCCACGCGGATCTGCTCAATCAACTCAAGGCTGAGCTCTAATCATGGCTGAAACCGCAACCATTGCCCGTCCCTACGCCGAGGCGCTGTTCCGCGTCGCGACCGAATCGAGCGGCAATCTGGATGCATGGTCCGAGCTGGTGTCGGAAATGGGGCAAGTTGCCGCCAATCCCGACATGAAGGCGGTGGCTGGCGATCCGAACGTGCACGGCGACAAGCTGAGCGCACTGTTCCTGTCGGCCCTGAAGTCTCCGGTCAACGACGAAGCCAAGCGCTTCGTCAGCCTGCTGGTGGATAACCACCGCCTGTCGGTATTGCCGGAAATCGCCGAGCAGTTCCATGCGCTCAAGAACGACCGTGAAGGGTCGGCTGATGTCGAGATCACGAGTGCCTTCCCCCTTGAGGGCGCAAGCCTGACCGACCTCGTCGCCGCGCTCGAACGCAAGTTCGGCCGCAAGCTGCAGCCCTCGGTTGCGGTGGACCCGTCGCTGATTGGCGGCGTGCGCGTCAAGGTCGGCGACGAAGTGCTCGACACCTCCGTGCGTGCGCGCCTGGCAGCAATGCAAGTGGCGCTGACCGCATGATGCGCGAGAAGCGCACCAGCCGACGGATTGAAGAATTAGGAGCATTGTGATGCAACTGAACCCCTCAGAAATCAGCGAGCTGATCAAGTCCCGCATCTCGGGTCTTGGCGCCGACGCTGAAGTGCGCAACACCGGCACGGTGATTTCCGTGACCGATGGTATCTGCCGCGTGCACGGCCTGTCTGGCGTGATGCAGGGCGAGATGCTGGAATTTCCCGGTAACACGTTCGGTCTGGCACTGAACCTCGAGCGCGACTCTGTCGGCGCCGTGGTGCTGGGCGACTACGAACACATTTCCGAAGGCGACCCGGTCAAGTGCACCGGCCGCATTCTGGAAGTGCCGGTTGGCAAGGAACTGCTGGGCCGCGTGGTCAACACGCTGGGTCAGCCGATCGATGGCAAGGGCCCGATCAATGCCAAAGAAACCGACGTGATCGAAAAGGTTGCCCCTGGCGTGATCGCACGTCAGTCGGTCAGCCAGCCGGTGCAGACCGGCCTGAAGTCGATCGACGCGATGGTGCCGATCGGCCGTGGCCAGCGCGAGCTGATCATTGGCGACCGCCAGACCGGCAAGACCGCCGTTGCTGTCGACGCGATCATCAACCAGAAGGGCAAGGGCGTTTTCTGCGTCTACGTGGCAATCGGTCAGAAGGCTTCGACCGTGAACAACGTGGTGCGCAAGCTCGAAGAACTGGGCGCGATGGAATACACCATCGTCGTTGCTGCTACGGCTTCGGACTCCGCCGCCATGCAGTACCTGGCTGCCTACGCTGGTTGCACGATGGGCGAGTACTTCCGCGACCGCGGTGAAGACGCGCTGATCGTTTATGACGACCTGACCAAGCAAGCCTGGGCCTACCGCCAGGTGTCGCTGCTGCTGCGCCGCCCGCCGGGCCGCGAAGCTTACCCCGGCGACGTGTTCTACCTGCACTCGCGTCTGCTCGAGCGCGCAGCCCGCGTGAACGCCGATTACGTCGAGAAGTTCACCAAGGGCGCAGTGACCGGCAAGACCGGCTCGCTGACCGCGCTGCCCGTGATCGAAACGCAAGCTGGCGACGTGTCCGCTTTCGTGCCGACCAACGTGATCTCGATCACCGACGGCCAGATCTTCCTGGAAACCGACCTGTTCAACGCAGGTGTGCGCCCCGCAATCAACGCCGGTATCTCGGTGTCGCGCGTTGGTGGTGCCGCCCAGACCAAGGTCGTCAAGAAGCTGTCCGGCGGTATCCGTACCGACCTGGCCCAGTACCGTGAACTGGCTGCGTTCGCGCAGTTCGCTTCCGACCTGGACGATGCCACCCGCAAGCAGCTGGAGCGCGGCCGCCGCGTGACGGAACTGCTCAAGCAGGCTCAATACCTGCCGCTGCAGGTGTGGCAGCTGGCCGCGTCGCTGTACGCAGCCAACAACGGCTTCCTCGACAACGTGGAAGTGAAGGACATTCTCCCGTTCGAGAAGGGCCTGCACGACCATCTGAAGACCAAGTACGCCGACCTCGTCAACCGCATCGAAGATTCCAAGGATCTGTCGAAGGAAGACGAAGCCACCCTGCGTGCCGCGATCGAGGATTTCAAGAAGTCCGCCGCGTTCTAACCGCGCAATTCCACGAAACTGCGCCGGCGCCGTTGCCATGACGGTGCCGGTGCGGCACGAATGGAGAGGAAGATATGGCCGGAACGAAAGAAATTCGAACCAAGATCAAGAGCGTGCAAAACACGCGCAAGATCACCAAGGCGATGGAGATGGTCGCCGCGTCCAAGATGCGCAAGGCGCAGGAACGGATGCGCAACGCCCGTCCCTATGCTGAGAAAGTGCGCAATATCGCGGCGCACCTGGCTGCGGCCAACCCCGAGTTCAAGCACCCCTTCATGGTGGCACGCGACATCAAGCGCGCCGGCATGATCGTGGTAACGACGGACAAGGGGCTGTGCGGCGGCATGAACACGAACGTGCTGCGTGCGGTAACCAATGAGCTGCGTGAGCTGCAAAGCCGCGGCGTGGAGGTGCAGAGCACCGCCATTGGTTCCAAGGGCTTGCAGTTCATGGGCCGCATCGGCGCCAAGGTGCTCTCGCACGTGGTGCACCTCGGTGACACCCCGCATCTGGAAAAACTGATCGGTGCCATTAAGGTCCAGCTCGACGCCTTCACCAATGGTGAAGTCGATGCTGTGTACCTGGCTTACACCAAGTTCATCAATACGATGAAGCAGGAGCCGATGGTGGAGCAGCTGCTGCCGCTCCCCGCCGACAAGTTTGCCCAGACCGAAGATGAAAAGCGCGCCTACTCGTGGGATTACATCTACGAGCCCGACGCACAGACCGTAGTGGAAGAACTGTTGGTCCGCTACGTCGAAGCGCTGGTGTACCAGGCCGTGGCCGAAAACATGGCGTCCGAGCAATCGGCGCGCATGGTGGCCATGAAGGCGGCATCCGACAATGCCAAGAACGTGATCGGCGAACTGCAACTGGTCTACAACAAGACCCGTCAGGCAGCGATTACCAAGGAACTGTCGGAAATCGTCAGCGGTGCCGCAGCCGTCTAAGGCGTCAAGTATTCAAGCTATCGGAGATACGAAATGAGTATCGGAAATATTGTGCAGTGTATTGGCGCCGTGGTGGACATCGAGTTCCCCCGCGACGCGCTGCCTAAGGTCTACGAAGCGCTCGTGCTGGAAGACAGCAACGAAGCCTCGTTCGCCGAGAAGGGCCTGACCTTCGAAGTGCAGCAACAGCTGGGTGACGGCGTGGTGCGTACCATTGCCCTCGGCTCGTCGGACGGCCTGCGCCGCGGCATGGCAGTGAAGGGCACTGGCGCCCCGATCTCGGTGCCCGTCGGCCACGGCACGCTGGGCCGCATCATGGACGTGCTGGGTCGTCCCATCGACGAAGCCGGCCCGATCGCTTCGGACGAGCTGCGCTCGATCCACCAGAAGGCCCCGAAGTTCGACGAACTGTCGCCTTCGGTTGACCTGCTCGAAACCGGCATCAAGGTGATCGACCTGGTGTGCCCGTTCGCAAAGGGCGGCAAGGTGGGTCTGTTCGGTGGCGCCGGCGTCGGCAAGACCGTGAACATGATGGAGCTCATCAACAACATCGCCAAGCAGCACAGCGGTTTGTCGGTGTTCGCCGGCGTGGGCGAGCGTACCCGTGAAGGGAACGACTTCTACCACGAAATGAAGGACTCGAACGTTCTCGACAAGGTGGCCATGGTGTTCGGCCAGATGAACGAGCCGCCGGGCAACCGTCTGCGCGTGGCACTGTCCGGCCTGACCATGGCCGAGAAGTTCCGCGACGAAGGCCGTGACATCCTGTTCTTCGTCGACAACATCTACCGCTACACGCTGGCCGGTACCGAAGTGTCCGCACTGCTGGGCCGTATGCCCTCCGCAGTGGGCTACCAGCCGACGCTGGCCGAGGAAATGGGCAAGCTGCAAGAGCGCATCACCTCGACCAAGACTGGCTCGATCACGTCGATCCAGGCCGTGTACGTGCCTGCGGATGACTTGACCGACCCGTCGCCTGCTACCACCTTCCTGCACTTGGACTCGACCGTCGTGCTGTCGCGTGATATCGCCGCGCTGGGTATCTACCCGGCAGTCGATCCGCTCGACTCGACCTCGCGTCAGCTGGACCCGCAAGTCGTGGGTCAAGAGCACTATGACGTGGCCCGTCGCGTGCAGCAAACGCTGCAACGCTACAAGGAACTGCGCGACATTATCGCGATTCTGGGCATGGACGAACTGTCGCCGGAAGACAAGCAGTCGGTGTCGCGCGCTCGTAAGATCCAGCGTTTCCTGTCGCAGCCCTTCCACGTTGCGGAAGTGTTCACGGGTTCGCCGGGCAAGTACGTCACGCTGAAGGAAACCATCCGCGGCTTCAAGATGCTGGTGGACGGCGAGTGCGATCACCTGCCGGAGCAAGCGTTCTACATGGTCGGCTCGATCGACGAAGCCTTCGAGAAGGCCAAGAAGCTCCAGTAAGCGGCGTCTTTCGCTGCCAGCGCCATAGTGGGGGCCGCCACGGACAGCAACGTCCGGGGCGGCCACCCTTAGCCTGGCAGCGGAATACCTGCTTCCTGGCAACGGGAAGCCGAAGCTTTCAGGGACTAAAGGAATTCACATGGCAACCATTCTTGTAGACGTCGTCAGCGCCGAATCGTCGATCTTCTCCGGTCAGGCGAAGTTCGTGGCACTGCCGGGCGAGTCGGGCGAGTTGGGTATCCTGCCGGGCCATACGCCGCTGATTACGCGTATCCAGCCGGGCGCGGTGCGCATCGAGAAGGAAGACGGCAGCGAAGAGTTCGTGTTCGTGGCCGGCGGGATTCTCGAAGTCCAGCCCAAGCACGTCACCGTGCTGGCAGACACCGCTATCCGCGGCAGCGATCTCGACGAAGCCAAGGCGCAGGAAGCCAAGCGCGCCGCCGAGGAGCTGATGCAGAACCAGAGCAGCGATCTCGACCTGGCACGTGCCCAGAGCGAGCTTGCCGTGGCAGCAGCACAGCTGGCTGCCATCGCGCGCCTGCGCCGGAAACGGTAAGAAAAGCAGGGCCGCCGCAGCTGTTGTTTTTTTGGCGGCGGCGAAAAAAAAGGCAGCTGCGAGGCTGCCTTTTTTTTATGCCAACGACTATTCTGTCGGCTCAGGACAAAAAAAAGCGCGCGGGCCGGGGAGGCACCGCGCGGACGGGAAAATCCCTTCGAGGGGTCAATTCGAAGGAACGGGTAAGGTCCAGGTCAACCAACAGGCGCTAACCACATTCTTGGTGGTCCAGCACTCGGTCAGGCGGTATTGATCGCATTCAGACGATCCAACCAGCCGGAACCGGCAAGCGCCAACATCATCTCAACCTGGTACACCGATCACAGGCATCGCCTGTGATCCGGTCAATCTGGGTGGGAATGCTTCCTTAGGCTTTCTTCCATGACGCCCTCCCTTTCTTTTGGGGGAGGGAACGCCTTTCACAAAAACTGATTGTGTTGAAGCATTGTGGGGGAAACTTTTGGGGATGGCAGTAACAAAATGTATCGGTTTGCAAGAAGTTGAAAGCGCGGTAACTAAATAAGCGTCTAAACAGGCATGTTACGCCACGTTTCCCCGCACTTGTCGTCAGGCGGCGGGAACATCACCACGCGGCGCGGGTCCGATAGCTTTCGCTGATCCTGCCATCCGCCTCGCGGTCCGGCCATCCACTGCCATGCCGCTTTCCTTCCCCTTTCCCTCCTTTTACAGCTTTGCCCTGGCGCCCGCGGATATCGCGAGAGGCCTTGTCCAGCATAGGCTGGCGGCGTTGCTGGCGACGTCTTTCATGGCGGCTGGCCAGGCTGGCGCGGCAGAGCCGCAAGCCCCCGCTGGTACGCTCTGGCAAGGCGAGCTCGACGGCCACATACAGGTATCGCTGACGATATTTCCGCGCGCGGGCACTAGCGGGATCGACGGCACGGCCCGTTACGATTCAATGCTTGCCTCCGCGCCGCGTCAACTTGATGGCCAATTGACATCCGACGGACGGCTGAGCGTGCGCGAGCGCGCCACTGGCCAGGCGCCTGTTGAGTTTCCTGAAGCCCGCGATGGTGCACGTTTTGAGGGCACCGTCTCCTCCGATGGGTTGAGTGTCAGTGGGGAATGGATGAATACCGACGGTACCCACCGCCAGGCATTGACGCTCACGCGCAAGGCAATCTATCGCGAGCGCACCGTGAATGTGGCTGGCGCACGTCTTACCGAGCGCTATCCCGAAACCGGCCGCCCGAGCGTGGATACCCTCATTACGTCACTGCGTGCCAGCGCCTGCGGCCAGGGTGAACAGGAGTGCCGCAGCGCGATCGAGGTGATGCGGCTGGATGCCGGCAACGTCAGCCTGCTGCGCACCACCTGGCGCTACAGCGGTGGCGCACATGGCAGCCTCGACTTCGTGAGTGGCACGTGGCGGCGTCACGGCCCGGCGGGTGCAGTGGCGTCCGCGCCAACTGCCCAGCCGGTCTATCGCCGGGTCGGGCTAGCTGAACTCTTGCAGCCGGGCGAGGCTTGCCTGCAAAAACTCAATGACGAGCTACAAGCCGCACTGAAGCGGCAGGGCGCAGCCGAGCCCGCACGTGGCGTGCTCGACGCACAGGCGCTGCAGGAATCGCGCGTCCCGTTTACCCTGTACCGCGGTGGCGTGGTGTTGCACTATGCCCCCTACGCGGTCGGCCCATTTGCGCAGGGCGCTTACCAGGTAGCGGTGCCGTTCGCGCGGCTGGGCAGTTGTGCCCGCCCGCCCGGTACCGGCCGCGACAAGTCCCCGGAACCCTTTGAGAAGGAATCGACGTGAGCGAGATGCAGACAGCCATTCGCGGCATGCTGGCGATGAAGACGATAGCCGTGGCCGGCCTGTCCGGACACCCGGACCGGCCCAGCCATGAAGTAGCCGCCTACCTGCAGCGCCACGGCTATCGCATTGTCCCCGTCAATCCGCGCCATGCGGGCGAGCGCATCCTGGGCGAGACCTGCTACGCCAGCCTGGCCGATGCCGCTGCGGCCTTGGCCAAGTCCGGGCAGCACATTGAATGGGTCGATATCTTCCGCCGCGCCGCCGATGTGCCGCCGGTGGTCGAGGATGCCATCGCGATCGGCGCCCGCGGCGTCTGGCTGCAACTCGGCATCGTCAATGATGCGGCGTTTGCCCGGGCCACCGCCGCCGGGTTGCTGGCGGTGCAGGACCGCTGCAGCAAGATCGAGCTGATGCGCCAGGCCGCCTGATCCCGCTAAACTAGTCACGCTAGCTCCGAATCCCGCCTTCAATCCCGCTCTCAATTTAGTCCCAAGCAGCCATGGCCATCGATCCCCAGCTTCTCGATTACTACCGCCGGCTCTCCGAACGCTACGCCGGGCAGCCCGAGCCGGCCGGTGCCGCCGGCCGCCGCGCGCGCTTCGCCGAGATCGCGGCGACCTCGGTCGTGCCCGACCCGGGGGGCATCAAGTCCACCGACATGGAGCTGGTGCTACCCGGCCGCACGCTGGCGGCGCGATTGTTCCGCCCGGAGGGCGTGGCCGCGCCGCGCCTGATCGTCTATTTCCATGGCGGCGGCTGGGTGGTGGGATCGCATGACACGCATCACAGCGTGGCAGCGCTGCTTGCCGCCGACACCGGCTGCGCGGTGGCCAGCGTGGACTACCGGCTGGCACCGGAGCATCCGTTCCCCGCGCCGTGCGACGACGCGCTGCAGGCGGTGCTGTGGTTCGCCGAGCAACGCGCCCGCTTGCGCCTGGACACGGGCTTCCTGGCAGTGGCGGGCGACAGCGCGGGCGGGCACCTGGCCGCGCAGGCCGCGCGCTGGGCCAATGCGCACGGGCGCCCCGGCCTGGTCAACGCCCAGCTGCTGATCTATCCCGTGGCCGCGCCGGTGCTGGCCAGCGAAAGCTATCGCGCCTTCGCGGATGGTCCCGGCCTCACTCGCGACGAAATGGCCTGGTTCTGGACGGAATTCATCGGCGCCGAGCGCCTTGCCGCCGGCGCCGCCATCGAAGACACGCGCATCCACCTGATGGGCGCCGCGCCACAGCACCTGCCCCCGGCCAGCGTGGTGATGGTTGCCGCCCACGACGTGCTGCGCGACGACGGCCTGGCCTACGCTGACTACCTGGTGCGCTACGGCGCGCCGGTGATCACGCTGGAGGCAAGCGGGATGACGCACGGCTTTGCCCGCCTGCAGCCCGATGCCCCGCGCGCGCGCGAATGGATGCGCCGCGCCGCGCAAGCCTTCAAGGAACTGGCGGAGGATATCTAAGCTGCCGGCAGCGGCCGGCCATCCCGTAAAATGGCGGTCTTACGAGGATGACCATGACCGCATTGCAGAACGATACCTTCCTGCGCGCGCTGCGCCGGCAACCGACCGAGTACACCCCGCTGTGGCTGATGCGTCAGGCGGGGCGCTACCTGCCCGAATACAACGCCACGCGCGCTCGCGCCGGCAGCTTCCTCGGCCTGGCCAAGAACCCGGCCTACGCCACGGAAGTTACCCTGCAGCCCCTCGAGCGCTATCCGCTCGACGCGGCCATTCTCTTCTCCGACATCCTGACCGTGCCCGATGCCATGGGCCTCGGGCTGTCGTTTGCGCAAGGCGAGGGTCCGCGCTTTGCCCACCCGTTGCGCACCGAAGGCGACGTCAAGAAACTGGCGGTGCCGGACATGGCCTCGCTGTCCTACGTGTTCGACGCGGTCAGCGAGATCCGCCGGGCGCTGGTGCAGGACGGCCGCCAGCGCGTGCCGCTGATCGGCTTCTCGGGCAGCCCCTGGACGCTCGCCTGCTACATGGTCGAGGGTGCGGGCTCCTCCGATTTCCGCACGGTCAAGGCCATGATGTACAGCCGCCCCGACCTGATGCACCGCATCCTGGAGATCAACGCGCTAGCCGTGTCGGCCTACCTGAATGCGCAGATCGAGGCAGGTGCACAAGCCGTGATGCTGTTCGACACCTGGGGCGGCACGCTGGCCGACGGCATGTACCAGACGTTCTCCCTGGCCTATATGCGCAAGGTGCTGGCCGGACTGAAGCGCGAGCACAATGGCGAGCAGGTGCCGGCCATCGTGTTTACCAAGGGCGGCGGATTGTGGCTGGAGGCGCTCACCGAGATCGGTGCCGATGCGCTCGGTCTGGACTGGACGGTCAACTTGACGCAGGCGCGCCGCCGCACCGGCGGCAAGGTGGCACTGCAGGGCAATATCGACCCCAATGTGCTGTTTGCGCCGGAAGCCGCGATTCGCGAGCAGGTGCGTGGCGTGCTCGACAGCTATGCCGCCGGCGGCGGCAGCGACGGACACGTCTTCAACCTTGGCCACGGCATCTCCCAGTTCACCCCGCCCGAGAATGTGACGGTGCTGGTGGACGAGGTGCATCGCTACAGCCGGCAGCTGCGCACCGCGGCAAGGTGACAGCTGGTGCACGTCTTCCCTCCCACCCGGGGGTACCGCCTGTGCGGCGCAGCGAGCTGGCCTCGCGCGCCGCACCCGGACGGGCGGGTGCCGGGGGAGGCTTGCCCGAAGCGCTGTCAAGTAAACTATTTTGCAATATTTCGCCCTTTCGGTGCCGGTTCGCGCTTGTCAAGGCTTGACTTATGCACATCAATGGGTTTTCCGCAGTGCAAGAGCGGGTTAGTCCCTAACTCATCTGAGGGATGTCGCCAAGTCCTTGATTTACAAGGCATTGCATCTGGCCACGCACAGGCTGGAATGCCCGTGGGAGCCTTGTTTTACGGGGCTTGCCGGGAACTCCGGACGAGTTTTCAACAAAGTTATCCACAGGCGCTGCCCGGGGCCGGGAAAACCAGCCATCTATCATCGACTTAGGGGCACATTTGAAGCGTTACTTTAAGTTAATGTTGCACCGCACACTGATTTTGTCTGGAAAACGGCTCAGCCTCGGTTTGCACATGCATTGGGCTTGCGCGCCCCAATCTGGACCGTACCCACCGCTGCGCTGGGCGATCGGCCCGGGAGGCACGATGTGACGTCACCGGCGATTCCCGAGCAAGCCGGGCCGGCCGCGGATGCCACCGACGGCGCACCGCTTGCCGTCGTGCGGGTGGCACTTGATACGCCGGCTGACGATGTCTTCGATTACCTTGCTGGCCCGGAAGTCCAGCCCGGCGAACTGGTCACGGTGCCGTTCGGCCGCCGTACGCTGGTCGGCGTGGCGGTATCGCGTTGCGCGCACTCCGATGTACCCGCGGACAAGCTGCGTTCTGTCGCACAGCGCCTGGACTGGCTGCCGCCGCTTGGCGCCCACTGGATTGCGCTGGCGGGCTTTGCCGCACGCTATTACCACCGCTGCCTTGGCGAAGTCATGCTGCCCGCGCTGCCTCCGGCCCTGCGCGAGGCCGACGGCTGGGCGCGGCTGGCACTGCGTGCCCGCAGCGAACACTACCGCGTGGCCCCGGGGCAGGGCGAGGCGCTGTTGGCGGCGGTGCCGCCGCGCGCCCGCACCGTGCTGGCGCTGGCTCAGGCACTGGTGGCAGCCGCCGGGGACGGGCGGGTGGTATCCGCCGCCGAGGCGCGCGTGCTATGCAGCGCGGCGCCCTCGCGCCTGGCGCAGTGGGCCGAGGCCGGCTGGGTGATTTCCGAGCGGGCTGACCAGCCCTTGCTGGGCGCGCCCTCGGCTGCCGAGCCGTCCACCGCGCCGCCGCTGCACGAAGAGCAGCGTGTGGCCGTGGAAGCCATTGGGCAGGCCAAGGGATTCGCGCCGTTCCTGCTCCACGGCGTCACCGGCAGCGGCAAGACCGAAGTCTACCTGCACGCCATGGCCGAGGTGCTGGCGCGCGATGCGCAGGCGCAGGTGCTGATGCTGGTGCCTGAAATCAACCTCACGCCCCAGTTGCAGGGCCGCATTGCCTCGCGCTTTCCTCATCAGCCGCTGGCGGTGCTGCATAGCGGCCTGGCCGACCAGGAGCGCACGCTGCAATGGCTGGCCGCGCACCGCGGCGAGGCCCGCATCGTGCTGGGCACGCGGCTGGCGGTGCTGGCTTCGCTGCCACACCTGGCGCTGATCGTGGTCGACGAGGAACACGACACGTCCTACAAGCAGCAGGAAGGCCTGCGTTACTCCGCGCGCGACCTGGCCGTATGGCGGGCCAAGCAGCTCGGCGCGGCCGTGGTGCTGGGCTCCGCCACGCCGTCCATGGAGTCCTGGTGGCGTGCGGAGCAGGGCACCTACCGCAAGCTGGTGCTGCGTGAGCGGGCCCAGACCGATGCCACGCTGCCCACGGTGCGGCTGATCGACATCAACCAGGAACGCCAGCGCCAGCGTGCCCTCTACGAAGGGCTGTCGGTGCCGTTGCTCAACGCCATCGAGGCCCGTCTGCAGCGTGGCGAGCAGAGCCTGCTGTTCCTGAACCGGCGCGGCTACGCCCCGGTGCTGGCCTGCGATAGCTGCGGCTGGCTCTCCGGATGCCCGCGCTGCTCGGCCTATATGGTGCTGCACCGGCCGGAGCGCCGCCTGCGCTGCCACCATTGCGGGCTGGAATCCCCGGTGCCACACCATTGTCCGGATTGTGGAAATGTTGACGTTGCACCTCTTGGCCGAGGCACCCAGCGTATCGAGGAGGCCTTGGCGGCACGCTTCCCGCAAGCGCGCATCGCCCGCATCGATGCCGACTCCACGCGCCGCAAGGGCAGCGCGCAGGCCATGTTCGATGAGGTCCACGCGGGCGAGGTCGACATCCTGGTCGGCACGCAGATGGTGGCCAAGGGGCACGACTTCCAGCGCGTGACCCTGGTCGGCATCGTCCATCCGGACGCCGCCATGTTCAGCCACGATTTTCGCGCGGCCGAGCATTTGTTTGCCTCCCTGATGCAGGTGGCCGGACGGGCCGGGCGGGCAGGGCTGGCGGGCGAGGTGCTGATCCAGACCCGCTATCCCGATGCATCGGCATTGCAGGCATTGGTACGCCATGACTATGATGGATTCGCGGCTACCCAGTTGCGCGAGCGCCGCCAGGCCGGGTTGCCCCCGTTTGCCTACCAGGTGCTTGTCACGGCCGATCATGCCGAACTGGAGCGTGCGCTCGCCTTCCTCCAGAGCGCGCGGCATCGGGCCGATGCGTGCCGGATGGCGCCGGAGGTGCAACTCCATGACCCGGTGCCGATGTCGATGGTGCGGGTGGCTAACCGGGAGCGCGCGCAAATGTTGGTGGAAAGTACCTCGCGCGTTGCACTGCAAAGATTTATCAGCGAGTGGGTGCAAACTTTTGGCGAGGCGCTGGGCGATGCCAAGGGCGTGCGCTGGCAGTTGGAGATCGATCCTCTGCGTATCTGAGTGGAACCTGAGTGGGGTCCGGTTGCGCCAGGGGCAGCGTAGCACAAGGTACGGTGCAACCACTTTTCCTGATGTATCTGAGTGGTTGTGCCTAGTTGCACCTTTGGTTTGCCCGGGAGTATGATCGCGCCAATCTGCCGGTTTCCCCGCAGTCAGGAAGCCGGTGTCCGCGTCTTACGGAGAATCAAGCGCATGGCCACCACCACCCTCGGCGTCAAACTCGACGACGCCTCCCGCGAGCGCCTCAAGCGCGTTGCGCAGTCGATCGACCGCACGCCGCACTGGCTGATCAAGCAGGCGATCTTCACGTATCTGGAGCAGGTCGAACGGGGCCACATCCCGCATGAAACCAGCGCCGCCGGTACGGGGAGCGAGGGTGCGGCGGACGGTGCCGACGCCTTTGACGGCGCGGCTGGTGACGGCGCGATACAGCCTTTCCTCGAGTTTGCGCAGAGCGTGCAGCCGCAATCGGTGCTGCGTGCGGCCATCACCGCAGGCTATCGCCGCCCGGAGTCCGAGTGCGTGCCGGTGCTGCTTGAGCAGGCTCGCCTGCCACATCAGCAGGCCGAAGCCGCTCTCGCCATGGCCCGGACCCTGGCCACGCGGTTGCGCGAGCGCAAGGTCGGCACCGGCCGCGAAGGGCTGGTGCAGGGCCTGATCCAGGAGTTCTCGTTGTCCTCGCAGGAAGGCGTGGCGCTGATGTGCCTGGCCGAGGCGCTGCTGCGCATTCCCGACAAGGCTACCCGCGACGCGCTTATCCGCGACAAGATCAGCGGCGCCAACTGGCAGTCGCACCTGGGACAGAGCCCGTCGGTGTTCGTCAATGCCGCCACCTGGGGCCTGTTGTTCACGGGCAAGCTGGTGGCCACGCATACCGAAGCCGGCCTGTCCAAGGCGCTGACCCGCATCATCGGCAAGGGCGGCGAGCCGCTGATCCGCAAGGGCGTGGACATGGCGATGCGCCTGATGGGCGAGCAGTTCGTCACCGGCGAGACCATTTCCGAGGCGCTGGCCAACGCGCGCAAGTACGAGGCCGAGGGCTTCCGCTACTCCTACGACATGCTGGGCGAAGCGGCCATGACCGAGGCCGACGCGCAACGCTACCTGGCCTCCTACGAGCAGGCCATCAACGCCATCGGCCAGGCTTCGCGCGGGCGCGGCATCTATGAAGGCCCCGGCATCTCGATCAAGCTCTCGGCGCTGCATCCGCGCTATAGCCGCGCGCAGCATGAGCGCGTCATCAGCGAGCTGTACGGCCGCCTCAAGTCGCTGACCTTGCTGGCCCGCCAGTACGACATTGGCATCAATATCGACGCCGAGGAAGCCGACCGCCTGGAAATCTCGCTCGACCTGCTGGAGCGCCTGTGCTTCGAGCCCGAGCTGGCCGGCTGGAACGGCATCGGCTTCGTGGTGCAGGGCTACCAGAAGCGCTGCCCGTTCGTGATCGACTACCTGATCGACCTGGCCCGCCGCAGCCGCCACCGCCTGATGATCCGCCTGGTCAAGGGCGCGTACTGGGACAGCGAGATCAAGCGCGCCCAGGTGGACGGGCTGGAGGGCTATCCGGTCTACACGCGCAAGGTCTATACCGACGTGTCCTACGTGGCCTGCGCGCGCAAGCTGCTGTCGGTGCCGGACGTGATCTACCCGCAGTTCGCTACCCACAACGCCCACACGCTGGCGGCCATCTATCAGATCGCCGGCCACAACTACTACCCTGGCCAGTACGAGTTCCAGTGCCTGCACGGCATGGGCGAGCCGCTGTACGACCAGGTGGTCGGCCCGCTGGCTGATGGCAAGTTCAACCGCCCGTGCCGGATCTACGCGCCGGTCGGCACGCATGAGACGCTGCTGGCCTACCTGGTGCGCCGCCTGCTGGAAAACGGCGCCAACACGTCCTTCGTGAACCGCATCGCCGACGACACCATCTCGCTGGACGAACTGGTGGCCGACCCGGTGGCCGTGGTCGAGCAGATGCACGCCGATGAGGGCGCGCTTGGCCTGCCGCATCCGCGCATTCCGCAGCCACGCACGCTGTATGGCGAGTCGCGCGCCAATTCTGCCGGCATCGACCTCTCCAACGAGCATCGCCTGGCCTCGCTGTCGTCCGCGCTACTGGCCGGCACGAGCGAGGCGGTCAGCGCCGTGCCGCTGCTGGGCACGGAAACCGCCGCCGGCGAGCACGCCAATCAGCCGGCACCCGTGCGCAACCCGTCCGACCTGCGCGACGTGGTCGGCCATGTCACCGAAGCCAGCATGGCCGAGGTGGAAGCCGCGCTGCAGGCCGCAGTGAACGCCGCGCCGATCTGGCAGGCGACCCCGGCCGATGTGCGTGCCGCCGCGCTGGAGCGCGCCGCGGAACTGATGGAAGCGCAGATGCAGTCCCTGATGGGCATCATCGTGCGCGAGGCCGGCAAGACCTTCTCCAATGCCATCGCCGAAGTGCGCGAGGCCGTGGACTTCCTGCGCTATTACGCCGCGCAAGTGCGTGAGACCTTCTCCAGCGATACCCACCGCCCGCTCGGGCCGGTGGTCTGCATCAGCCCGTGGAATTTCCCGCTGGCCATCTTCACCGGCCAGGTCGCGGCCGCGCTGGCTGCCGGCAACACCGTGCTGGCCAAGCCCGCCGAGCAGACCCCGCTGATTGCCGCCCAGGCCGTGCGCTTGCTGCGCGAGGCAGGCGTGCCGGCTGGCGCCGTGCAGTTGTTGCCGGGCCGCGGCGAAACCGTGGGCGCCGCGTTGGTAGGCGACGCTCGCGTCAAGGGCGTGATGTTCACCGGCTCCACGGAAGTGGCGCGCCTGCTGCAACGCAGCGTGGCCGGCCGGCTGGACGCGGCTGGCCGCCCGGTGCCGCTGATCGCCGAGACCGGCGGCCAGAACGCGATGATCGTGGACTCCTCCGCGCTGGCCGAGCAGGTGGTTGGCGATGTGGTCAACTCCGCCTTCGACTCGGCCGGCCAGCGCTGTTCCGCGCTGCGCGTGCTGTGCCTGCAGGAAGAAGTGGCCGACCGCGTGCTGGAAATGCTCAAGGGCGCCATGGATGAGCTCACCATGGGCAACCCGGACCGTTTGTCCACCGACGTCGGCCCCGTCATCGACGAAGAGGCGCGCGGCAACATCGTGCGCCATATCGACGCCATGCGCGCCAAGGGCCGCCGCGTCCACCAGGCCGACCCGAACGGCGCGGCCAGCGCGGCCTGCCGCAATGGCACGTTTGTGTCGCCAACGCTGATCGAGCTCGACAGCATCGAAGAGCTGCAGCGCGAAGTCTTTGGCCCGGTGCTGCATGTGGTGCGCTACCCGCGAGCCGGCCTCGACACGCTGCTTGCGCAGATCAACGGCACCGGCTATGGCCTGACCATGGGCATTCACACCCGCATCGACGAAACCATCGAGCACATCGTCGAACGGGCGGAAGTGGGCAACCTCTACGTCAACCGCAATATCGTGGGCGCGGTGGTGGGCGTGCAGCCCTTCGGCGGCGAAGGCCTGTCCGGCACCGGCCCCAAGGCGGGCGGCCCGCTGTACCTGCACCGCCTGTTGTCAGTCTGCCCGCAGGACGCCGTGGCCCGCGTGGTGCGCGCTTCCGACACCCTCGGCGGCGCCGACGAGACCGGCCCGGTGCGCCGCACGCTGACCGAGGCACTGGGTACGCTCAAGGAATGGGCGCAGCGCGAGAGCGCGGCGCTGCCCGGGCTGGCGGCGGCGTGCGAGCGCTTTGCCGCGGCCTCAGCGGCCGGCCTGTCGGTCACGCTGCCCGGTCCCACCGGCGAGCGCAACACCTACACGCTGCTGCCGCGCGCCGCCGTGCTGTGCCTGGCCCAGCAGGAGACCGACCTGGCCGCGCAGCTGGCGGCGGTACTGGCGGCCGGCAGCCAGGCCGTGTGGGTTGAAAGCCCCATGGCCCGGGCCCTGTTTGCGCGCCTGCCCAAGGCAGTACAATCGCGCGTCAGCCTGGTGGCCGACTGGTCGGCCAGCGATACCAGCTTCGACGCGGTTCTTCACCATGGCGACTCGGACCAGCTGCGCGCTGTGTGCGAACAGCTGGCCACGCGCCCCGGCCCGATCATTTCGGTGCAAGGCCTGGCACAGGGTGAACCGAATATCGCCATCGAGCGTTTGTTGATCGAGCGTTCGCTGTCCGTCAATACGGCGGCAGCGGGCGGCAATGCGAGTTTGATGACGATCGGCTAACCGCCGGGCGTCGATCGAAGCGACGCGAGGCAGCGGTGATCCCGCAAACCTCGCGTATTTGAAAATCGGGGAGCGTTTCGCGCCACACCCGGACGCGTCCAAAAACGCAGCAAAGGCTATAGAGAATAGCTACCAAGGAGAACAGATGAACTCGACTTTCCACAAGACGGCCCTCACCGTCGCCCTGTCCGTTGCTGGCCTGTGCGCCACCTCGGCCGCCTTCGCCCAGGCGCAGGAAATCAAGCTGGGCTTTGCCGCGCCGATGACCGGCGGCCAGGCGCAATACGGCAAGGACATGCAGAACGGCGTTGTCCTCGCCATCGAGGAAATGAACGCGACCAAGCCCAAGATCGGCGGCAAGGACGTCAAGTTCGTACTGCTCTCTGAAGACGACGCGGCCGACCCCAAGACCGGCTCGGTGGTCGCGCAAAAGCTGGTCGACAACGGCATCCAGGGCATGCTGGGCCACTTCAACTCGGGCACCAGCATCCCGGCGTCGATGGTCTACAACCGCGCTGGCATTCCCCAGATCGCCATGGCAACGGCGCCTGAGTACACCCGCCAGGGCTTCAAGACCACCTTCCGCATGATGACCTCCGACACCCAGCAGGGCTCGGTGATCGGTGCCTTCGTGGTGAAGAAACTGGGCGCCAAGAACATCGCCATCGTCGACGACCGCACGGCCTACGGCCAAGGCCTGGCCGACGAGTTCGAGAAGGCCGCCAAGGCCGCTGGCGGCAAGATCGTGCGCCGCGAGTTCACCAACGACAAGGCGGTGGACTTCAAGGCCGTGCTGACCAACATCAAGCGCAGCAACCCGGACGTGATCTTCTTTGGCGGCGCCGAGACGCAATCCGCGCCGATGGCCAAGCAGGTCAAGGAACTCGGCATGAAGTCGCCGGTGGTGTCGGGCGAAATGTCGAAGACCGACAACTTCCTCAAGCTGGCCGGTCCTGCCGCCGAGGGCACGGTCGTATCGCTGGCCGGCCTGCCGCTGGAGCAGATGCCCGGTGGCACCGCCTACGAGAGGAAGTACGAGAAGCGCTTCGGCGGCAAGGTACAGACGTACTCGCCGTACGCCTATGACGGCGCCACCGCCTTGATGACCGCCATGATCAAGGCGGGCTCGGCCGATCCGGCGCGCTACCTGCCGGTGCTGGCCGCCACCAACATGCAAGGCGTGACCACCAAGACCCTGGCCTACGACGCGCGCGGCGACCTGAAGGACGGCGGCATCACTGTCTACAAGGTGGTTGGCGGCAAGTGGACCGTGCTGGAGACGGTTGGCGGCAAGTAAGCTATTCTGCTCTGGAACGACAACGCCACCCTGCGGCCCTACCCGTCGGGTTAAAGCGTTGGTGGCGCCCCGCGAGGGGAGTGGAAAACGCCTCAGCCAGCGGCTGGGGCGTTTTTCTGCGGCAAGATCTATCTTGACCCGCAGGGGCAGGTAAATGCCGACGAGACCTGCCCTCAGTCTTCGTTGGCGCCGAGGTCCTGCCCACCCTCCCACGCCGCCGCCGCATCCTCGTAGATGCCGCCATCGCGGCGGCCGGCCGCCAGAACAACGATATCGGGCGGATTTTCATCGTCGCGGACCAGGTAGACCAGCCGGTATCCGACGCCGCGCAGCTTGATCTTGTAGCAATCAATGAGCGGTGGCCGGAGTTCCGCGCCTGGGACCCTCGGCGTCGCCAGGCGCCGCTTCAGTGCGCTCTTGAAAAGGGCTTTGACCGAACCATCGAGCTTCGCCCAATTCTCGAGCGCCTCCGGGACGAACCGTAGTTCGTGGGGCATTTACAGGTCGTCAATGTTGACTTTGACCGCGCGGCTCACTGATTTGAGTCGCGTCTGCACCAGGCTCTCAAGCTGGCGCTCATCGTACAGCTCGGCCATCTTGGCCATGAATTCCGGAGATACGGTGTAGAACGCGGGCCGGTTATGGTTCAGAACAGCCACAGGCTGGCCATGGGCCTCCTCGACAACCTTGCTGGGGTTTTGCTTGAATTCCGAGATGCTGACGGTCAGCAGGCTGTGTATGTTTTCCATCACATGCTCCAGATAGGTCTAAATTCAGACCTATTTTAGGCCCTGTTTCGATATTCTCAAGCCTGCAGCGTGGCGCTGTCGTTTCTGGCATACATGGGGACCCAGCCGAAGTCTAGTGCTGCGCTAGCGGCAGATTTCTCCCCCTGTTTTCACGAGCAGGACGGGGCCACGATGGCGCATAATCCCGCACTCGCACATCCACCCCGAAGGAGCAGTCCGTGTCCGTGCAGGAAGTCAGCTACGACCACGCCATCGAGCTAGCCAACGCAGAGCGCTACGATGAAGCGCTGGTCATTCTCGACCAGCTTTCGCAGGCGCAGCCTCAAGTGGTGGATTTCGACTGCCTGCGGGCACGCCTGCATTTTGACCGCGGCGACGCGCAGGCCGCCTTTGCCGTGCTCGATGCGGCGCTGGCCAAGCTGCCCGGGCTGCCGCTGCACCCGGCGCACCGCTGGTCCTCGCGCGGCGTGATCGCGCACCGCTACGGCATGCTTCTGATGGGGATGGAGCGCTTGCAGGAGGCGCTGCCCTGGCTGGAAGAGGCCGCGCTGCGCAATGGCTTGTCTTCCGGCGAGTGGAGCGCCCGCCTGCATGCCGGGCTGGTGCATTACCGGCTGGGCAATTTCGCCGCGGCCGGCGCTTATTGGTATGACCTGCTTTATCGCGCGCCGGATCTTGGCGCCGAAGACATCCTGGGCCAGGCGCTGGCCCACGTGAATGCCGCCGGCGACGAGGCTGAGCCGATGCTGCGCCTGTGCCTGGCGCGGATCGGCCTGGACAACCCCGACCTGCTGGAGCTCGACGAAGCCGCGGGCGATGCGCTGGCCGCCGAGCAGGCCGCCATCGTGCTGGCCAGCCAGCCGGACCACCCGCATGCCCGCCGCATCCGCGCGCCGCTGCGCTACCGCGCGGGCGAGCTCGATGGTGCCTGGGACGATTTCGCCACCTACCAGCGCAAGGCGCCGGACCCCAAGGCGCAGGTGCGCGAGCTCGAATGGCGCCACCAGTCCGGCGAGGCCGAGCCTTGGCTGCGCTTTGCCTTTGTCGAGGGCGCGACGGATGCGACCGGTTACTACAACGCGGGCGTGGCGCTGGCTGAGTTCATGGACGCGGTGCCGGCCGCCGAGGCGGCGCTGATGCCGCACCTGATCAAGGCCTATCGCCTGGGCCTGGCGCGCTTCGAAGCCTACTTCGCCACCGGCGAGGGCGGCTACGATGACGCCGATCCCCATATCTACTCGTTGCTGTGCCACAACCTGGCCACCCGGCTGGAAGGCGAGGGCAACCGCGCGGAGCGCATCGCGCTGCACGAGAAGGGCATCGCGGTCAGCGAATTCATCGAGCACTGGATCGACCTGCTCGAATGCCTGGAGGCCGCCGGCCAGCACGGCAAAGCCGTGGAAGTCGCGGGTGACGTGCTCAACCGCTATCCGCTGGAGCGCGATCCCGCCAACGTGGGCTGGATCTTCAGCCGGCTGATGAGCACCTGGAAGGCCATCGGTGGCACGGAAGTGACGTCGGCGGCCCGTGATGCGCTGGCGCATATGGATGCGCGCGCCGACGCCTTGCCGGTGGAGGAACGCAGCCAGACCGCACACGCGCTGGCGCACGCCCGCGCGCACTTCGCGGGGCTGCTGCGCAATGCCATGGACAGCATGGACCAGCACGACCGCACCGACGCGCAGGCCGAGATCGAGGCCCTGCAGCGCCGCGCGCTGCTCATCGAGGATGCGTGGCTGTGCAACCAGTTCGGCATGATCTGGCGTGGCCTGGGTACGCCGGAGCGCGCGCTGCCGCTGTTCGAGCAAGCTATCGCGCTGACCGCCGGCGATCCGGCGGACCAGGCCTTCCCGCGCCTGCAGCGCGCGCTGATCCGCAACGGCGAGAAGCAATACGCCGAAGCGCTGACGGACTTCGAGGCCGCCTTTGCCGCGCGCAACGGCTGGGATGGCGAGGCCTACCTCGGCGCCGTCGAGGCCGCGCTGGGCCTGGAGCAGCGGGAGACCGCGCTGGGCTACTTCGACAAGGCCCGCGTGAGCGGCGCCGCGCAGGGCAAGACGCGCTCACTCTATGCCCGCATGGAAACCGGCCTGCGGGCGACGCGTCCGGGATGGAAGTTCTGGGGCGTGTAGCCAGCGGGGGCCAGCGGCATCACCGGTCCAGTCACGATAAAAAAACGCCATCCCTGTAAGATGGCGTTTTTTTACGTGTGAACGCGTCACGTTGACAGCAAATTCCGTGCCTCTGTCGGACAAACTCCGACATGGAATGTCATGTGGCTCCGTTACCATATAGCCCATGAATGGACTGAGCCAATTGTTTCCAAGCCTGCCCCTGGCACCGGGCGGGCTTTTCTGGGTCGGGCTGGCGCTGGTGGGCGCCGGCCTGGCGGGCGAGGTGTGCCGCATGTACCTGCGGCTGCCCCGTATCGTCGGTTACGCCGCCACGGGCCTCGCGGCTGGCATGCTCGGCCGCGGCATCGTGGACGAGGACATGATCGCGCAGACCCGCATCCTGATCGACATGGCGCTGGCGCTCGCCTTGTTCGAGCTCGGGCACCGGCTCTCGCTCACCTGGCTGCGGGCCAATCGCTGGCTGCTCTTCACCAGCGCCTTTGAAAGCCTGCTGACCTGGGGCCTGGTCGCCGCCGTGCTGCAATGGATCGGCGTGAGCCCGGCGGTTGCCATCCTGGCCGGCGGCATTGCCGTCAGCACCTCGCCCACCATCGTGCTGCAGCTCAAGAACGAGCTGCGCGCCGAAGGGCAGGTGACCGAGCGGCTGCTCGCCATGGCCGCGCTGAACAGCATCTACGCCGCCGCCATCGTCCAGGTCGCCACCGGCTGGCTGCATTCCGAATACGGCAACCTGGGGGCGGCGCTGCTGCATCCGCTCTATCTGCTGGTGGGTTCCTGCCTGCTGGCCTGGGGCGTTGGCAAGCTCGGCCACGCGATCTACGCGCGCATGGAAACGGACGATCACTACAGCTTCCTGGTGCTGGTGGGGCTGGTGCTGTTCACGCTGGCGCTCACGCGTGTGCTCAAGCTGTCGATGCCGCTCACGCTGATGCTGGCCGGTGTGGTGTTCAAGCACCAGGACAGCCAGCCGCGCGTATGGCCGGCGCACTTCGGCAGCGCGGGCAGCTTGCTGATCATCGTGATGGTGGTCTCGCTCGGCCTGCCGCTGACGGCGCACGACTGGGCCATCGGTGGTGGCGCCGCCTGTGTATTGGTACTGCTGCGTCACATTGCCAAGCTGGTGGGCGTCGTCTCGCTGGGTTCGTTCTCGGGCCTGAGCATGAAGCAGTGCGTGGCCCTCGGGCTTGCGCTGGCACCCATGTCGGGGCTCGCGTACTTGCTGATGAGCGATATCGCGCTGCTGTATCCCGCCACGGGCGAGCCACTGGCAGCCATCATCCTGTGCACGCTGGCGGTCGAGCAGTTGCTTGGGCCTACGCTGGCGGGCTGGGCACTTCGCTATGCGGGCGAGGTCAGAAGCAATGGAGGAGGGCGCTGATGTCACTCGAACCGTTCAAGCATTCCGAGGCGCTGACGTTTGGCGTGGAACTGGAACTGCAGCTCGTCAACCGGCATGACTACGACCTCGCGCCGTTCGCGCCGGATTTGCTGCGTGCGCTGAAAGGCGCGCAACACGCCGGCGACATCAAGCCCGAGATCAGCCCCTCGATGATCGAGATCAGCACCGGCATCTGCAAAAGTTATGCACAGGCGCTGGACGAGCTGGGCACCATGCGCGACCTGATGGTCGACGCCTCGCGCTCGCTCAACCTCGGCATCTGCGGCGGCGGCACGCACCCGTTCCAGCAATGGGCCGACCGCACCATCTCGGATTCGCCGCGCTACCAGTACATTTCCGAGCTCTATGGCTATTTGGCCAAGCAATTCACGGTGTTCGGCCAGCACGTGCACATCGGCTGCCCGAGCGCCGACGAATCGCTGTTCCTGCTCCACGCCATCGGCCGCTACGTGCCGCATTTCATCGCGCTGGCCGCCTCCTCTCCTTATGTGCAAGGCGTGGACACCGGCTTCGCCTCGGCACGGCTGAATTCCGTCGCCGCCTTCCCCATGAGCGGGCGCGCGCCGCATCTGCTCACCTGGGACGCCTTCACCGCGTACTTCAACAAGATGCGCAACACGGGCGTGATCGAGAGCATGAAGGACTTCTACTGGGATATCCGTCCCAAGCCGGAGTTCGGCACCATCGAAGTCCGCGTGATGGACACGCCGCTGACCGTCGGGCGCGCCTGCGATATCGCCGCCTACATCCAGGCGCTCGCGCGCTACCTGCTGCTGTCGCGCCCCTTCATGCCGCAGGAAGACGATTACCTGGTCTACACCTTCAACCGATTCCAGGCTTGCCGTTTCGGGCTGGAAGGCGAGTACGTGCACCCCAATGAGCTGACCCGGATGCCGATCGCCGACCACATCATCTCGATCTGCGACGCGCTGGTGCCGCATGCCGAAGCGCTGGGCTCGCTAGATGCGCTGGCCAACATTCGCGCGCTGGCGCAAAGCCGCAACGGCGATGCGGAGCGCGTGCGCCAGATCGAAAGCACCACGCGCAGCCTGCGCGAAACGGTGCGGCAGACCTGCGACAGCTGGGCTGGCTGACTACGCCTGCGCGCCCACGTACACCGGCTCGCAGCGCAGCTCCGACTTCACCGAGTTGGCAATGAAGCAGGCCTCGTGCGCCGTGTGATGCAGGTGCGCCAGTTCCTCCCGGGTCGGCTGGCGCTCGCCGCAGAAAGTGGCCTCTGGCCTGAGCGTGACCACCGTCATGGCCATCCGGCCTTCCGCGTTCTTCGCCATGGTGCCGACCGCGGCATCGAAGTAGCGGTCCACGCAGAACTTGTGCTTGGCGGCGATGGACAGGAACCACAGCATGTGGCAACTGGAGAGCGAGGCAACGAAGGCTTCTTCGGGATCCACGGCGGCGGCGTCCGACATGGGCAGGGGCACGACATGGGGCGATGAGGATCCGGGTACTTCCACGCCACCGTCGAAGCGCAGCAGGTGCTTGCGGCTATAGCGATTGCCGAGGAAATCCTGCTCGCCACGTTGCCAGAGGATCTCTGCGGTGTACTGGGCCATGTCTTCTCTCTCCATTAAATTGCCTGCCGAGGTCGGATACCGGTTGCCGGTGACCAGTTACCGATTGCCTGTCGCTTCTCGCACGCGTGCGTCACGCCCCGTGCGGCACGCTTTCGCCGTCCCGCAGCCCGAGCCGCTGGTTGGCGGGGACCGCCACATCGATCAGCTTCGGCTTGGGCAGGTTCAGCTGCCCCATCATCTCGATGAACTGGGTACGCGTGCGCCCGGCCACGCGGCTGTTGTTGGCGCGCTCGAAGCCGATGGTGGACGCGGTGCGGCCCTTGTAGTCGTGGGCGGGGTAGACCACGGTGTCGTCGGGCAGGGCGAAGAGTTTCTGCGTGAGGCTGTCGTAGAGCGTGCCGGCGTCGCCGGACTGGAAGTCGGTGCGGCCGCAACCGTCGATCAGCAGCGCGTCGCCGGTGAAGACGCGGCGCACCGGGCCGGCGGGCGTGGGCTCTTCCCACAGGTAGCTCATGCTGCCGGCGGTGTGCCCCGGCGTATGGATGGCGCGCAGCGTCTGCGTGCCGAACTGCAGCGTGTCTGCGTCGATCAGCTGCTTTTGCGCGGGTTGGATGTCGCAGCCCGAGGGGGCTGCGGTACGTGCGCCGGTTTGCAGTGCAACATGGCCGGCCGAGGTGATGTGGTCCGCATGGGCATGGGTCTCGACCACCCACGCCAGCGTGGCGCCGCAGGCCTGCAGCAGCGCCATGTCGCGTTCCAGCTGGTGGTCCACCGGATCGATCAGCAGCGCCTGGCGCGTGGCGGCATCGATCAGCAAATAGGTGTAGGTGGACGAGGTTTCGTCAAACAGCTGATGGAAGGTCTGCATGGCCATGCCCGCTTGTGGGGAAACGCTACATGATAGCGCCGCCAGCGGGCGCTATCAGCCGATCATCAGCACTTCGCTGATCTGCATCACGGGAACCGCATCGGTGTAATTGGGGATATCGAGCTGCAGCTCGTTGCCGGCTGCCTTGGCGGCGGCCACGAAGTCAGGCACGGACTCGAACAGGAAATGGCACATCACCGTGAAGGCCGGATCGGAACCCGGCGCGCCAGCGCCCAGACCGCGTTCCACCGCCACGCCGCGATAGCCTGGGTGCGCGCCAAACAGCGCGACGGCGCGCGGCATGTGGCGCTGCAGGTAGTAATCCATGTCGAACTTGCCGCCCTTGCTGTGCGGATAGAGAAAGCTGATCTTGACCATGCCGGACTCCAGTTGGATCGGATTGGATTGGGATGAATGCCCGGCAAGCGTAGCAGAAAGCGCGCATTCGCTTGCGCTGGCGGGCCGGCCTCAGCACTCCACGATATTCACCGCCAAGCCGCCACGCGCCGTTTCCTTGTACTTGGTCTTCATGTCGGCGCCGGTCTCGCGCATGGTCTTGATCACGGAGTCGAGCGACACATAGTGCATGCCGTCGCCGCGCAACGCCATGCGCGCGGCGTTCACGGCCTTCACCGAGGCCATGGCGTTGCGCTCGATGCAGGGAATCTGCACCAGCCCGCCGACCGGGTCGCAGGTCAGCCCGAGGTTGTGCTCCATGCCGATCTCGGCCGCGTTCTCCACCTGCTCCGGCGTGCCGCCCATCACGGCGGCCAGGGCGCCGGCGGCCATCGAGCAGGCCACGCCGACCTCGCCCTGGCAGCCGACTTCGGCGCCGGAGATCGAGGCATTGAGCTTGTAGAGCATGCCGATGGCGCCGGCTGTCAGCAGGAAGTCGATCACGCCTTGCGGGTTGGCGCCGGGCACGAAGCGGTCGTAGTAATGCAGCACGGCCGGGATGATGCCGGCGGCGCCGTTGGTGGGCGCGGTGACCACGCGGCCGCCGGCGGCGTTTTCCTCGTTGACGGCGATCGCATACAGGTTGACCCAGTCGATCACCGAAAGCGGATCGGCCAGCGCGCGCTCGGCGTGCTCGGTGAGGTTGCGGAACAGGTCGTGGGCGCGGCGCTTGACCTTGAACGGCCCGGGCAGCTCGCCGTCGGTGCGGCAGCCGCGTGCCACGCAGGCTTGCATCACGGCCCAGATCTGCAGCAGGCCGGCGTTGACCTCGGCCTCGCTGCGCCACACGCATTCGTTTTCCATCATCAGCCGCGCAATGCTCTTCTTGCTGGCGGCTGCCATCTCCAGCATCGCGCGCCCGCTGCGAAACGGATGCGGCAACTGCTGGTCAGCCTCCAGGATATGCGTATTGGCCGCGCCGGCCGTGATGATGAAGCCGCCGCCCACCGACAGGTAGCGCCCTTCGCGGATGCGCTCGCCGCCAGCGTTGAAGGCGTGGAACTTCATGCCGTTGGGATGCTCGGCCATGGCCTCGCGGCGGTAGAAGACGATGTGCTCCTTCTCCACGAAGGGCACGGGATGCGTGCCCAGCAGCGAGAGCGTGCGGCTGGCGCGCAGCGCGGCCAGCCGCAAGTCGATGGTGTCCGGGTCGATGGTGTCGGGCGCTTCGCCCAGCAAGCCGAGGATCACGCCCTTGTCGGTGCCGTGGCCGCGGCCGGTGGCGCCGAGCGAGCCGTACAGCTCCACGCGCACGCTGGCCACCTGCGGCAACAGGCCGTCGCGCGCCAGGCCCTGGGCGAACATCAGCGCGGCGCGCATCGGACCAACGGTGTGCGAGCTTGATGGGCCGATGCCCACTTTGAACAGGTCGAAGACGCTGACAGCCACGGTAGGCTCCTGGGGTTGGCTCGCGCCGGGATCAGACCGGCGCGTCCGTGTCCTGATTGATGGGGGCGCGCCACAGCGAACCCGCCGCATTGGGCGGCGTGGGTGGCGCGTCTTTCTTTACCAGCACGCTGATGGTGCCGTCGTTCTCGAGGATCGCGAAATGCACATCGGCAACGCGCTCGCACCCCGCATGGCGCAGTGCCTTGCGCAGGTCGTCGCGGGTCACGAAAGCGCGCTTCATCACGTCACCGAAGACCATGCCGTCGTGGATCAATACCTGCGGGCGCCCCTCGACGACGTTCTCGAAGCGCCGGCTGCGCCAGCTCAGCCACGCCAGTACAAGGTTGGCGCCGACCAGCGTCACCGCCAGGATCAACCCGGCCGTGACGGAGTTGTCCCCGGCGTTCATGGAGTTCTGCACGGCGTTGGACAGCACCAGCAGCAGCACCAGGTCGAGCGAGGTGAGCTGCCCGATCTGGCGCTTGCCGGACAGCCGCAGCAGCACCAGCAGGCTGCCGTAGACGATCAGTCCGCGCAGGACGAATTCCCACCATGGGGCGCTGAGATTCCACATGCGTGCTCCGTATTCCGGGCACGGCCGGGTGGCCGCGCATCCACACAGAGCATAGCGCGAGGGCGCTGCGCCGGGGCCGCCGCGACGCGCGGCGGCCCCGGCCTCATGCCAGCTTACTCTTGCGCGTACTCGCTCATCGGCACGCAGGCGCAGAACAGGTTGCGGTCGCCGTACACGTTGTCCGCACGGCCAACGGGCGGCCAGTACTTCTGCGTGCGCAGCGCGGCCACCGGGTAGGCGGCTTCCTGGCGCGTGTACTTGTGTTCCCACACGTCGGCGGTGATCACCGCGGCGGTGTGCGGCGCATTCTTCAGCGGGTTGTCCTCGCGGTCGAAGGTGCCGTCTTCCACGCGGGCGATCTCGGCGCGGATGGCGATCATCGCGTCGATAAAGCGGTCCAGCTCATGCAGGGCCTCGCTCTCGGTCGGCTCGATCATCAGCGTGCCCGGTACCGGGAAGCTCATGGTGGGCGCGTGGAAGCCGTAGTCCATCAGGCGCTTGGCCACGTCCTCGTTGGAGATGCCGGTGGTTTTTTGCAGCGCGCGCACGTCCAGGATGCACTCGTGCGCCACCAGGCCGTGCTGGCCGGCGTAAAGCACGGGGAAGTGCGGCGACAGGCGGCGCGCCACGTAGTTGGCGGCCAGGATGGCGTTCTCGGTGGCGGCGGTCAGGCCGGCCGAGCCCATCATGGCGATGTACATCCACGAGATCGGCAGGATGCTGGCCGAGCCGAACGGCGCGGCGGACACGCCGCCGATGCCCTGGTCGTCGCGGCGATAGCCCACGCTGTCCTGGTTGGGCAGGAAGTCAGCCAGATGCGCGCCGACCGCCACCGGGCCAACGCCCGGGCCGCCACCGCCGTGGGGGATGCAGAAGGTCTTGTGCAGGTTCAGGTGGGACACGTCGCCACCGAACTGGCCCGGCGCGGCGGTGCCGACCATGGCGTTCATGTTGGCGCCGTCCACGTAGACCTGGCCACCATGCTTGTGCACGATGTCGCAGATCTGCTGCACGCCCTGCTCGAATACGCCGTGCGTGGACGGGTAGGTGATCATGATCGCGGCGAGGTTCTTGCTGTGCTGCTCGGCCTTCTTCGCCAGGTCTTCCAGGTCGACGTTGCCGTTCTCGTCACAGGCCACCACCACCACCTTCATGCCGGCCATCTGTGCCGACGCCGGGTTGGTGCCGTGCGCGGAGGACGGGATCAGGCAGATGTCGCGGTGGCTTTCGCCACGGCTGGCGTGGTACGCATGGATGATCAGCAGGCCGGCGTACTCGCCTTGCGAGCCGGCATTGGGCTGCAGGCTCACCGCGGCGTAGCCGGTGGCGGCGCACAGCATGGCTTCGAGCTGGTCGATCATCTCGCGGTAGCCGACCGTCTGGTCCAGCGGCGCGAACGGGTGGATCTTGCTGAATTCGGGCCACGTCACCGGGATCATCTCGCTGGTGGCGTTGAGCTTCATGGTGCACGAGCCCAGCGGGATCATGGTGCGGTCCAGCGCCAGGTCCTTGTCGGCCAGCATGCGCAGGTAGCGCAGCATTTCGTGCTCGGCGTGGTGCGTGTTGAACACCGGGTGCGTCAGGTAGGCGCTCTGGCGCGCCAGGCCGGCCGGGAACACGTCTTGCGCGGCGGCTTCGAGTGCATCGAAGCTGGGCACCGGCTTGCCGTGGGCGAAGATTTCCAGCAGGGCGACGACGTCCTCGCGCGAGGCGGTCTCGTCCAGCGAGATGCCGATGCGGGTGGCGCCGGCGTGGCGCAGGTTGATGCCGCGCGCGGTGGCCGAGGCGTGGAGGGCTTCGGTGTTGAAGCCGGTTTCCAGCGTCAGCGTATCGAAGAAGGTGGCGTTGGTGCGCGCGTAGCCCAGTTGTTCCAGGCCGCCGGCCAGCGTGGCCGTCAGGCGGTGCACGCGCTGGGCGATGCGCTTGAGGCCTTGCGGGCCGTGGTACACGGCGTACATCGAGGCCATCACGGCCAGCAGCACCTGTGCCGTGCAGATGTTCGACGTCGCTTTCTCGCGGCGGATATGCTGCTCGCGCGTTTGCAGGGCCAGGCGGTATGCCTTGTTGCCTTGCGCGTCGATGGTCACGCCCACCAGGCGGCCGGGCATGGAGCGCTTGAAGGCATCCTTGACCGCCATGTAGCCGGCGTGCGGGCCGCCGAAGCCGAGCGGCACGCCAAAGCGTTGCGAGTTGCCCACTGCCACGTCGGCGCCCCACTCTCCGGGCGCGGCGATCAGGGTCAGCGCCAGCAGGTCGGCGGCAGCCACCACCAGGCCACCGGCGGCGTGCACCGCGTCGGCGATGGCGCGGTAGTCGGCCACATCGCCGTTCACGCCGGGGTACTGCAGCAGCACGCCGAAGGCATGGGCGCCGGCCGCTTCGGCAGCGGGGCCGACCTTGACTTCGATGCCCAGCGGCAGCGCGCGGGTGCGTACCACTTCCAGCGTTTGCGGCAGCACGTCATCCGCGACATAGAAGGTGGTGGAGGCGTGCTTGTTGACGCGCTGCAGCAGCGTCATGGCTTCGGCAGCCGCCGTGCCTTCATCCAGCATCGACGCATTGGCGATGTCCAGGCCGGTCAGGTCGGTCACCATCTGCTGGAAGTTCAGCATGGCTTCCAGGCGGCCCTGGGAGATCTCGGGCTGGTAGGGCGTGTAGGCGGTGTACCAGGCCGGGTTCTCGAAGATATTGCGCAGCACCACGCCCGGGGTCAGCGTGTTGTAGTAGCCCTGGCCGATAAAGCTCTTGAGCACGCGGTTCTTGCTGGCCAGCCCACGCAGCTTGGCCAGCGCGGCTTCTTCGGTCAGCGGCGCGGTGAACTCGCCCAGCGGCATGCCGTCGCGGCGGCGGATGGCGGCGGGGATGACGGCGTCGATCAGCGCGGCGCGGTTGTCATAGCCCAGCACCTTGAGCATGTGCTGTTGTTCGGCGGCGTCGGGGCCGATATGGCGGGAGGCGAAGGCGTCGCGCGCCTCCAGTTCGGCCAGCGTGGGCCGGGCAACTTGGGCGGCAGTCATGGGCAGGGGGGCGTTCATGGCAAGAATCTCGTGAGAGCGGTGCGGCGGGTGGTCGGCCCGGTCCGCGTCGCGGCAGTCTTTATCCGTCATTCCCGTGGCGCGGGAATGACGATCTGGCATCAGGCGCCGACGTTGGCCTTATAGGCGTCGGCCGACATCAGGCCGTTCACGTCGTCGCTGTTGGCCGGCTTGAGCTTGAACAGCCAGGCGTCGAAGGCGTCGGCATTGACGCTTTCCGGCGAGGCGGCGGCGGCGTCGTTGATGGCGATCACTTCGCCTGCCACCGGAGCGTAGATATCGGACGCGGCCTTGACCGACTCCACCACGGCCAGCGCGTCGCCGGCGCCGACCGACTTGCCCACTTCCGGCAGTTCCAGGAAGACGATGTCGCCCAGCGCGTCCTGCGCGTGGTCGGTGATACCGATGGTCAGCGTGCCGTCGGCTTCGACGCGCACCCACTCATGGGACTCGGTGTATTTCAGGTCGGCGGGGAAATTCATGGGATTGCTCCAGATTCAATTTGTTATTCAGCGCCCGCCGGGGGATGTCGATGTTCGACGGGGTAACCGCCGGCGGGCGCGCTGTGACCGGTGCGAGCGTTCAGCTCACGAGTGCCTTGCCATTGCGCACAAACGGCAGTTTAACCACAGTCGCGGCGAGTTTGCGGTCGCGGATCTCGACCTGCACCTCGGCGCCGAGCGCAACGTCGAGCGGCAGGCGGGCAAAAGCGATGGATTGGGACAACGATGGGCTGAAGGTGCCACTGGTGATCTCACCTTCGCCAGCAGGGGTGATGACCTTCTGGTGGGCGCGCAGCACGCCGCCCGCTTTTCCGTTGGCCGGGCGCAGGATCAGCCCGACGAACTGCTGGGTCTTGCCGCCGGCGACCAGGGCCGCCTTGCCGGTGAAGTCGCGTTCGCTTTGCAGGTCCACGGTCCAGGCCAGGCCGGCGTTGAGCGGCGAGGTGTGGATATCCATGTCCTGGCCGTACAAGTTCATGCCGGCCTCCAGGCGCAGCGTGTCGCGCGCGCCCAGGCCCGCCGGGCGCACGCCCTCGGCGATCAGCTTTTCCCACAGGCCGGCCACGTTCTCGGCTGGCACCACCAGCTCGAACCCGTCTTCGCCGGTATAGCCGGTGCGTGCCACCATGACTTCGCCAAGGGCGGGATCCTGCACCACGATGGCGTTGAACGGCTTCAGGGCTTCGCTGGGTTGCGTCGAGGGGAAGGCGCTCCACACCTTGGCGCGGGCATTCGGGCCCTGCACCGCAACGATGGCCAGCGGGTCCACGCCGTCGGGCGCATTGTCGTGGCGGCGCGGCGTGATGCGCACGCCGCTATTGGTGGCGGCGTTGCGTGCGGCGATCCATTCGATATCGTTGTTGGCGGTGCCAGCGTTCACCACCAGGCGGAAGTGGTCCTCGGCGAAGAAGTAGACGATCAGGTCGTCGATGACACCACCCTTCTCATCCAGCATGCAGGAGTACAGCGCCTTGCCCGGCGTTTGCAGCTTGTCCACGTTGTTGGCCAGCAGGCCGCGCAGGAAGGCACGCACATGCTCGCCATTGAGATCGACCACGCACATGTGGGAGACGTCGAACATGCCGGCATCGCTGCGCACGGCATGGTGTTCCTCGATCTGGGAGCCGTAGTTGACCGGCATGTCCCAGCCGCCGAAGTCGACCATGCGGGCGCCGAGGGCGCGGTGGATAGCGTTGAGGGGCGTGGCCTGGAGCGTCATGGAATCCTCGGGGGAAGGCAAATCTCGGTTCGAAAACGAAAAAGGGCCATCCGCCGCAGGATTCGGCGCGCCATAGCGCTGCCAGATCCGCTGCGGCGGATGACCCCTCTGTCCTCGATACCTGAGAGATTACAAGGCGGGATCCCAATTGAATTGCCGGAAACCCAAACCTTGCGCGCCCCTTCGGTGGGCACGCTCACCAAGGCTGTCGACGGAATCGATCAGTGGCGGGTGCCGCTCTCCAGAGTACGGCGTGCATCGTGTGCATGTTGCAAGCCGATCCAACCAGTCCATGGTGCCTGAGAGTTTTCGGGTGATACCCCTTCGGCGGCGCAAGATCTGCGCGCTCTCCCGGTCGGATGGCGCGACTCTACAGCCAGCCTCGGGGGCTTGTCAACGCGCTCGCGCGCCAGCCCGGGCGCAGCCGCGGGCCGGATGGCCGGCGTGTTAACATCTGCGGCTCCGATGGCTTTTGCTGTGCCGCAGGCTTCACCCGTGGCCTTGGCCGCGCCAATGCATGTGCTGCCTTTGCCATGCGTAAAAGCCCGCGCCCGCCTTGCCGGCCATCCCGCCACCCAGCACCACCACCAGCCCTCGCATGACCCACGGACTCAACCCTGCCCAATCCGAAGCCGTTCGCTACCTCGACGGCCCCTGCCTGGTGCTCGCCGGCGCCGGCTCGGGCAAGACCCGGGTGATCACGCAGAAAATCGCGCACCTGATCGAGGACAAGGGCTTCCAGCCCAAGCACATCGCCGCGGTGACCTTCACCAACAAGGCCGCCAAGGAGATGCAGGAGCGGATCGCCAAGCTGATGGAAGGCAAGACCACGCGCGAGGGCAAGCGCATCCCCATCAAGCAGATCACGGTGAGCACCTTCCACTCGCTGGGCGTGCAGATCCTGCGCGCCGAGGCCGAGCATGTGGGCCTGAAGCCGCGCTTTTCCATCATGGACTCGGACGATTGCTTTGGCATGGTGCAGGAGCAGCTCGCCTCCACCGACAAGAAGCTGATCCGCAGCGTGCAGAGCACCATCTCGCTGTGGAAGAACGGCATGGTCGATCCCGAGACCGCCATCGCCCAGGCCGACAACCCCGACGATCACCAGGCGGCGCTGATCTACCGCAACTACGTGGCTACGCTGCATGCCTACCAGGCAGTGGACTTCGACGACCTGATCCGCCTGCCGGCGGAGCTGTTCGCGCGCAACGAAGAGGTGCGCCTGCGCTGGCAGAACCGGCTGCGCTACTTCCTGGTGGACGAGTACCAGGACACCAACGCCTGCCAGTACCAGCTGCTCAAGCAGCTCGCCGGCGGCTCGCACCTGCGCGCGCCGGCCTTCACCGCGGTGGGCGACGACGACCAGGCCATCTATGGCTGGCGCGGCGCCACGCTGGACAACCTCAAGCTGCTGCAGACCGATTTCCCCGACCTGAAAGTAGTCAAGCTGGAGCAGAACTACCGCTCCACCGTGCGCATCCTGGAGGCCGCCAACGCGGTCATCTCCAACAATCCCAAGCTGTTCGACAAGAAGCTGTGGAGCGAGCACGGCATGGGCGACCCCATTGCCGTCAACCCGATGAACGATGAGGAGCACGAGGCGGAGTCGGTCGTATTCCGCCTGTCGGCCCACAAGTTCGAGCGCCGCGCGCAGTTCCGCGACTACGCCATCCTGTATCGCGGCAACCACCAGGCGCGGCTGTTCGAGCAGATCCTGCGCCGCGAGCGCATTCCCTATGTGCTCTCGGGCGGGCAGAGCTTCTTTGACAAGGCCGAGATCAAGGACATCTGCGCCTACCTGCGCCTGATCGCCAACCCGGACGACGATCCCGCCTTCATCCGCGCCATCACCACACCCAAGCGCGGCGTGGGCAACACCACGCTGGAAGTGCTTGGCACTTTCGCCGGCCAGGCCAAGGTGTCGTTGTTCGAGGCGGCCATGATGGGCGGCATCGAAGGCAAGCTCCAGCCGCGCCAGCTGGAGCCGCTGCGGGTGTTCTGCGAGGCCATGGTGCGCCTGGCCGGGCGCGCGGCCAGCGATCCCGCCACCCAGGTGCTCGACGACATGATGGAAGGCATTCACTACGAGGCCTACCTGTACGACACCTTCGACGAGCGCCAGGCCCAGTCGCGCTGGACCAACACGCTGGAGTTCCTCGACTGGCTCAAGCGCAAGGGCACCAAGCCCGAGGCCACGGGCGAGGGCGAGGAGGCCACCGGCTTCGACAGCGCCGATGGCTTTGGCGACGAGGGCAAAAACCTGCTGGAGCTGACCCAGACGGTGGCGCTGATGAGCATGCTCGAAGGCCGCGAGGAAGATCCCGACGCGGTGCGCCTATCAACGCTGCACGCCTCCAAGGGGCTGGAGTACCCGCACGTATTCCTGGTCGGGGTGGAAGAGGGCATCCTGCCCCACTGCCGCGAAGACGAAGACATGAGCGACGAGAAGATCGAGGAGGAGCGCCGCCTGATGTATGTCGGCATCACGCGTGCGCAGCGCAGCCTGCACCTGAGCTGGTGCAAGAAGCGCAAGCGCGCCCGCGATACCTACTCTTGCGAGCCGTCGCGCTTTATCGGCGAGATGAAGCTCGAAGAGGCCCCCGCGATCAAGGACGAAACGCCCGCCATGAGCCCCAAGGACCGCCTGGCCGGGCTCAAGGCCTTGCTGGGAACGCCCGGCACGCCAGGCAAGACCTCCGCGTGACCGGCGCCGGCGGGCGTTCCGTGCCCCATCCCGCTGCCAATCGTACAAAGTCGATACATTAGCCTACAAGCGGGACATGACCCTCGCCCGATGTCTGTCTAACATCGCCGGTGCCTGGCCCGACGTATGGACCAGGCGCCGCGCCGTTCCGTCCCTTCGGAGCGGCGTGGCCGGGCGGCACGCCCGACTTCTTCCCTGTTCAGCGCCTCCGCACTTGGGTCCGGGGGCGTTTTTTTAGGGAATCCGCCAGATCCCGTGGCCGTCAGGCGCGCGCGATGCCCAGGGTGAACTCGCCTTCCAATGTGCCGGCCGCGTTCCGCAGGCGGCGTACCCGCAGCAGGTTGGGGCGCGTGCCGGCAATGCCGTCCTGCGCGTTTTGCACTGGCGAAGCGCCCCGCGCGCGATACGCGGCATGCTGGAGGTGCACCTCGCGGCTGAGCGCATCGTCAAAGAACAGCTGGCTGGTCAGTACCTCGGTCTTGCCGAGATGGATCTTCAAGTGGATATGCACCGCGCGCGGCGCGTACCAGCCCGGGTAGATCGTCAGGAACTGCGCGGCACCATCGGCGCCGGTGGGCTGCACGCCGCGCAGGAAGCGGGTGGGGCTGGCGGGCACGGCGTGCATGCCGCCGCCGTCCGGGCCCGGTCCTTGTTCTTGCCCCGGGCCTGGGCCGCCCGCAGGCGGCGGCAGGATGCTGCCCTGGTCGTAGCCGCTGTAGCTGCCGCCGGCATCGCAATGCCAGATGCTGGCTAGCGCGCCGGCTACGGGCGTGCAGCCGCGGTCGGTGTCCACCACGAGCAGCCTGAGCCGCAGCAACTGGCCCGGCCGGCCATCGCGGATATCGCTGCGCACCAGCGCCTGGTCGAGATAGAACGGGCCCTCGGTCAGGGCCGGCGTGAGCAGGCAGGCGGCAGGCTGCGCGGCGGCGTCGCCCGCCAGCCCGATCCACCCGGCGCCGAGCGATCCTCCCAGTACGCCGCCGAGGAAGCGGCGGCGGCCGCCGTTTGCTGCTATCGGGCCTGTATGGTCGAGGGGCTTACCGGGCATCTGGCGCTCCTTGCTGGTGAGGCCCCGCAGCGCCGGGTACGCGCAATGGGCCGTTCGCGCCAAAGGCGCAGGGCATGGGCGCTGGTCCGCGGCCGGGCATCGGGCCTGCCATGGCGCCGGGGAAGGGGTGGGGGCCGGGGCCGAATGTGCCCCACGGCGGACCCGCCAAGCGGCCCTCGGGCATGTCGCGCAGGCGCTCGCGCTGGCCAGCATCCAGGCTTTCTTCAAATGTGATCCAGCGATCGCGCACAGCGCGGCGATCCTTGTCGAGCGCATCGTGCAGGCGGTCTTCCCGCTCCGCGCGGGCGCGCAGCGACGACCCGGGACCCTCCGGCTGACCGGGGCCGCCACCTTCGCGGATAAAGCGCGCCTGCAGTTCCAGCGCGAGCGCATGCGCTTCCCGCGCCGCATCCAGGGCGGCTTGCCACAGGGCGGCCTGGGCAGGCGTGAGCGCCAGCGCTTCGCGCAGCGATGTGGGCGCCGCTGGCCGGCCGGGGCCGGCAATCGCCAGCGGGCTGGTCTGCAGCGCGTGCGCCGGCAGCGTCAAGGCGCACGCGCCGCACAGCACGGCAAGGGACAGCATGGCGCGGATGCGGGGCAGCAAGGCTTGGGGCTGGGTCACAAGGATTCTCCATGGAGGTCATGCGGGGAGAGGCCCGGGATTGCCGACGTGATGCCGATGGCTTCAAGCATAGCGGGGGCGCCGGGCTGCCGTGGCCTGCCGGTCGGGAACTGGCAGGCAAAAAAGCGGCGGGATAACGACATGACATATTAGAAAGGCCCGCCCGCTGTTGCTTGAGCGCTTGGTCAGCGCGCGGAAGCAATGCCGTACAAAGCGGGCCGCCGGGTGTGGCCGCTTTGTATCAAGCCCGGTACAAAGCGGCCACACCCTGCCTATCAGGCCGCAGCGCCGGGCTGGTAGAGTGAATCCCTGGCGGCGGCGGCTTGCCGGGGCCGCCCTGATCCGCCCCACCAATCCGCTGCAATACCGGCCTGCCGGCGCACCGCTGCAAAGCACGACGAAACCCGATGGACCATTCTCCCGCCTCGCCCCTTCATTTGCTGATCGTCGACGACGATCCGCAGATCCGCTCCATGCTGGCCGAGTACCTATCCACCTTTGGCATCGAAGCCGACGGCGCCGAGGGCGGCGCCGCCATGCGCGCCGCCATGGCCACGCGCGACTACGACCTGGTGGTGCTCGACCTCTCTTTACGCGGCGAAAACGGCCTGACGCTGTGCCGCGAGATCCGCGAGCGCAGCGACCTGCCGGTGATCATGCTCACTGCGCGCACCGAGCTGGCCGACCGCGTGGTCGGGCTGGAGGTGGGCGCCGACGACTATGTCACCAAGCCCTTCGAGATGCGCGAGCTGGTGGCGCGCATCCACACCGTGCTGCGCCGTGCCCGGGGCGGCGGCGCGAAGCGCCCGGCGGCGGCGGGCGGCCATGAACTGCGCTTCGGCAGCTGGCGCCTGAACACCACGCTGCGCCAGCTGGTGGATGGCGAGGAAACCGTGGTGCCGTTGTCCAATGCGGAATTCCGGCTGCTGCTGGCGTTTATCGAGCACCCGAACCGCGTGCTGGATCGCGAGCTGCTGATCAACCAGGCGCGCGGCCGCGATCTCGATGTCTTCGATCGCAGCATCGACCTGCTGGTTTCGCGCCTGCGCCAGAAGCTGCGCGACGATCCGCGCGACCCGACGCTGATCCGTACCGTCCGAGGCGAGGGCTATGCCTTCACCGGTGCCGTCGAAGCCTGAGCGCGCGGGCTGGGTGGCCCGCCACGACTCCATGTTCATCCGGCTGTTCCTGGTGATGGCCGCGATCATGCTGGCCGTGCACCTGCTCGGCGTCACGGTCATCGAGAGCGTGTTCCCGCGCCCGGGGCATACCGGGTTCACCTTCGTCCCCGGCGACGAGATGCCGCCGCCGCCCCCGGGGGACGAGAGGCGGCGGGGCGAGTTCCCGCCGCCGCCGGATGCCGAGGCGCGCGCGGACAACGGCCAAGGCGGAGCCGGGGCCCCAGTGCCGCCACGCCGCCCGCACCGGACCCGCGGTCTTGGGCCGCCGCGCCTGGGCCAGCTGTTCCAGCTCGCCGCCATTGTGGCCGCGTCCTGGGTGGGCGCACGATTGCTGGCCAGGCCGGTCCAGCGCCTGGCCAGCAGCGCCGGCCGGCTGGCCCAGGACGTGCATGCCCCGCCGCTGGACGAAGACAGCGGCCCGGCCGAGGCCCGCGCCGCAGCCAAGGCCTTCAACCACATGCAGCAGCGCATCCGCACCCAGCTGGCACAGCAATCGCGCTTCCTGGCTGCCGTGTCCCACGACCTGCGCACCCCGCTCACCCGCATGAGCCTGCGCATCGAAGGCGTCGACGACAACCAGGTCCGCTATCGCCTGCGCCAGGACCTGGCGGAGATGAACGGTCTGATCGATGCCACCCTGTATTACCTGCGCGAGCGCGACGGCGCGGCCGCGCCGCGCCAGCGGGTGGACGTGCATGCCTTGCTGCAGGCCGTGGTGGACGATGCCACGGAAGTCGGCCAGGACGTCACCTTGTCAGGCGACGCCGAGCCGCTGCTGGCCTATCCGGCCGAACTGCGCCGGGCCGTGGTCAACCTGGTCGAGAACGCGCACCGCTACGGCGGCAGCGCGTGCATTGAACTGGCGGACAGCTCCGAGCGGGTGGTGATCGATGTGTGCGACAACGGCCCCGGTATTCCGCCGGAGGAAATGGCACGCGTGCTGGAGCCGTTCTACCGGCTCGAATCCTCGCGCAACCGTGCCACCGGCGGGGTCGGCATGGGCCTGTCGATCGCCGCGGATATCGTCGCGCGCCACGGCGGCGAGCTCAGCCTGGTCAACCGGGCGGAAGGCGGCCTGCGGGTGCGCATCGTGCTGCCGCGCGCCTGAGCCGCGGGCGGCCCGGTGCCAACGCTACCGCTCACCGTGCCGTGCCGCCACCCATTGCCGCAAGCTGCACATACTGCGAGCCGCGCGAGCCGCGCGTGAAATCCAGCACGAAATCGCCCACGTCGACGCGGGCCTGCAGCGCGCGCCGCAGGTCCGCCGGGCTGGCCCCGCGCGGCGCGGCCAGCGCCGTGCGCACCAGCCAGGCCGCGCCGATATAGCCGGCCAGCGTGGCCGGCGAGGCGGGCTCGTCCAGGAACTGCTTCATCCGGCCCACGTGCTCCTTGACCACGCGCAGGGTCAGGTCCTGCGGCCCGGGGGCGATCTGCGTCAACACGATGCCGCCGGTGTAGCCGACGCCAAGAATCTCGCGTGCCGCCAGCGAATTGACCGCCGACAAGCCCACCAGGAAGCCGTACCAGCCCCGCGCCGCCAGCGCGCGGCCGAGGTTGCCATAGGCCAGCGTATCGCCCGCCACGATCACCGCGGCCGGGCGCGCGGCGGCGATGCGTTGCGCCACTGCGCCGGCGTCGCTGCCCTTGCCCGCATCCAGCGTGAGTGCCTGCAGTCCCGGCTCCTGCTCGGCCTGGCGCCGCCACGGCGTGCCGTTAGCCAGGCTGCCGGCCGCAAAGTCCGGCGCCACGGCCAGCACCAGTTGCTTGAGGCCATAGCTGCGCAACTGCCGGATGGCCGCATCCAGCTCGCTGCGGTAGTCGGCCCGCGTGTACCAGACGTGATCCGCCGCGAGCGACAGGCCTGACAACGGCGCCACGATCTGCACGCCGCGCCGGGCCAGCTCGGGCGAGGCGGCCAGCACCGGCAGCAGGGCATCGCTGGGGCCGAACAGCAATTCAGCCCGCTCCCCGTCAACCAGCGACAGCGCCTGCGCGGTGGCCGCGCGCGGATCGGCGTCGACCTCGCGCACCACATGCACCACGCGCGGCTCGCGCGCGCCGGCGTTGGCCGCATCGAACATCACTTTGGCCCCCGCCAGGTAGTCGCGCGCCAGGTCGGCCTGGGCGCCGCCCCGGTCCACAAGGTGGCCGATCACCAGCGGGCGGCGCGGCGGCGCCTGCGCCAGCAAGGAGGCAGGCGCCAGCATGGCGCTGCCAAGCGCGGCCAGGACCCGGCGGCGCGGTGGTCGTGCGGGGTTGGCGATCAGGGAAGAAGCGTGCATGGGAATCCGCGAGGCCAGGTGCAGAGCAATTGCATGATTGGGGAGAGCGCCGCGCAGCCTATCCGGCCCAGGTGACGCTGGCATGACGCCGGGCATGTCATTGGCATGTCCCGGCCGTGGCGCGCCGCATGTCATGGGCCGCGGCTTGACCCCGGTCAACGCAGGCGCGGGCGGCGCGCCCTACGATGGGTCATCGAATCCACGACAAAGGCCGCCCCATGGCTGCGACTGCCCCCGCCCCGTTTCCCAACGCAATGCCCGTCCCCGTTGCCGTCTCGAGCCAATCCCGCACCTGCTCCGGCAAGTGCGGCGCCGCCTGCACCGGCAAGCCGGCGGGACGGGGCGCGGCAGCGCCGGACCGGCATGCCTTGTCGGACTTTCGCGCGCTGGCGGGCCGCATGGATATCAACGGCCCGCGCTACACCTCGTACCCGACGGCGGACCGCTTCCACGGCGGCTTCGGCGCGCAGGACTACCAGCAGGCGCTGGCCGATTGCGCTGCTAGCGCCGCCGCGCCGCTCTCGCTGTACGTGCACGTGCCGTTCTGCGAGAACATCTGCTACTACTGCGGCTGCAACAAGATCATCACCAAGGACCACCGCCGCAGCGCGCGCTACGTGGACTACCTGGCGCGCGAGATGGCGCTGGTGGCGCAGCAGCTCGGCACGCGGCGAGAGGTAGTGCAGTCGCACTGGGGCGGCGGCACGCCGACCTTCCTCGATCCCGCCGAGATGCGCCGGGTCATGGACGCGCTGCACCAGCACTTCCACCTGCTGCCCGAGGGCGAGCACTCGATCGAGATCGACCCGCGCCGCATCGGCGACGCACAGATGGCGCTGCTGGCGGAACTTGGCTTCAACCGCATCAGCCTGGGCGTGCAGGATTTCGACGCCGAGGTCCAGCGCGCCATCCACCGCGTGCAATCGCTGGCCGAGACGCAGGCTGTCGTCGACGCCGCGCGCCGGCTGGGTTTCCGCTCGGTCAGCATGGACCTGATCTACGGCCTGCCGCACCAGACCACGGCGCGCTTTGCCGCCACCGTGGAGCAGGTGCTGGCGATGCGCCCGGACCGGCTCTCGGTGTACAGCTACGCGCACCTGCCGCACGTGTTCAAGCCGCAGCGGCGCATCGACGAACGCGCACTGCCGGCAGCCGCTGAAAAACTCGACATCCTGGTTGGCACGATCGAGCAGTTGACCGCCGCGGGCTATGTCTACATCGGCATGGACCACTTCGCGCTGCCGGACGACGCGCTCGCCGTGGCCCAGCGCGAGGGCCGGCTGCAGCGCAACTTCCAGGGCTATTCCACCCACGCCGGCCATGACCAGCTCGGCTTCGGCGTTTCGTCGATCGGGGCAGTGGCGGGCCGTTACGTGCAGAACGCCCGCACGCTGGATGACTACTACAGTGGCCTCGACGCCGGCGTGCTGCCGGTGATGCGCGGCTTCGCCATGCGTGACGAAGATCACTTGCGGCGCGATGTGATTGGCGCGCTGATGTGCAATGGCGTGTTGGATATGGCGGCGGTCGAAGCGCGCCACCGCATCGATTTTGCCGAGCACTTCGCGCACGAGCTGGCGGAGCTGGCGCGGCTGGCCGAAGACGGGCTGGTGCGCTGTGAGCCAGGCCGCATCGAGGTGACACCGCTGGGGCGTTTGCTGGTGCGCCGCCTTGCCATGGTGTTCGACGGCTTCCTGCGCGAGGATGCCCGGCGCACCGAGCCCGCTGCCATCCGGAGCGCTGATGCAGGTACGCCATTGCCGATGCCAACGCGCTACTCGCGCGTGGTTTGAGTCACACCGGAAAGCAAAAAGCCCGCGGCATGCCGCGGGCTTTTTTGTTGAGAGCTGCTTGCGCTTACTTCGAAGCGTTGGCCATGTAGTCCACTGCGGCCATCACGTCGGCGTCGGGGCCGGCGTAGCCACCCTTCGGCGGCATCACGCCCTTGCCCTTCAGGGCGAAGGCGTGCACGGCGTCCATGCCTTCCTTCAGGCGCGGTGCCCAGGCTGCCTTGTCGCCGAACTTCGGCGCACCGGCAACACCGGCTGCGTGGCAGGCGGCGCAGACTTGTTCGTAGACCTTCTTGCCCACTTCGGCGGAAGCCGGCGCAGCTGCAGCTGCAGCAGCCGGTGCGGCGGCTGCAGGTGCCGCTGCGGGAGCGGCCGGAGCAGCGGCTGCGGCAGGCGCCGCGGCGTCCGAGGCAGCCGCCGTAGCCGGAGCGGCGGCGGGCGCAGCCGGTTCCGGGAACTTGGCGCCGCCGGCGTCGGCCATGTAGACCACGGCGCGGCCGAGTTCGTAATCGGAGTAGTCGTCGGCGGTGGTGCCGGCGCGGGCTTGCATGGCGCCCTTGCCATGCAGCACGGAGTTCAGCAGGCCGTCAAAGCCCTGGCCGATACGCGCAGCCCAGTCACCAGCGTTGCTGTACTTGGGCGCGCCGGCAGCACCGGTGGCGTGGCAGGCAGCGCAGACTTCCTTATAGACCTGCTCGCCCGTCTTGTAGACGCGCGGTGCGTTCGGGTCCTTCAGTTCGAGCGAGGCGACCGGCTTGATGCGGTCATTGACAGCTTCCACGGTAGCGGTAGAACCCGCGCCTTCCTTGGCACCGTGTCCGACAAAGTTGACTAGCAGGATGATCACGATGATTGGCACCAGGAAGGCGGCAATCACCACAGCGATCAGCTGCTTGGGGGTCTTGATGGGAGACTCGTGTTCGTCTTGTGCGTGATGGACGTCGCTCATACTCAACTCTCAATTTTGCAGGAAACCTGTGGCCGCTCGCGATCGGCTGCTTATGTGGCCGCTTGCTCGGTGGCCAATTCCCCCTGGCCAATTGCGCGCATCGGACTATTATCCGGTGCCAACTGCCCCGAAACGGGCCAGCCAGCAGGGCGCGGCACCATCATCCCCGGACCTGAAGTGGACGTTGCGCAGCCCCGTTTTTACACAAATAACTCGCGATTATAGCCTCAAAGACCTACCGTATGGAGGCAAAAGCGGCTTGCAAGAGACGTCATCTGGCTGCACTTTTCAGGCCGGCGTGGACGTCTTTCGCCAAACACGGTATGCTATGCGACTTTCCGGCAGCGGCACTCGCGCGCTGCCCGCGTTGTACCCCGTCATACCCTGTGCGCCCGTAGCTCAATGGATAGAGTACTGCCCTCCGAAGGCAGGGGTTGCTGGTTCGATCCCAGCCGGGCGCACCAATCCTGACAAGGGATTGCGGCACTTCCCTCCACTACCTTGAACGCCCACTGTAGCTAAATTGCACCTAGCTTTGGCGCGGGCACTTCTGTCAGTGGCATCACCCCAGCTTCCCCGTTTCCTTGCCTCCCGTCTTTGGCCGGCCTATAGGATCAGCTTGTAGCCTTCGTGGCTGGCAACAAAGCCAAGCCTTTCGTAGAACCGGTGCGCATCCGGACGGCCCTTGTCGGTGGTGAGTTGCACGATGGCGCAACCGCGGGACCTGCATTTCGCGATCGCCCATTCGAACATCTGCTGGCCGAACCCTGCGCTGCGAAACGGCGCCGCGATGCGAACCGCTTCGATCTGCCCCCGCCATGCACCTCCGCGGGCGATGCCGGGTATGAACGACAGTTGCAGCGTGCCGATGACCGTGTCGCCATCCACGGCTACCACGAGACGCTGATTCGGGTCCGCGGCGATGGCGTGGAAGGCGGTAACGTACCGTTCGTCCACGGGCGTGCTGACAATCTCTCGCTGGCTGCCAAGCGCATCGTCCGCCAGCAATGCCACGATGGCGGGAAGATCGGCCAAGACTGCTGACCGGAAGAGGATGTGTTCCATGTCAGAACCGGGGGTAGCGCAAAGCGGGAGGGTGAGTATATCGTCGCGCAAAAGGGAGCACGGAATGCGCTCAGGACAGTTCAGGATCCTTCGCTGCGAGATGCCTGGCGTGGAGGCGGTCGAAGCGAGCACGCGCCACACCTTTGCGCGGCATACCCACGAGCAATTTGGCATCGGCATGATCTGGCAGGGCGCGCACAGGTCGCACAGCGGGCGTGGCATGGTCGAGGCGGGCCCGGGCGACATGATCATGGTCAACCCGGGCGAGGTGCACGATGGCATGCCCATCGGCGACGCCGGGCGGTCGTGGCGGATGCTTTACTTCGATCCCGCATGCATCGCGCGGGCCAGCCTGGACCTGAGCGAAGGCAGGACGAGGCAGTGCGAATTCCCTAGCCCGGTCGTCAGCGATGCCGCGGTGGCGGCGAGCTTCCAGCAGCTCTATCTGCGCATTACGGCCGGCGGCGGCGCTGGCTCGGATCTGCAGCGCGAGGCGATGCTGCTCGCCCTGCTGGCGCGGGTGGCGGAGCCCGGCCTTGCGCGTAGCGCAGGCGCGCAGGCGGGGGCACAGGCGGGGGCGATCGCTCGGGCGCGCAGCCGGATCGACGATGATCCGGCCGCAGCCGTCTCGCTGGCCGAACTCGCCGAGGTTGCCGGGCTGAGCCGGTTCCAGCTGCTGCGCGCGTTCTCCAAGGCAACCGGGCTGACGCCGCACGCGTACCTCTTGCAGCGACGCATCCATCTGGCTCGCGCGCTGATTGCGCAGGGCAAGGCCCTGGCCGATGCGGCCGCCGCCAGCGGCTTTGCCGACCAGAGCCACATGACGCGGATGTTCGTGCGCCAGTACGGCGTGTCGCCGCGCGCCTATGCGGCCGTGGTGAGCTGATCTGCAATTTCATTCAAGACCTGATGCGCCGGCCCGGCTAGCCTGCTGCTTTTCCATGGCGGGGGCTGCGCATGCCGGGCAAGCGGGGAAGCTATCTGGGGTATTTCTATCTGACCCTTGCGATGGTGCTGGTTGGCAGCACCGTGATTGCAAGCAAAGTCATTGCGTCCGGCCTGCCGCCGTTCACGGCCACCGCGCTGCGGTTCGCGATGGCCTTGCCTTGCTTGCTGGGCGCGTTGCGGCTGACCGGCGCGTCGTGGCCAAGGCCACGCGGGCGTGACCGGATCACGCTGGTGGTGCAGGCCGCGGCGGGCAGCGTGGGCTATACGACGCTCCTGATCTCCGGTCTGCGGCTGACCTCGGCCGCGGATGCGGGCGTCATCATTGGTACGCTGCCAATCGTGTCGGCGGTGATCGCGATCCTGCTGCTTGGCGAGCGTCCCCATCGTTTCCTCATGCTCGCGATCGGGCTGGCCACGGCAGGGATTGTCATGGTTGCCTTTCCTTCCGGCGCCGGCAGCGGGCATTCCTTGCTCGGCAACGCGCTCGTCCTGGGAGCCGTAGTGTGCGAGGGGCTGTTCATCCTGCTCAACCGGCGGCTGGACCAGGCGATTGCGCCACTCGCGCTATCGGCGCTCATGTGCGGCATCGGGCTGGTCGCATCCGCGCTGTTTGCTGTGTTCGAGGCGCCGTGGACTTTGGCGTTTTCCACGCAGGCGGTGGCTGCGGTGATCTACTACGCAATCGTGCCGACGGTCGGCGGATTCCTGCTGTGGTACGCGGGTTCGGCGCGCACGAGCGGCAGCGAGGCAGCGCTGTTTACCGCGCTTGCGCCAGTGTCGGCGGTCGTCCTGGCGGCGGTGTTGCTGGGCGAGCGGGTCAGCGTGGCCCAGGTGGCCGGGGTCGGTTGCGTGCTCCTGGCTGTGGCAAGCCTGCTACTGGTGCGGCCGGCAAGCCAGGGCGCGGTGCAGGGTCCTTGAGCGCAATCATGGCGCTGCGCGCGTTGTGCCGTTGATACAGCTGCGCGCGCCTCGGCAGGATTTGGGCAGCGGCGGAACCGCCGCCGGCGATTTCCGGCGGCGCTCGCGGTATGGCGCGTGGAGCATTCCGGTCTTGCGCCGCGCGGCTTGTCGAGCACGTGCCTTCCCAAAAAGTGCCATGCCCGGCGCGTAGCCGCGCTTGCGCGCGCTACGGCTGCCCGGTGGGAGGCACTGTCAATCCGCAAACAGAAGCAATTTCTCCTCTTAATTGCGCCTTTTCGCCCGATCGGCCCAATGCGTAAATGGCCCGCATCAAACGCCTAGGGAAGCCATTCCATGTGCAATATCGCAGACAAAGTGCCCCGCGAACGGACGCGCCGGGCCGTCGCTCACTCTCGGCTGCTGGGCGCGTGGGCAAAGCGCCTGGCGATGCCGCTGGCCGGGGCGGCGGCGCTGCTGGCGCTGGCGGGCTGTGCCCAACTGCCTGCCTCTGCGACGTCGGACGCGCCAGCGCCGCAGAGCACGATTGCGAGCTTCGTGATCCCGCCGGATGCGCTTGGCGCGCGTGATGCGCAACTCGCGGCCGTGCTTGCCAAGGCCGGCGCGCTGGCGGCCCGGCAGAAGCAGCCGGCGACCATCGTGGTCACCGCGCTCGGCCAGGACCTGCCCTACCTCAACCAGGCGATCTGGAAAGGCGTACCGGCACAGCGCACCACCGCCGTTCACCTCGAGAACCTGACGGCCGGCGCGAGTCAGCCGTACAGCGTCACCATCAAGACGGCGCAATCGCAATAACGCCGCAATAGCACCGCAATCACACCGCAACAAGGAGCCGCAGCCGATGCACCGCCTCATCCTGTTTGCCGCCTGCCTGGCGCTGGCCATGCCGGCCCTTGCCACCGCGCCTGGCGCCGATGTCCGTCCTACCTTGCCGGCAGCCGCACCGGCGGCGGACAAGGTCTATCCACCGCTGCCGACCCTGGCCATGTTGCCGCCCACGAGTGGCAGTGACGAGCTCAGCGCGCCGCGCGTGGGCCACACCGCCAGGGCCCGGACCAAAGCGCCGCCCGCGCCGGAACGCAAGAGCCTCGCGCCGGTGGTGCGGCTGGTGGTTTCGGACACCTCGCGTGCGTACCTGGACACGATCGGACGTCAGCTCGACCTGGCCCTGCAGCAGTCGCCGCCGCCCGGGCTGGCTGAAGACCATCGCCAACGTCTGGCAAGCGAGGGCATCAATCGTGTCCGCTAACGCCCATACGAAGGCAGCCGGCCTGCGCCAGCGCCGCGGGCATGCCGGCACGCTCGCGGGCAGCTTGCTGGCGATTTCGCTGCCTCTGCTGCTGTTTCATGGTGCGGCCCGCGCGCAGGATTGCTTCGAGCAGGCGGGCACCTACCAAGGCGTCAACCCCTCGGTGCTGCGTGCCATCGCGTGGTTCGAGTCGAAGGGCGATCCCGCCGCGGTGAACCGCAATGCGAACGGGTCGATCGACGTTGGGCAGTTGCAGATCAACTCGGTGCATTTCAACGACCTGGCACGCCACGGCGTGCCGAGCCGCGCGCTGACCGACGCGTGCGTCAACGTCTATGTCGCCGCGTGGCTGCTAAAGCAAAAGATGGTGAGGCATGGCAACACCTGGCGCGCCATTGGCGCCTACCACTCCGAATCGCCGGGCCAGCGCGACGCTTACGCGCGCAGCATCCAGCGAATCCTGGTGGCCTGGGGCGAGCTGCCATCGGCTCGCTAGCGCATGGGAGCGGGCCGCATCGGCCCTTGCTATCATGCGTGCCATGCAGCCCGACATCACCATCCTCCACACCGAATACGAGATCACCGCGATCCGCGCGCAAGGCGCGGGCGGGCAGAACATCAACAAGGTGTCCAACGCGGTCCACCTGCGTTTCGATGTCCGCGCCTCGTCGCTGGAAGAAGGGCACAAGGCGCGGCTGCTGCAGCTGCATGACCACCGCATCACGCGCGATGGCGTGGTGGTGATCAAGGCGCAGCAACACCGCAGCCTGGAGATGAATCGGGAGGAGGCCGTGCAGCGCCTGCACGACCTGGTGCGCAGCGTGGCTACGCCGCCGCGCACGCGCCGTCCCACGCGGCCCACCTTCGGCTCGAAGATGCGGCGCCTCGAAGGCAAGAGCCAGCGCAGCCAGGTCAAGGCGCAGCGCGGCAAGGTGGTGGACTAAGAGGCCGTTTCAAAAAGATGCTGGCGTCGTTGCGCGGTCTTGGCCGTACCACTTGTACTGTCTGCGGCCGCGCGCCTAGCCAGAACCGCTTCGCTTCATTTTGAAACGGCCTCTGAGGGCGGCGCGCCCGCGCTGGCACTTTTGTCTCACGCCGCCGCCTGGCATCGAAGCTGACATCGGCGCTGGCACTCAGGTGGCCAGAGGCAGGCGCACCGTCAGCGTGACGCCGCGCCCGCCGATGCCCGGGCTCAGGCTTACCTGGCCTTGCGCCGTCAGCACGATCTCCTTGACGATGGCAAGCCCCAGGCCGCTGCCTTCCTGGTTCGGCAGCGCGTTGCGATAGAAGCGATCGAATATCTTGGGCCGCGCTTCGGCGGGAATGCCGGGGCCGTTGTCGCTCACCGCGAGGACGGCACTTTTCGCCTCGAGCGTCACGGCCACGGTGACCTGGCCTTGCGCCGGCGTATAGCGGATCGCGTTGTCGACCAGGTTCGAGACCACGGCCGCCATCATCCACTCGTTGACGCTCACCCGTGCACTGTCGACCGCCAGCTCGGCGCCCAGGTCTATGCCCTTGCGCTGCGCCAGCACCACCATGTCTTCCAGCACGGCGGTCACCAGCGGCACCAGGTCCGCGCCTTGTTGCGCGGCACCGGCGCTGCGCGCGGCTTCGGCCTGCGACAGCAGCAGCAGCTTGTTGGCCAGGTTGGTCATGGCCTGTGTGCTGGTCTCCATCGAGCCGAGGATCTCGCGCAGCCTGGCTTCATCGTCCACCCGCGCGGCAAACTCCAGCTGCGCCCCCAGCACCGCGAGCGGCGTGCGGATCTGGTGCGCGGCATCGGCGATAAAGCGCTTTTGCTGGCGCACATATTCGTTCAGGCGCTGGATGCACTGGTTGATCGCCTCGACAATGGGCCGCAACTCCTGCGGCAGGTCGATTGCGCTCACCGGTACCAGATCCATCGGGTCGCGTCCCGCCACTTCGTCTTTCACGCGCAGAAGCGGGCTCAGCTCCACCGTGAGCCCGATCATCACCAGTCCCACGGCCAGCACCAGCATCACCACTTCGCGCAGCAGCGCCGGCATGCGCAGGCTGCGAACCAGCTCGTGATTGCCATTCAGTGTCTGCCCCACGGTGACGGTGACCTTGCGGGCCTCGCCGGAATCGAACATCGTGCGGGTGGCTTGCACTACCCGCACCGGCTGCGACTGGAAACGGGAAGCGTAGAACACGGGGCTGGCGGCGCCCGCCATCGGTGGCTGCTCGAAGCGCGGGTTACCTGCCAGGATCCGGCCGTGATCGTCGACCACGTTGTAGAAAACGTGGTCGCCATAGGGCGAGTCGAACAGGGACAGCGCCGATGGTGGCACCTGCACCGTGATACGTCCATCCGCCCACGCGATGTGGCCCGCAATGACGTCGGCCGAGGCTTGCAGCGCGCGGTCTTGCACGCGGTTTGCGGTATCGGCCGCACTCAGGTAGGCGGCATAGCTGCTGATGCCCACAAAGCCCGCCAGCGGCACCAGCAGCCATAGCAGCAACCGTACGCGCAGGCTGTGCATCATTGCTTTTGCTGCAGCAGGTAGCCCAGGCCGCGCAGCGTCATGATGGTGGCCTGGCAGCCCTCGAGCTTCTTGCGGATGCGATGGATATAGATCTCGATGGCGTCCTCGCTAGCCTCCTCGTCGAGCGAATACACGCCCGACATGAGGCTCGCCTTGGACACGGTCTTGCCGAGCCGCATCATCAGGATTTCCAGTGCGGTGTGCTCCTTCAGCCGCAGCGAAAGCAGCTCGCCCGCGACATAGAATTGCCGCGTGTCGGTGTTGTAAGTGAGGTCGCCGCAAGCCAGTTCGGCTTGCTTCTCCCCGGTCTGCCGCCGCGCCAGGGCTTTGATGCGCGCGACCAGCTCCCGCACTTCGAACGGCTTGACGAGGTAGTCGTCGGCGCCCAGGCCCAGGCACTCCACTTTTTCGTCGACCGACGCGCTTGCGGTCACCACCAGCACCGGCACGTTGTTGCGGCGCGCGCGCAGCCGGCGCAATACGCTCTTGCCAGCCAGGCGCGGGATCTGCAGGTCTAGCAGCACCACGTCGTAGCTCTGCGTCTGCAGCAACTGATCGGCGTACTCGCCGTCCAGCGCGGTATCGACCATGAAGCGCTCTTCCTTCAGCAGCCTCGCGAGCCAGTGGATGAGCGAAGCGTTGTCTTCGATCAGCAATACCTTCATGAACCGCTCTGGTGAGGACCTACTGTTGCCGGGGTCTCCTTTTACCACTGCCCGCCACGCCGCAGACACAGCACCGCATCGGGATATTCCCTGAGATGCGGCGAAAGCTGCGTGAAGGTTTGCGCTGCCTAGAATGCTTCGAACCCCGCGCTGTGGCCCCGGCGAGCGCGGAGGCACGCCGTAACCAGAGCCCAATCATGCCCCGGCCACCAAGACCTGGCGCCAGCAAAACAAGGGAGACAAAGATGAATGCATACAGGAAGGGCACGCTTGCCGTGGCCTCCGCAGCACTTGCAGCACTTGCAGCTGCGCACACGGCGCAGGCGGCCGATGCAAAGCTGTCGATCATGGTGGGCGGCGCGACCAAGATCATCTACCTGCCGGCCAGGCTGACCGAGCAGCTGGGCTACTTCAAGGAGGAGGGGCTCGATGTCGAGATCCTCTCGCAGCCGGCCGGGGTCGACGCCGAAAACGAACTGCTGGCCGGCGCGGTGCAGGGCGTGGTGGGCTTCTACGATCACACCATCGATCTGCAGAGCAAGGGCAAGGAAGTGGAGGCCGTGGTGGTGTTCGGCAAGGTGCCGGGCGAGGTGGAGATGGTGGCCACGCGTGCGGCCGGCCAGATCAAGAGCATGGCCGATGTGAAAGGCAAGACGCTCGGTGTGACGGGCCTGGGCTCGTCGACCAACTTCCTGACGCAGTACCTGGCCTTCAAGGCGGGTGTGGCGCCCAGCCAGTACACGGTGCTGCCGGTCGGCGCCGATAACAGTTTCATGGCCGCGATCCGCCAGAGCCGCATCGATGCCGGCATGACCACCGAGCCCACCATCTCGCAATTGCTCAAGACCGGTGAGGCGCAGGTGCTGGTCGACATGCGCACGGCCGAGGGTACCACCCAGGCGCTGGGCGGGCTCTATCCGGCCTCCAGCCTCTATATGCAGCGCACCTGGGTGGAGGGACACAAGGAGCAGGTGCAGAAGCTGGCGCGCGCCTTCGTCAAGACCATGCGCTTTATCAAGACCCACAGCGCTGAGGAGATCGCGCAGAAGATGCCCAAGGACTACTACGGCAATAACCGCGAGCTCTACGTCAAGGCCCTGGGCGCCTCGCTGCCCATGTTCACCGACGACGGCAGAATGCCCGCCGGCGGCCCCGAAACGGTGCTCAAGGTGCTCGCCTCGTTCGATCCGACGGTCAAGGGCAAGCACATCGAACTGGGCCGCACCTTTACCAACGAGTTCGTCGACCGCGCCGCCAAGTGAGGCGCCAGGCGAACAACCGGTTCGCGCCGCCGGCGCGCGCGCACTGCAAGGAAACCTCATGACCAATACCGTGCCGCAAGATGCGCCGGCCATCGAATTCGAGCGTGTCTCCTGCCGCTTCATCGCCCCCGATGGCACTGCCACCGTGGCGTTGCGCGACTTCTCCATGTGTGTGGGCAAGGGCGAGTTCGTCGCCATCGTCGGGCCGACGGGATGCGGCAAATCGACCACACTGAGCCTGATCACCGGCTTGCTCAAGCCGAGCACCGGCGAGGTGCGCCTGATGGGCAAACGCGTGACCGGCATCGATCCGCGCATCGGCTTCGTGTTCCAGGCCGATGCGGTCTTCCCGTGGCGCTCGGTGCTGCACAACGTGGCGGCCGGGCCGCTGTTCCGCGGCGCCGGCCGCGACCAGGCCTATGGCCTGGCCGAGGAATGGGTGCGCAAGGTCGGCCTGGCCAAGTTCAGCAACCACTACCCGCATCAGTTGTCGGGCGGCATGCGCAAGCGCGTGGCGCTGGCGCAGACCTTCATCAACAATCCGCAGATCCTGCTGATGGACGAGCCATTCAGCGCGCTGGACATGCAGACCCGCACGCTGATGCAGGACGAACTGCTGCAGCTCTGGTCGCAGAACGCCGGCTCGGTGGTGTTCGTCACGCACGACCTGGAAGAAGCCATCGCCATGGCTGACAGGGTCTTCGTGCTGACCGCGCGTCCGGCCACCCTCAAGCGTGTCTATGAGATCGACCTGCCACGCCCGCGCGTGACTTCGGAGATCCGCTACGAAAAGCACTTTGTCGAACTGTCGCGCGAGATCTGGGCCGATCTGCGCGAAGAAGTCCACATCGACTGATGCTGCGCCGCCAACCGTAGCCAATGCCAATGCCAACGCCAATGCCAATACCAATGAATATGGAAGCAAACACGGCCCTTGCCGACGAACTCGACGTCTTTGAACGGGAAGCCAGGCTAGCCATGCGCCGGCGCCGCCAACTGATCATCACCCTGCGCATTGCCTTGCTGGTGGTGGCGCTGGGCGGTTGGGAGCTGGCGGGGCGGCTGCACTGGATCGACCCGTTCTTCTTCTCCATGCCCTCGCTGATTGCGGAGCAGATCTATGACTGGTTCGTCAACGGCACCTCGCAGGGCCCGCTGCTGGAGCAGGTGGCGGTCACGCTGGAAGAGACCGGGCTGGGCTTCCTGATCGGCTCGGTCGCCGGCGTGATCTGCGGCATCGTGCTCGGGCGCAACAAGCTGCTGGCCGATGTGTTCAGCATCTACATCCAGATTGCCAACTCCATTCCACGCGTGGTGCTGGGCTCGATCTTCGTGATCGCGCTGGGCCTGGGCATGGCCTCCAAGGTGGCACTGGCGGTGGTGATGGTGTTCTTCGTGGTGTTCGGCAATGCCTTCCAGGGCGTGCGCGAAGCCGACCGCTACCTGATCGCCAATGCGCAGATCCTCGGCGCTTCCAAACGGCAGCTGACCTTCGCCGTGGTGGTGCCGTCGGCGTTGAGCTGGATCCTGGCCAGCCTGCACGTCAGCTTCGGCTTCGCGCTGGTCGGCGCCGTGGTGGGCGAGTTCCTGGGCTCCAAGCAGGGCATCGGCCTGCTGATCGCCACGGCGCAGGGCGCCTTCAATGCCAGCGGCGTGTTCGCCGCCATGATCGTGCTGGCGGTGGTAGCGCTTGCCGCGGATTTCTTGCTGACCACGCTGGAAAACCGCCTGCTTAAATGGAAGCCAGGTAACCTGGCCTGACCTTACGTCGCGGCGGCACAGCGCAATAGCGCTACGCACGCGCCGGGACGCCATCTCCCTTGCCCACGCCGACTCCCCGTCGGGGTGGGCCTTTTTACTTGGTTCGCCGGACTTCCTGCGAGCGCCCGCCCTCTCCCCCGGCCCCTCTCCCACAAGTGGGAGAGGGGAGCAGACCAGTGGCATTGAACGAAGCCGACGGATCGGCCAACACCGCACGCCATCACGACGGCTGTCTCTCCCTCTCACCCCGGCCCATCTCTCACAAGTCGGAGATGGCAGCACGCCTGAAGCACGGAACGATGCCGCCAGGCGAAAAAAACCCGGCTTGTGGCCGGGACAAGGAAAGTTCGGAGCCAGGCCCGCGCCGCCAGGCGCAGGCCGATGCAACGGGGGTCAGAAGCGCGTGCGCATGCCCACCGCGAATTCGCTCTGGTGCGCGAAGCCGTTCGATTGCGCGGCGTGATAGCCGTGCTGCAGGAACATGTAGTCGGCCGCGAGATAGACCTCGGTGCGCTTCGAGAAGTGGTAGAAGATCGAGCCGTACACCGTGTTCTTGCGGCCGCTGTCGGTCGCGGTGGAGCCAGCGGTGTTGCCATAAGCATTGATGGTGAAGCCGTCGGCATTCAGGGCGGCGTGGCCGGCCTTCATCATCTGGTAGCCGATCTCATAGTCGAAGGCGCCTGCCGGGTCGATCTTGAGCGACACAGTGTAGGCGTCGTCCTTGCGCTGGCCCAGCGCGCCCTGCTCCGCGGTGTAGTGGAAATAGCCCGCGCTGGCGCGCACGATGCCCCACACATAGTTGCCGCCAGCCGAATAGGTTCGGTTGCGCTGGCCATTCACGTTGGCCTGCGTGAAGAAGCTCGAGACGTGGAAGTTCCCGCCGTTGTAGCCCAGGGTGACCGTCTCCGTGGTGTTGCGCGACGGCGCGCCCGGCACTTCGCCGAACTGGTAACCCGCGCCGGCGGTCAGGCCGTTGTCGAACAGCTTCTTCCACACCACGCCGTTGTCCATGCGCGTGCCGGTGGCGCTGCCCGCGTAGAACACCAGCTGCTTGAAGTTGTTGTTGTTGGTGTAGCCGCCTTCCTCAGTCGTGATCGCGGCCGGGCCGTAGGGGTCTCCATAGAGGCCCGAAGCCATCGGGTCGCGCCCGAGTGCATTCTGGCGGCCAAAGGTCAGCTTGCCGAAGACATCGCTGTTGATGCCGACCCAGGCGTCGCGGTTGAACAGCACGCCGGGGGTGTCCATCGCGCCGTTGTAGCTCTGGAATTCGCTCTCCAGCTTGAAGATCACCTTGGTGCCGAAGCCGATGTCTTCCGCGCCGGTCAGGCCCCAGCGGTTGCCGCTGAACCACGCCGGCTGGTGGTAGCCGGTGAGGCGGTCACCCTTGGCGTCGGCGTTGCTGATGGTGCTGATGGTGGTGTCGATGAGGCCATACAGCGTCACGTTCGATTGCGCGTTGGCGTGGCCGGCAAAGGCCGCGCCGATTGCCAGCGCGAGGGCTGTGGTTTTGGTTTTGGCTTTCAAGTTGATCTCCTCGGGGCTCGCTAGTCTTGTCGATGAATCCGGCTGCTCGCGGGCGGGACGCGTGTCCCGGCCATGAGAGAAGCCCCTGCATCGTAGGCATGGCAAGCCTTCATCCAGCTTTCCCGCCGTTGCGCGGCTGGCTCAGGGAAAATACCGAGGAGACCCGGCAGGGCAGGCGTTCAGCCGCTTGTTCGGGCGCTTGCCGCCCGCATTGCAAACGCAGCCGCAGCCGCAGCGGCCGGCGCGCTCAGTGCGGCCGGCGTTCCGTTGGCTTGCGCTTGCGCGCAGGTGCGGGTACGGGCGCCGGCTGATCCTGCGCCCGCTGCTGTTCGGCTGCGCCGCGCAGCAGCCAGCTGATCAACTGCTTGGATTGCTGGATGCGCAGGCGGCGTCCCTTGGCGTTATCTTCGAGATAGTCCGTCGACAGGTGAAACAGGTAGGACACCACGTAGCCGCAGAGGTCGTCGACGATGGGGCGCGACAGGCCCGGGCAGAGCGCCAGCCTCTCGATGTCTTCCGCCATCTCGCCGGCGATATCCGCCAGCACCTGGCGCACCGCTTCGCGCAGCGCCGGCTGCGGGCCGGTGCTGCCGCACACGCCGACAAAGAAGGCGTCGGGGTGGGCATCGGCGTAGGCGAAGAAGGCGTCGCAGGCGCGGGTGGCGACCTCGCCCGGGTTGTCCTGCGCCACCGCCCAGCGCACCGCGCGCAGCATGGGCCGCAGTTCGTTGCCGACCTCGGCCACGGCGGTCAGCGCCAGGTCTTCCATGTCGCGGAAGTGGCGATAGAAGGTGTTGGGGTTCAGCCCCGCTTCGCGCGCCAGCTCGCGCAGGCCGAGGCCGGCGAAGCTGCGCCTGGCTGCGGCCAGGCGCAGCGCCGCGTCGATCAGTTTGCGTTTGCCGCCGGCAATGTCTTCCATGATGTCAGGCAAAAAAGTTAAGGCCGGGATACACCGGCTTGAATACGCCGGCTTGAGCGAATCCGGTTTGGAATTGACACTCGGTCTACATTCGTCTACTTTGCTGCAAAAGTAGACGGTTGTCTACGTCGACTTGCAGGGATAGCCTTGTACGTCATGTACGTCATGTACGTCATGTACGTCATGTACGCCATGTACGCCATGCACCCGGCAGAAAACAGAAAAACAAACAAGAGACACAGGGCGGCGTCTGAGCCCCTTGGCCCAACCCCGGCGTTTCGCCCGCCGACTACCATCTGGTGACCTGAACATGCAGCGCGCCTCCACTCCTGCCTCCGCCGCTCCGGCCGCAACCTCGGCAACCGCAGCAACCATTCCGGCGGCGCAGCCCGCACGCTCGCTCGAACCAATCCCGCGCGACCCGGGCTGGCCACTGGTCGGCAACCTGTTGCAGGTCACGCCGGGCAAGGTCGGGCAGCACCTGCTGGCGCGCAGCCGTGCCTTCGATGGCATTTTCGAACTGGATTTCGCCGGGCGCCGGGTGGCGTTCGTGAGCGACGCCGCGCTGGTGGGCGAGCTGTCGGATGGGCAGCACTTTCGCAAGATCGTCGGGCCGCCGCTGTCTTACCTGCGCGACCTGGCTGGCGACGGCCTGTTCACCGCGCACGCCGAGGAAGAGAACTGGGGCCGTGCTCACCGCATCCTGATGCCCGCCTTCAGCCAGCGCGCGATGAAGGGCTACTTCGACGTGATGCTGCGCGTGGCCAACCGGTTGGTCGACAAGTGGGACCGCCAGGGCGCCGACACCGACATCCCGATCGCCGACGACATGACCCGGCTCACGCTGGACACCATCGCGCTGTCTGGCTTCGGCTATGACTTCGATTCGTTCTCGCGCGAGCAGCTCCATCCCTTTATCGACGCCATGGTCGGCGCGCTCGAGGAGGCCATGGGCAAGCTCACGCGCTTTGCGCTGCAGGACAAGTTCATGCACAAGGCGCACCGCAAGTTCGCTGACGATATCCAGTACATGCGAGAGCTGGTGGATGACGTGGTGCGGCAGCGCCGCGCCGCGGCCGGCAATAGCGCCGGCCAGCCGCCCGCGCACGACCTGCTCAACCTGATGCTGGAGGCGCGCGACCCCGACACCGACCAGCGCCTGGACGACGTGAACATCCGCAACCAGGTCATCACCTTCCTGATCGCGGGGCACGAGACCACCAGCGGCCTGCTCACGTTCGCGCTGTATGAGCTGCTGCGCCATCCCGGCGTGCTGGCGCAAGCCTATGCCGAGGTGGACGCGGTGCTGCCGGGCGACACGCCGCCGGTCTATGCCGACCTGGCGAAGCTGCAGGTGATTGACCGCGTGCTCAAGGAAACGCTGCGCCTGTGGCCCACGGCGCCCGCCTTTGCGGTGGCGCCATTCGAGGACACGGTGATCGGCGGGCGTTACCTGATCCGCAAGGATCGGCGCATCTCGGTGGTGCTCACCGCGCTGCACCGCGACCCGAAAGTGTGGGCCGATCCGGAGACCTTCGACATCGACCGCTTCCTGCCCGAGAACGAGGCCAGGATCCATCCCCACGCCTACAAGCCGTTCGGCAATGGCGAGCGCGCCTGCATCGGCCGCCAGTTCGCGCTGACCGAAGCCAAGCTCGCGCTGGCCCTGATGCTGCGCAATTTCCAGTTCAGCGATCCGCACGACTACCAGTTCCGCATCAAGGAAACGCTGACCCTGAAGCCGGATGCGTTCACGCTGCGCGCGCGGCGGCGCCGTGCCCATGAGCGCATCGCCGCTTCGGCTGCGGCCGGCGCCGCCAGCGTGCAGTCGCAACCCCCGGCGGTGCGCGGCAACGGCCAGCCCCTTGCCGTGCTGTGCGGCTCCAGCCTGGGCACCGCGCGCGAGCTGGCCGAGCAGATTCACGCCGGCGCGCTGGCGGCCGGCTTTGCCGCCACGCTGCGCGACCTGGACGAAGCCGTGGGCACGTTGCCCACCGATGGGCTCGCCGTGATCGTCGCGGCGACCTACAACGGGCGCGCACCCGATTCAGCGCGACGCTTCGAAGCGATGCTCGATAGCGGCGATGCCGGCGGCTACCGCGCAGAAGGCCTGCGCTTTGCGTTGCTAGGCTGCGGCAATTCGCAATGGGCTACGTACCAGGCATTCCCCAAGCGGCTGCACGACTTCTTCAGCGCGGCTGGCGCGGCGCCTTTGCTTGCGCGCGGCGAGGCGGATGGCAATGGCGACTTCGACCAGGCTGCCGAGTCGTGGCTCGCCGCGCTGTGGCAATCGCTGCAGGCGCTGCGCGTGGAGCAGGGCGCGGCACCCGATGCGGCGGGCGCCAGCCAGATCGCGGTGCGGCTGCGCGATATCGCCACCATCCGTGCCAGCACGCTGCCGCCGTCGACGCAAGCCTTCACGGTGCTGGCCAACACGGAACTGGTGAACGATCCGGCGGGTCTGTGGGACTTCGCGCTGGAAGCGCCGCGCACCGCCACGCGCGACATTCAGCTGCGCCTGCCGGAAGGCGCAAGCTACGCGAGCGGCGATCATCTTGCGGTGTATCCACAGAACCATCCCGCTACCGTGCGGGACCTGTGCGAGCGGCTCGATCTCGATCCCGACGCCATGGTGACGCTGTCCGCCGCGCCTGGCTGCGCCGCGCGCGGGCTGCCACTGGACGAGGCATTGCCCTTGCGCGAACTGCTGACGCATTTCATCGAGCTGCAAGATGTGGTGTCGCGCCAGACGCTGCGCACGCTGCTGCAATACACACGTTGCCCGTTCACGCGCGCGGCGCTGGAGCGGCTCGGCTCGGACCACGCGCAAGAGGGCTACGCGGCGCGCGTGGCCTCGCAGCGGCTGGGGCTGGTGGATGTGCTGGTCAGCCACCCCGCCATCGCGCTCACGCTGCCGGGCCTGCTGGCTTGCACGGTGCCGATGCGGCCGCGCTTCTATTCCATCGCGTCGTCGCCCCTGGTCTCACCGGATGTGGCGACGATCACGGTCGGCACCGTGTGGTCGCCCGCGCTTTCGGGACGCGGCATGTTCCGTGGCGTGGCATCCACCTGGCTGCAAGGACTCGCGCCGGGCGCGGTGGTGGCGGCCGCGATCCGCACGCCCAACCCGGCCTTCGCGCCCGATCCCGATCCGGCGCGGCCGATGATCCTGGTCGGGCCAGGCACGGGCATCGCGCCGTTCCGCGGCTTCCTGGAAGAGCGCGCGGCGCAGAAGGCCGCCGGACAGGCGGTAGCCGCCAGCCAGTTCTATTACGGCTGCCGCCATCCCGGGCACGACTGGCTGTACCGCGATGATGTGGCCCGCTGGCAGGCCGAGGGCGTGGTGCAGGCGCATGCGGCTTACTCCACTACCGCCGCTGCGGACCAGCGCTATGTGCAGCATCTGCTATGGCGCGATCGCCAGGCCATTTGGGCGATGCTGCAGGACGGCGCCACGATCTATGTGTGCGGTGACGGCCGGCAGATGGCGCCGGCGGTGCGGCGCACGCTGATCGAGATCGCGGCGCAGCAGGGCGGCATGAGCGAGGCCGCGGCCTCCGACTGGCTGGCGGGCATGGTGGCACAGGGACGTTACCGCCAGGACGTGTTCAACTAGCCCGGCCAGGAGCGAGTTGGCAGGATTCTGCGGATCATTGTCAGCCGCCACGCTCGCGCTTTTCGTACGCTCGGTGCCATCCCCGCCTCTTCCTCACCGGAGCGCCACAATGGCACGTCCCGCGATGTCCCAAGCCCGGGTCCTGGCAATCTGCCAGGCCCTGTTCACTTCGGCGCTGTCGGTCGACCTGACCCTGACCGGGCTGGTCGGCTACACGCTCGCGCCCGACAAGGCGCTGGCCACGCTGCCGTTCGCGCTGATCACGGTGGCGTCGGCGCTCACAGCCATCGCGGCCGCCTTCCTGATTGAGCGGCTGGGGCGCCGCATCGCTTTTTCGCTCGGCGGGCTAGCGTGCTGCGCGGGCGGGCTGGTGTCGGTGTGGGCCATCTCGCACCATGACTTCGTGGCGTTCTGCGTGGGCACGGCGCTGGTCGGCGTGTTCCAGGCGTTCGCGCGCTTTTACCGGCTGGCCGCGGCGGACGCCGCCGCGCCTGTGGATAAGCCGCGCGCCATTTCCACCGTGCTCACCGGCGGCGTGGTGGCCGCGGTGTGCGGGCCCGCCATCGCCGCGTGGAGCAGCGACCTGATGGTGGCGCAGCCCTTTGCCGGATCGTATGCGGTGGTCGCGGCGTTCGGGATGGCCACGGTCTTGCTGCTGGCGCTTGGCTACCGCGAGCCAAAGGCGCAGGCAGGCGCGGCAGCGGCCGATCACGGCGCCGCGGCGTTGCCCGCGCGCCCGCTCGCCGAGATCGCGCGCCAGCCGGTATTCCTGGCGGCGTTTGCCAACAACGGCATCGGCAACGCGGTGATGATGTTCGTGATGACTGCCACGCCGATTGCCGCGGTGGCATGCAGCCATACCATCACGCAGGGCGCGCAGATCATCGAGTGGCACCTGGTGGGCATGTACGCGCCGTCCTTCTTCTCCGGCTGGCTGCTGCAGCGCTTCGGGCGCGGGCCGATGTTGATGTGCGGCATCGCGCTCGCTGCAATGGGTTCGCTCGTGGCCCTGGCCTCGACGGCGTTGCCAGCCTTTTATGTCGCCTTGTTGTGCCTTGGCATTGGCTGGAATTTCATGTTTGTTGGCGGCACCACGCTGCTGGCGGAAAGCTACCGGCCCGCCGAGCGCGCGCGGACCCAGGCGCTGGCCGAATTCTCCGCCGCCGCGGTGACCGCGCTGGCCACGCTCGCGGCCGGGCAGGTGCTGTACCGCTATGGCTGGCAGGCCGTCAACCTCGCCGTGCTGCCGGCGCTGGCGGTGGCGCTGCTGGTCACGCTAGGCTGGCAGCGCGGCACGCCGCGCGCGGCGGTGCTGGCCGGATAAGCGCCGGCGCCGGTATGATCGGCGGCAACCGCACTCGCGCACGCACACTCTCGCCCTGGGTCACCGTCCATGCCTGCCAGCCATCCCTTGCCGAATGATCCGCCGCGCATCGTCGTGCTCGTCGCGCCGGACCCGGCGCAGGAACTCGACGTGACCGGGCCCAGCGCGGTCTTCGGCCATGCCAACCGGCTCCCCGGCCGGGCCTCGCCGGCCTACGACATCCGCGTTGCCAGCGTGCGCGACGACGGCCTGGTGTGCACTGAAAGCGGGATCCGGCTGCTGGCCGACGCGCCGTATCATCGCATCGGCGACATGCTGCCCGGGCCGATCGACACCTTGCTGATCGCCGGCGGCTCAGGCCACGCCGCGGCAGCCAACGACGCGCGCCTGATTGACTGGATCCGCACGCAGGCACCGCGCGTGCGCCGCCTCGGCGCGGTCTGCACCGGCGCGTTCGTGCTGGCGCGCACCGGGCTGCTGGACCGCCATCGCGCCACCACGCACTGGCGGCACGCCGCGCGGCTGGCGCAGCGCCATCCGCTGGTACAGGTGGACCCGGACCCGATCTGGATCCGCGCGGGCGATCTGTACACCTCGGCCGGCGTGACCGCTGGCATGGACCTGGCGCTGGCCTTGGTGGAGGACGATCTCGGCCATGCCGCCTCGCTGGCCGTGGCGCGCGAACTGGTGCTGTTCCTGCGCCGTCCCGGCAGCCAGGCACAGTTCTCCACGCTGCTGCAGGCGCAGAGCGCGCAAAGCCCGGAGTTGCGTGAATTGCAGGCCTGGATGGCGGAGCACCTGGCGCGCGACCTGTCGGTGCAGGTGCTGGCCGAGCGCGTGGCGATGAGCCCGCGCAACTTCGCGCGCGTGTTCGCGCGGCAGGTCGGCGAGACGCCGGCGCGCTACGTGGAACGGCTACGTGTGGAAGCGGTGCGCAGGATGCTGGAGGAAGATGGGCGACGCCTGGATGGCATCGCCCGTGCGACTGGATTTGCCAACGCCGACGTGATGCGGCAGGCGTTCCAGCGGCATGTGCAGACCACGCCGGAACGCTATCGGGCAGCGTTCCGCGCGAGGCCAGAGGAGCCCGGCAAGGACCTCAGGCCTTAGCTTGCAACGCGGCAATGCGCTGCTCGATCGGCGGGTGGCTGGAGAACAGCGAGAGCCACGACTTGCCACCGGCAATGCCCATCGCCTGCATGTTCTGCGGCAGGCCTTCGGAGTCCAGGCCGCCCAGCCGGCGCAGCGCCGCCACCATCGGCGTGGGGCTGCCCATGAGCTTGGCCGCGCCGGCATCGGCACGGTATTCGCGATGGCGCGAGAAGGTGGCCACGATGATGCTGGCCAGGATGCCGAACACGATCTCGCATACCACCACCGTGATCATGTAGCCGATGCCGGGGCCGCTCGATTCCTCATCGTTCTTGCGCAGCATCGAATCCACGAAGTAGCCCACCACGCGCGCCAGGAAGATCACGAAGGTGTTGACCACACCCTGGATCAGCGTGAGCGTGACCATGTCGCCATTGGCGATGTGGGCGACTTCGTGCGCGAGCACGGCCTCCACTTCGTCGTGCGACATGGTTTGCAGCAAGCCCGTGGAAACGGCGACCAGCGAGCTTTTCTTGGTGGCGCCGGTGGCAAACGCATTGGCTTCGCCTTCATAGATGGCGACTTCAGGCATCGGCAGGCCGGCGCGGTCGGCCAGCTTCAGCACGGTCTGCACCAGCCAGACTTCGGTGCCGTTGCTGGGCTGGGTGATGACTTGCGCGCCGGTCGACCACTTGGCGATGGTCTTGGACATCAGCAGCGAGATGAAGGAACCACCGAAGCCCATCAGCGCAGCGAATGCCAGCAGCATGCCAAGGTTGAGGCCGTTGCCGGTGAGGAAGCGGTTCACGCCGAGCAAGCTGGCGGTGAAGCTGAGGACAAGCATGACGGCGAGGTTGGTCGCCAGGAAGAGCAGGACGCGTTTCATTTTTTGTGTGAGGAAGTGATCAATGCCATGGTGAAAACAGGGGCGCGCATCGCAAGCACGCGCAGCGCCCAAGCCAGGCGCGCCGCGTGCAGGAGACTAACGACAGGAAAACCGGGAACCTGACTACGAGCGCACGCAAGGCCAGCGCACGCGGCGCGGGGGAGACTCAGGCGCTGGGAGGGCGCTGCTGAAGGGGGAGGTCGGGGTCGGGCATGACGCCCGCGTGGTGCGCGGGCGCTGCGCTGCGGGCAAGCCCTGCGGTAAAGCGCGGGGGCGAGGCCGGCAACAGGGATTCGGCAAGGTCGGCGCCGGGCTGCGAGGGATCCTTGGCGTCGCCGGCACTGCCAACGTCAGCGGGGCCCGGGGCTCCGCTGGCATCGATGGCGGCAGCATGGCCCGCATCGTCAGCCGTGGCGACAGCGGCGTCTTGTGCCAAGGTGCTACACGAATCCGCCTGCACCGTGTTGCCCACTGCGCACGTGCGCACGCCTGCCCAGCTTTGGAAGGGCATGACGGCAAGCATCAGGAGCAGCAGCAGGAAGCGGATTGCGCGCACAAAAATTGGGGTTGGGATCGCGTGTCAGGGGGTTCGACACGAAATCGAGCAAAGAATTCTACAGGATGCGGCGCCGCGGCATGTTATGGCGAAAGCATCACTCCGCTGCGCTCAGCCCAGGATATTCCGCGCGGCACGCGTACCCCACCACGCCGCCTCCTCGAACACCGACACGCCGGACAGGTCCGCATGGGCAAACAGGATGCGGCCATCGGCCGCGCGCAGGGCCGCGGCGCCGGCATTACCCAGAAAGCCCGTGCGCGGCGAGGCCATGGCGTGCCCGCGCACCGTGATTTCCACCGCATCCGCGTGGCGCCAGAAGGCGCGCCCGTAGACCGTGCGCAGATCGGTGGTGGCATAGTCCATCAGCTCGGCGGCGCCGGCCTCGGCCAGCCAGCGGCGGGTGTCGGCGAGCGAGCGCGGCGCCGCGCCGGGACTGGCCGCAAAGTCCAGCGGACAGTACGCGGTAAAGACCGTGGCTGCTGGCTTTGCCTGCCGGATCAGTTGATGGGTACTCACCACATAGCCCAGCCCGCGTCCGCCGTGCACCACGTTGTCCCACGCCAGCGGCACGCCCGGCGCTTCCGGCGGGAAGCCCTGCAGGCGGAAGCTGGACACCATCCAGGACGCAGTGGGCGGCAGGTGGCGCGCCGGGTCGAAGCCGAACTCGCGCAGCGGCGCCACGCGGGCGGCCACATGCAGGGGCATGGCGCAGATCACGCGGCGCGCGCGGATGCGGTAGATGCGCGGCGGCCGGGCGCCAACGCCATCCGGCCACCAGGCGCACAGCACCGACACCCCACGGCCCTGCTCCTGCACTTGCAGCGCCATGCCGGGACGGCGCCAGGGCTGGGCGCCAGGTTTGACGCCGCGGTGCGCATCGATCCGTGCCGAGAGCCGCGTCACCAGCGCGTGCAATCCATCCGGCCAGGTCAGCACGGCGCCGTCGGCCGCATCGCTTGCATGGCCCGCGCGGCTGGCGAAGTAGTACAGGCCGGCCCAGGCCGAGATCAGCTCGTGCCCCGCGCCGTAGTCGTCGCGGCAACAGTAGTCCACATAGGTGTGCAGGGTAGGCGCGGTAAAGCCTTCGGCCAGCATCCACTGCCGCATGCTTTGCTGGTCAAGCCGGGTCCAGGCCGGGTCTTGCGAGGCCAGCGCCAGCGGGATGGCAAAGGCCTTGCGGCCGTCGCTGCCGCGCGCGCTCTTGAGCTGCTCGACGCGCGCGAGAAAGCGCGCGTGCTGCGCCGCTTCCTCGTCCGGCGCGGCGTCACCAGGCAGCAGACCGTCGTGCCACTTGCCATCGAAGAACAGGCGCTCGTCCGGCGCATGCACCAGCGCGCGCTCGTCGAACTCGGGCCGCGCGGCGAACGGGTCGCGCTGGATCACGCCGGTGTCGGCCAGCATCTCGCGGATGTGCGTGGATTCGGGCGAGGGCAGCGGCAGATAGTGCGCGCCGCGCGGGAAGGCCAGGTCGCCGCCAAAACTTCCGGCTGCCGCGTTGCCGCCGAACTCCGGGCCATCCACAAGCAGGAAATCCTTCAGGCCGCCGCGCGCCAGCTGCCACGCGGCGCTGAGCCCGGCCACGCCACCGCCGAGGATGGCGACGTCGGTCACGATCTCATCCTGCGCGGAAACGGTCGACGGCCAGCTGGCGGCATCGCGCAGCGCGTGGCCCTCGGCCATGCCGGGGCGCAGCACCACGGGCATGGGCTCGCGCAGGCCGACGCCGGCCAGGAAGCGGCTGGCATCGTCGCCCAGGCGATCGCAGCCGGATAGCAAGCCCAGGCCGCCCGCGCCAGCGCCGGCGATCAGGAAGCGGCGGCGGTCCATGCCAGCTCCGATTGCGGGTGATGTGGATCAGCGAATGACATTGCGCCAGTCCTGCTCAAAGTCATGCACCAGCGACTGCTCGTTGAGCCGGTTGGCACGCGCCTGGCGCGGCGCCATGTCGGCGGGGAAGCGGAACATCAGCGCAGTGCTGTCGGCGTCGAGGAACTTGAGCGGCACGGTGTAGCGCGTGGGCGGCGTGTAGTCGTCGCGCTTGCCCGCAAGGATGAAGCCCCACTCGCCGAATGATGGCACATAGGCGTGGTAGGGCCAGGTATGCAGGCCCGCCTCGCGCAGCGTGGCGTCGATATCCCAGAACGAGCGCGGCGCAAAGTACGGCGAGGTGGACTGCACCACGGCATAGCCCTTCTGCGCGAGGTGGTGCGACATCAGCTTGTACATCGGCACCGAGTACAGCTTGCCCAGGCCGAAGTTGGACGGGTCGGGCAGGTCGACGATGATGGCGTCGAACATCTCGTTGTGCTGCTCCATCCATTGCGCGGCATCCGCGTTGACCACCTGCACGCGCGCGTCCTTGAGCGAGCCCTGGTTCAGCGCCACCAGCGGCTCGCTGCGCGAGAACAGCGTGGTCATGGCGGGGTCGAGATCGACCAGCGTCACGTGCTCGATGTTCTTGTGCTTGAGTATCTCGCGCACGGCCAGCCCGTCGCCGCCGCCGATCACCAGCACGCGGCGCGCCCACGGCAGCGCCTGCAGTACGGGATGCACCAGCGCCTCGTGGTAGCGGTGCTCGTCGCGCGAGGAGAACTGCAGGTTGCCGTTGATATAGAGGCGCATGTCGTCCTTCCAGCGCGTGATCACCAGGCGCTGGTACGGCGTGCTTTCACTATGGATGATCTCATCGCCGAACATGCCGCGCTCGGCCCAGTGGGTCAGCCGCCCCGAGGCCAAAAAGCCACCCGCCAGCAGCACCAGCACCAGCGAGGCGCGCAGCATGCGCGACATCACCGGCTTGAGTTCATCACGGAAGATATGGATGGTGACGAGCGCCACGCCCGCATTGAGCATGCCGAACAAAAAGCCGGTGCGCGACAGCCCCAGGCGCGGCGCCAGCACCAGCGGGAACACCAGCGAGACAGCTAGCGCGCCAAGGTAGTCGAACGTCAGCACGCGGCTGACCAGCTCGCTGAAGGCGGTGCGGCGCGTGTTGAGCACCCGCATGACCAGCGGGATCTCCATGCCCACCAGCACGCCGAGCACGAACACCATGGCGTAGAGCGCGGTGCGAAAGGGCGCGGACAGCCAGGCAAACACCACGAACAGGAGCGCCGCGGAGACGCCGCCGAGCAGGCCGATCAGGATCTCGATATCGATGAAGCGCGCCAGCACGTCTTCGTCCTTCACATAGCGCGACAGCCAGGAGCCCACGCCCATGGCGAACAGGTAGCAGCCGATGATGGAAGAGAACTGGAGGATGGAGTCGCCCAGCAGGTAGCTGGACAGGGCGCCGGCGATCAGCTCGTAGCCGAGCCCGCAGGACGCCACGATCAACACCGAAAGAACAAGGGTACGGTCGCGCATCGGGGCTAGGGAATCGGGGGTCGGAGAGGAAGCCGGGAAGGAAGCCGGGAGGGGCAGGCGTGACGCTCAGGCGAGCCGCCGCGCGATGCGCGCACGCCTGGCAAACTGCAAAAAAGTTGTGATGAACCGAAATGGACAACGGATATACTTGGGCGCCAACTGCCAACAATGCTGATATCGCCAATATGGCTTCACGATTCACGGCTCGCTTACTGTTGCGGCAGCCCGGAACACCGTCGTAAAACCAGCCGGAGAACAACCAAGATGCAAGCCATCTACGCCTACGTGCTGCACCTGCTGGCCGGCCTTGCCCTGCTGGCGGTGTTCGTCGGAGTCTACACCAGGATCACGCCGTTTCGCGAGTTCGCGCTGATCCGCCAGGGCAACCTCGCGGCGGCGCTTTCGCTGTCGGGGGCGATGATCGGTTTTTGCTTTACGCTGTCGTCCAGCATCCAGCACAACGACACCTTCCTGATGTTCCTGGTGTGGTCGGTGGGGGCGATGCTGGTACAGGCGCTGGCCTACGCGGGCCTGGCGCGCGCGCTGCCCGACATGGATGCAGCGATCGAATCGAACAATATCGGCATGGGCGGCCTGATGGGCGCTATTTCAGTGACGGTCGGCTTGATCAATGCCGCCTGCCTGTCCTGACTTCCTGAACATGCTGGAACAACGCTGAGAACCTGGGGATTGCCATGAGCATCGGATCGTTCATCAAGAAGCAGTTTATCGACATCCTCCAGTGGACGGAGGACACGGACGGCGTACTGGCCTGGCGCTATCCGATGGAGGATATGGAAATCCAGTACGGTGGCAGCCTGACCGTGCGCGAGTCGCAGATGGCGGTGTTCGTCAACGAAGGCAAGATCGCCGACGTGTTCGGGCCCGGCATGCACAAGCTCACCACGCAAACGCTGCCGGTGCTGACCTACCTGAAGAACTGGGACAAGCTGTTCGAGTCGCCCTTCAAGTCGGATGTGTACTTCTTCAGCACGCGCCTGCAGATCGGCCGCAAGTGGGGCACCGCCCAGCCGATTACCATCCGCGACGCCGATTTCGGCATGGTGCGGCTGCGCGCCTTCGGCCTGTACTCGTACAAGGTGGCCGACGCCGCCAGGTTCTATACCGAGATCAGCGGCACGCGCGCCGAGTACACCCGCGACGAGGTGGAAGAGCAGCTGCGCAACCTGTTGATCGCCACCATGACCGCCACGCTGGGCGGCGCCTCGGTGCCCTTCCTGGACATGGCCGCCAACCAGGCGCTGATGTCGCAGACCATCCGCGACAAGCTGGCGCCGGAGTTCGAGCGCTATGGCGTGGCGCTGGATAACTTCGCGGTGACCAATGTGTCGCTGCCGGAAGAACTGCAAAAGGCCATCGACACCCGTATCTCCATGGGCATGATGGGCGATATGGCGAAGTTCACGCAGTACCAGGTCGCCACCTCGATCCCGCTGGCCGCACAGAACGAGGGCGGCGTGGCCGGCCTTGGCGCCAGCCTGGCGGCCGGCGCGGTGATGGGCCAGGCGATGGCGGGCGGGCTTGGCGCCGCCGCCGGCGTCCAGACTGCCGCACCCGCTGCGGCAGCGGCGCCGGCCGCAGTGGCCGCGCCTGCCGACGATCCCGCCGCACGCCTGCAAAAGCTCAAGGACCTGCTCGACAAGAGCCTGATCTCCCAGGCTGAGTTCGACACGGCCAAGGCTGAGATCCTCAAGAAACTGATCGGCTGAGCGCGCCCTTATCCCTTAAGCATGCAAGAAATCAACTGTCCAAGCTGCGGCGCGCCGGCGGCCTTCCGCTCGTCTGCCGCGGTGATGGTGGTGTGCGAGTTTTGCCACAGCACGCTGCTCAAGGACGCCGACACGGTCAAGGACATCGGCAAGATGTCCACCGTGCTCGAGGACTACACGCCGCTGCAGATCCACACCTCGGGCCAGTGGGACGGGCAGGGCTTCACCCTGGTCGGCCGCATCCAGCTGCGCTACGACTCCGGCCTGTGGAACGAGTGGTACCTGCTGTTCGACGACGGCAGCGACGGCTGGCTGGCGGATGCGTCCGGCCAGTATATGCTGACCCGGCGCGTCACGGCCGAGCAATCCGCCGCGCAGCTCAACGGCGTGGCGCTGCCGCGCTACGAGCAGCTCACGCCCGGCACGCCCCTGTACTTCGACAAGCATCGTTACCTGGCCAGCGACGTGCGCAGCGCGCGCTGCACCGGCGGGCAGGGCGAGCTGCCGTTCACGGTAGGCGCCGGCTGGACCGCGCAGGTTGCGGACTTCCGCGACGAAGGCCGTTTCCTCACGCTCGACTATGCCGATGGCGATCCGCCCGCCATCTACACCGGCCAGGCGGTCACGCTCGACCAGCTCAAATGCCAGCTGCTGCGCGAGGCCGACCAGATCGCCGGCACCGCCGACCGCTACCGCGGCAAGGCCATGCCGCTGGCCTGTCCCGGCTGCGGTGGCCCGATCGCCTACCGCGCGGGCGTGGCCAGCTTCGTGGTCTGCCCGAGTTGCCACAGCGAGATCGACTGCTCCACCTCCACGGCGCTCGTGCTGGAAAAGCAGCGTGAGCTCGATGCGCTCAAGACCAGCCTGGCGCCGGGCGACATCGGCAACATCGACGGCAAACCGTACACGGTGCTGGGCCTGATGCAGTGCACCGACAACGACGAGGAAGAAGCCTCCACCTGGGTCGAGTATCTGCTGTTCAACGAGCAGCGTGGCCTGATGTGGCTGGTGGAGCAGGACAGCGGCTGGGACCGGGTCGAGGTGCTGGATACCTGGCCGCGCATGATCTCCGGCACGGCCGCAAGCTATCAGGGCCAGACGTTCCAGCAGGGCTACGACTACGAGAGCGAGGTGCTGTACGCAGCCGGCACCTTCAACTGGCGCGTCAAGGTGGGCGACACCACGCGCCTGACCGAATTCGGCAAGCCGGCGCGCCGGCTCACGCGCGAGACCTCCGGCACGGAGATCGTCTGGACTTTGTCCACCACCGTGGCGCGCGCGCAGCTGGCGCAGTGGTTCAAGTCCAGCCCGGGGCTGGCCGAGGCCGCCCGCGCGCCGCAGGCAGCGCGCGCATCGGCTGCGGGCAATAGCGCCGACCTCGCCTTTTGCCGCAAGAGCGCCAAGGTCTATGCCATCCTCCTCGCCATCCTCAATGTCCCGGTGGCGCTCGTCACCGATCGGGGCTGGTTCACTATCGTCATCGGCTTCCTGCTGCTTTGGGTGCCGATCTGGCTGGTCCAGCGCTGGGCCGGAAAGGATTGAGTCAGCGTGCGCCTGCTTTATCTTGTCTACGGCATCATCGTGCTGTTCGGCACGACCTTCTTCAACATCGGCGAATCCACCGGTTCCGGCTCGTCCGGATACGCGAGCTCGCGTGGCTGGAGCGGCGGTTCCTCCGGCTCCAGCGGCTGGTCCTCCGGCGGCGGCCACAAATGAGCCGGCGGCCATGAACGCGCCAGCCCTGCCTTGCCCGGCCGTGCTCGGCCACCACCTGCTTGCCGACCTGCAAGGCGTGGCGAGCGATCTGCTGGCCGATGCCGCACTGGTCGAGCGCGTGCTTTACCAGGCGGCGCAGGCCGCCGGCGCCACCGTGGTCGATGCGCGCTTCCGGCACTTCGGGCCGGGGCTGGGCGTGACCGGGGTGCTGCTGCTCAAGGAGTCGCATATCAGCATCCATACCTGGCCCGAGTACGGCTTTGCCGCCGTGGATGTGTTCATGTGCGGCGCCGCCCGGCCAGAGCTGGCGGTGGAGGTGGTGCGCGCGGCCTTCGTGCCGCGCACGCTTATGCTGCGCGACCAGGCGCGGGGGCCGGCGCCTGGCTGAGCGCGAAGCTGGCAAGGCTTGCCGCGATGGACTACACTGCCAAGTAACCCCGTAATTACTACAGGGTATTTGGTGCAGTCGGGAGTGACCTGGAGTCGGCATGCGTATCGGTGAGCTTGCAAAACACAGTAGTTGCGACGTGGAAACCATCCGCTATTACGAGCGCGAAGGCCTGCTCGACGCGCCCCAGCGCGAGGACAACGGCTATCGCCGCTACGGCGACGGCCATCTGCTGCAGCTGAACTTCGTGCGGCACTGCCGCTCCCTCGGCATGAGCCTGTCCGACGTGCGCCGGCTGCGTGACTTCGAGCGCGATCCGACCCTGGCCTGCGACGATATCAACAGCCTGCTGGATCGCCAGATCGAGCAGATCCACGCCCAGCGCGTGGCGCTGGAGGCGCTGGAAGGGCAGTTGCGGGAACTTCGCCATACTTGCGACCAGCCCCATCCGGCCAGCGAATGCGGTATCCTGCAGAACCTGCAGCAAGCTGCCGCCGGCGCCGCCTGCGAGTGCCATCCGCATCCGGAGAGCCACGCGTAAGGGTTGCGCCCCGGTGCCTGAAAGGTGCCGGCTATGCTACGATCCCTTTACCTGCCGCGCACCAAGCTGGTGAAAAAGCGGTGGGCCGAGCCCGCGACGACGCCTTTGAGTGAGCCATTGCTCTCGTCAGTTTCGCCGCATGGCGCGCTTTCCCGATTTTCCATTCCAATTGCTGCCGCACCCAATGACGCCTTGCTGCCTGTCGCCGATTGCTGTCGAGCTTGCCCCTATCGGGCAGGCTGGCGCGACCGCGCGCGCAGTCCAGGCGCCGCGCGCACAAGCTAAACAGGCGATTGCCTGCCGCCGGATCAGCGCACCGCTTGATCCTGCCCGGTTCCCAGCCTGACGTTCCCCCCAACGCAGGCAGACGCTGAACCGGGCCGAGTCACTCCCTGTTCGCGGTTTTCCCGCCGGTACTGACCGCCGGTAACGGCCCACCTTGTTTCATGACCTGGCAACGCCAGGAGCCGATCCCCGACGGATCGCTCCAGCCTGTTCCGGGTCGCCGCATCGCCACTTAGCGAGGATTCATCATGACGGCATCGTCCAAACAACAACCGACCCTTTACCTGACCGAGCTCGACGTGACCCGTCTGGAGCGCATCGCGGGCCGCGCCGGCGCCGCGCCGCTGGCTGAAATGCTCGACAGCATCCTCGAGCGCGCGGCCATCGTGCCGGCCGAGGCGATTCCCAAGGATGTGGTCACCATGAACTCCAGCCTGCTGTGCGCGCTGGAGGGCGAGGCCACGCCGCGCCGCTGGACGCTGGTCTATCCCGATACCGCCGATTTCGAGGAAGGCCGCCTGTCGGTACTTTCGCCGATCGGCCGTGTGCTGCTGGGCGCGCGCGCCGGGCAGACCGTGAGCTACCGTCTGCCGGACGGACGTGAGCAAAGCGTTACCGTGGTGGAGCTGTCTTTCCAGCCTGAGGCCAACGGCCAGTACACCGTATAAGGCCTGGTCAAAAGCTTATCCGGCACTTTTTGGGTACTTTCAGGCCGATTCAAGGCTGATTCCGGGCGCCGGTCGTGGCGCCCCGGCGCGCGCGCATCGGCGCCGCCCATCCCGCAAAACGCTAGCCCGCCAGCAAGCTGTTCGCGCGCGGACCGGCCTCCGGCCTGGGCTGGCGGGCCATCAGGCATCGCTTTGGCCACCCGCCGCGCCCCCTCGCAAGCCCTCCCGCTACGCCATTGGGCGGCCAATCCGCGCCGTTCATCCGACTTTCCAGCGTTTCACGACTCGCAACGCACCATTCGTCGCAGTGGTATTTCTCCTTGCCCGCCAAGCCACTAATCTTCAGTCCGTGCCTGCAGCGCAACATAGATTTGCCGGGGCAGCTAGTACAGCAAATTAAAAGCAAGAACGACGCAATCAGTTGAAGGAGTCCCAAATGAATGCCAAACGCATCCTTGGCAGCGCTCTCGCCGTGCTGATGGTGGCCTCGTCGGCCGCGGCACTGGCAGCGCCCGCCAACAGCAAGGTCGGCAAGTTCGACGTGTACGCCGACGCGTTGCGCGCCGGCAAGTTTGATACGTTCACCGATGGCGCGAAGGCCGGCAAGTTCGATACGTTCACCGACGGCGCCAAGGCCGGCAAGTTCGACACGTTCACCGACGGTGCCAAGGCTGGCAAGTTCGACACGTTCACCGATGGTGCCCGTGCCGCTTTCCGTGGCGAGATCGCAGCCAGCTCGCTGGACAACTCGCGCAGCGGCGACGGCTCGCTGTACGGCTACCGGGTCTGAAGCCGACCCCCGTGGTGCCTGACGACCACTCTGGTGGCCGCTTCGGTATCACTGTTGCTCCCCGTTTTATCTCCCACCTGCCCGGCTGACCTCCTCCTCCTTTCTCTCCCGCCGGGTGGGTGATTTTTACCCGCCGCTCCCCGTATCAGCTGCCTTTCGTTTTTCCTAGGGCAGCCTCGCAAGATCCCCGTCCCGACTAACCCGAACTACCCCGAACTACCCCGAACGCCACTGGCCGGCACGCGCGTTGTCATTCCCGTTCGCGCCCGGCACGCCTGCGCCCGATCCAGACATAGAGCAGCGGCACCGCCAGCGAGCCGATCACGGTGGCTCCCAGCATGCCGCCCAGCACCCCGGTGCCGACCGCGCGCTGAGCGGCCGCACCCGGGCCGGTGCTGATTGCCAGCGGCACCACGCCCAGGATAAAGGCCAGCGAGGTCATCACCACCGGGCGCAGCCGCTGGCGGGCGGCCTGGCCGGCGGCTTCCCGCAGGTCCATGCCGCCGCGGCGCAACTGCTCGGCGTATTCCACCACCAGGATGGCGTTCTTGGCCGCCAGCCCCATGATCACCACGCCGCCCACCTTGAAGTAGACGTCGTTCGGCATGCCGCGCAGCCAGATCGCCACCAGCGCGCCAACGAGGCCCGCCGGCACGATCAGCAGCACTGCCAGCGGCAAGGTCCAGTTTTCATAGAGCGCCACCAGGCACAAGAAGATGAACAACATCGACAAGGCGAACAGCCACGGCGCCTGCGTGCCGCTTTGCTGCTGCTCGAAGGCGCGTCCGGTCCAGCGCACGTCGTAGGCGCCGCCCAGCTCGCGCACCCTGGCCGTGAGGCGTTCCATGGCTGTGCCGGTGCTGTGGCCCGGCGCCACTTCGGCGTTGATGCGCACCGAGGTGAGCCCGTTGAACCGCTCCAGCGTCGCTTCGCCCTTGCCCCAGGCCAGTTCGGCGAAGGCACCCAGCGACACCATGCCACCGCTGGCATTGCGCACATGCACGCGGGACAGCTTGGCCGGGTCCATGCGGTAAGGCGCATCCGCTTGCAGGATCACCCGGCGGATACGGCCTTCGCGCGCGACTTCGTCGATATAGCGCGAGCCCAGCGTGGCCGACAGCGCATGGTGGACGGCCTCCGGCTCCACGCCAAAGCTGCGCGCGCGCTCGTAGTCGATGTGCAGGTCCAGCGCCGGCGCCGGCTGGCCGGTGGTGGCGCGCACCTCGCCCAGCGACGGCTCATCCTTGACGGCAGCAAGCAGTTTGTCCCGCGTGGCAAACAGCGCTTCGCGCCCGGAGCCGGCCTGCGCCACCAGCCGCATGTCGAGCCCGCCGGTGCTGCCCAGCTCGGGCAGGGCCGCGCCGTTATACGCGTACAGCTGCGCCTGTCCCCGCCCAGGCCACGCTTCCAGCCCGGCCTGGAGCCTGGCCAGCACGGCGTCCGCGCGTTCGTCGGCGCCGCGCTCCGACCAGTCCCGCAGCGCCAGGTACATGCTGGCACGCTGCTCGCCGTTACCGGAATTGCTCCAGCCCAGCACGGCGAAGGTCGAGCGCACGGGATACTTGCCGGCTTTCAGCCACGCCTCCAGCGCCGCCACGGTGGCGCGCGTCTGCTCCTGCGTGGCGCCCGCGGGCAGTTCCATATCGATCACCAGTTCGCCGGTGTCTTCCTCCGGCAGGAAGCCGGCGGGGATCTGCCACATCAGCACGCCGCCGGCCACCGCCAGCGCCAGGTAGATGCCCAGCCAGCGCAGGCGGCGCCGCTGCAGCGCCAGTATCCAGCCGGCATAGCGCGCGGTGAGCGCCGTGAAGCTGCGCTCGAACCAGGCCAGCGGGCCGCGCTGCGGGTGCGGGGCATGGCGCAGCAGGCTGGCGCACATCGCCGGCGCGAGCGAAAGCGCGAAGAACAGCGAGAAGGCGATGGAGATCGCCAGCGTGATGGCGAAGTGCCGGTAGATCACGCCCACCGCGCTGCCCAGGAACGCCATCGGTACGAACACCGCGCATAGCACCAGCGTGACACCCACCAGCGCGCCGGACACTTCGCGCATCGAGCGGGCCGCCGCCTCCATGGCGTCCACGCCATCTTCGCGCATGATCCGCTCGACGTTCTCCACCACCACGATGGCGTCGTCGACCAGGATGCCGATCGCCAGCACCACGCCAAACAGCGTGATCACGTTGAGAGACAGGCCGAACGCGTACAGGCAGGCGACCGTGCCAAGCAGCGAAACCGGCACCACGATCACCGGGATCAGCGTGGCGCGCAGGTTGCCGAGGAACAGGTAGAGGATCAGGAAGACCAGCGCCGTGGCTTCGCCCAGCGTGGTCAGCACGCGCCAGATCGAGCGTTCGACGAACTGCGCGCTGTCGGATGAGATCTCGTAACGCATGCCCGCGGGGAAGCCGCGCGCGGCTTCGTCGAGCGCGGCGCGCACCGCGCGCGAGGTGGCCAGCACGTTGGCGCCGTCTGCCAGCTTGAGGCCGATCGAGGCTGCCACCTGGCCGTCGTGGCGCGAGCTGTAGCGGTAGTCGCTGGCGCCCAGCTCCACCCGCGCCACGTCGCGCAGCCGTACCAGCGAGGCATCGCCGCCGGCGCGCACCACGATCTGGCCGAAGGCCTCCGGCTCGGCGAGCGGCCGGGGCGGGCGCACCAGCGCCTGGTAGGGCTGGCCCGGCACCGCCGGCGCGCCACCGAGCTGGCCCGGGGTGACGTCGCTGTTGCGCGCCTTGATGGCCTGCTCGACGTCCGCTGCCGTGAGGCCGTAGGCGTTGAGCTTGTCAGGGTCGAACCAGATGCGCAGTGCGTATTCTGCCCCGTAGGGTTCCGCCTTGCCGATGCCGGGCAGGCGGCGCAGCATCGGCAGCACCGAAGCGGCGGCAAAATCGCCGAGCGCGGTTTCGTCGAGCTGGCTGTTCTGCGACACCAGCGAGACATACATGAAGGGGCTGCTGCCGGCCTGGTCCACGAAGATGCCGCCGCGGCGCACCGCCTCCGGCAACAGCGGCTCGGCTTGCATGACGCGGTTGCGCACGTTGACCTGCGCCAGCTGCGCATCGGTGCCCTGGCGGAAGCCCAGCGTGATGGTGGCGGCGCCGCCCTCGCTGCTGGCATCCAGGTAGAGCAGCCCGGGAATGCCGTGCATCTGCTGCTCCAGCACTGCGGTCACCGCATCTTCCACGGTACGCGCCGACGCGCCGGCATAGTCCGCGTAGACGATCACGGTGGGCGGTGCCACCGCCGGATACTGGGCGATGGGAATGCGGGTGAGGGCGATCAGGCCCGCCACCATGGTGAGGATGGCAATAACCCACGCGAACGCGGGCCGGCGAAGAAAAAAGGACGCCATGGCACATTGGATTGTTTTGCGCCGGCGCGGCAGCTAGCCGCCGCACCGGCGCGGTGGAACGGATCCGGCGCGCGGGCACCGCGAGATGCGAGCGGTGAAACGCGCCGGACAGCGTGGCACAAACGCTGTGGGGGAAGTGTGTCTGGCCGTCGCTCTAGCGGGACGGTCGGGAGAAGCCGCGCAGCAGCGCCGCGAGCAGCACCTGCTGCCGATGCGCCAGCGGCTGCCAGTCCTCGTGGGGCAGGTGCTCGAACGTGATTTCGAGCGCGGCCAGCCCGTGCACGGCAGTCCACAGCGCGTTGGTGACATCGCCGGGGTCGTACATGGAATCGATCAGCGCGGTAGCTTGCTGGTCATGCACGCAGGCCAACAGCACCGCGTTCACCGGGTCTTCCGGGAAACGCTCGCCCCAGCGCAGGTCGATCGCACGCTCGGCGTCGGCCGGCAGGCCCATCATCATCATCAGGTGATAGCTGTGGCGGTTGGCCAGGGCCCACGCCACATAGGCGTCGAGCACGGCCGGCAACGCCAGGGCAGGCGTGCCCGCGGCGGCACGCGCGTCGGCCAGCGCCGCCGCGAGGCGTACCCAGTCCTGCGCGCACAGCTCGAACAGCAGTGCGGTCTTGTCTTCGAAATGGCGGTAGATGGCGGCCGCGCTATAGCCGCAGCGCTCGCCGATGCGGCGCAACGTGACGCCGCTGAATCCCGCCTCGGCAAACAACGCGCGGGCAGCATTGAAAAAGGCTTCGCGCACACTTTCGCGCCGCAGCTCGGCACCACTGACCCGCGCAACGGGCGCGCCGGCGCGTGCGGCAACCGGCGTGGCGGGTGCGCTCGCGGGTGCATTCACGGGCGGGGCCGACAGGCGGGACTGCGTTGGGCGGGTGGCGGACATGGCCGCGATTATAAACACCGCTCACTTTGTAAACAACGTTTACATGGCGAATTCAGCACAAATAAGTGCCCCACCAGCGAGGGGGCGCTGCCCGGAGCGCCGGCGCAGCGCGGTCATCCGGAGGCGTGGCTCAGAGTTGCTTGGCCGCGAAGGTGTCGCACTTGCGGATGTCGCCGCTGGTCAGGCCCTGGCGCAGCCAGCGCGTGCGCTGCTCGCTGGTGCCGTGGGTGAACGCCTCCGGCACGACATAGCCCTGGGCTTGCTTTTGCAGGCGGTCGTCGCCGATGGCGGCGGCGGCCTTGAGGCCTTCCTCGATATCGCCGGGCTCCAGCAACTGCTGGTTCATGCGCTCTGCGGTGGCGGCCCATACGCCGGCCAGGCAATCGGCCTGCAGTTCCACGCGCACCGACAACTGGTTGGCCTGCGCCTCGCCCATGCGGCGGCGCGCGGCGTCTACCTTGCCCGACACGCCGAGCAGGTTCTGCACATGATGGCCAATCTCGTGGGCAATCACGTAGGCCTGGGCAAAATCGCCGCCAGCCCCGAAGCGCTGGCGCAATTCATCGTAAAAGGCCAGGTCGATATAGACCTTCTGGTCGCCCGGGCAATAGAACGGCCCCATGGCCGACTGGCCCGTGCCGCAGGCGGTAGGCGTGGCGCCCGAGAAGATCACCAGCGTGGGCGGCGCATAGCGGCGGTTGAGATCGGTCTCGAAGATATGCGACCAGGTGCGCTCGGTGTTACCGAGCACCTTGCGCACGAAGACCGTCATCTGGTCCTTGGCGGGGGGATGGCTGGGCACATGCTGCTGTTGCGGCGCTTGCTGCTGCGAGCCCTGCAGCACCGAGGCGCCCTGCATGATCACGGACGGGTCGATGCCAAAGAAATAAGACGCCGCCAGCGCCACCAGGATGGTGCCGATGCCGAGCGTCTTGGGCCCCGCGCCAAAGCCGCCGAAACCGCCGGAGCCTTCACCCCGGCGGTCTTCTACATTCTGGCTTTCGGCTTCGTCGTCGAGACGCATGGTGGCTCCGCATTACTGGTTGATCGCCGCGGCAAAAAGGTAGCCGCAGCGTGTCGATCAGTATAGCAACGGCAATGCCGCCAACGCATGCGTGCGGTGTATCAGGCGGTAACCGCCGGTGCCGTGCTGGCAGTGGCTTGCCCTTGTGCCTTGCCCGGCTCCGCGCCGCCGATTTCGGCCACGCGCAGCAGGTTGGTGGTGCCGCCCTGGCCAAACGGCATGCCTGCCGCGATGGTGATCTGGTCGCCGGGTTCGGCATAGCCCTCCGCCAGCGCCGCGCGGGTTGCCGCATTCACCATCTCGTCCACGCTTTGCACGTCCGGGCTGACGGTGGAATGCACGCCCCACGCAATCGCCAGCCGCCGTGCGATTTCCAGGTTCGGCGTGATGCTGACGATGGGCGCGCACGGCCGCTCGCGCGCGGCGCGCAGCGCGGTGGAGCCCGACGAGGTGTAGGTGACGGTAGCCACCGCGCCGATGATCTGCGTGACCTCGCGCAGCGCCGCGCAGATCGCATCCTGGCGGGTGGACAGCGGCGCCTCATGCCCTGCGTCCAGCAGGTTGCGGTACAGCGGATCGCGCTCCACCTCGGTGATGATGCGGTTCATGATGGCCACCGCCGGCACCGGGTGGCGGCCGTTTGCCGACTCGGCCGACAGCATCACAGCATCGGCGCCGTCATAGATGGCGCTGGCGACATCGGACGCCTCGGCGCGCGTGGGCACCGGCGAATCAATCATCGATTCCAGCATCTGCGTGGCGATCACGATGGGTTTGCCGTGCTGGCGGCAGATGCGCAAGATGCGCTTCTGCACACCCGGCACACGCTCCGGCGGCAGTTCCACGCCCAGGTCGCCGCGCGCCACCATCACCGCATCGGACACGCGCACGATTTCTTCGAGCTGCTGCAGCGCGGCGGGCTTTTCGATCTTGGACAGCACGCCGGCACGGGTGCCGATGATCTCGCGCGCTTCCACGATGTCGGCCGGGCGCTGCACGAACGACAGCGCGATCCAGTCGGCGCCCAGCGCCAGCGCGAAGTCGAGGTCCTTGCGGTCCTTCTCGGTCAGGGCGGGGATCGGGATCACCGCGTCGGGCACGTTCACGCCCTTGCGGTCGGACAGCGTGCCGTGGTTGACCACGCGCGTGGCGATGCTGCCGCTGGCCACCGCCTCGATCTTCAACTGCACCTTGCCGTCGTCGATCAGCAGCGACTGACCCGGCGCGGCCACCCGGAACAGCTCCGGATGCGGCAGGTGCACGCGGGTGGCGTCGCCCGGGCTGGGGTCGCTGTCGAGCACGAAAGCGTCGCCGGCCTTGACCGCCACCTTGCCCGCGGCGAAGGTGCCGATGCGCAGCTTGGGGCCTTGCAGGTCGGCCAGCACGGCGATGGGGCGGCCGGTCTCGGCCTCGACCTGGCGCACGGCGTCATAGCGGCGCTTGTGGTCATCGTGCGAGCCGTGGCTGAAGTTCAGGCGGAAGACATCCGCTCCGGCTTCGAACAACTGACGGATCACCTCGATGTCGGTGCTGGCCGGTCCGAGCGTGGCAACGATCTTGGCTTTGCGCTGGCGTCTCATTTTGTCTCCTCTTCCAATCTCGGGCGGCGCGCCGCGATGGGCGCGCCGTTGTTCAAATTCGGGGCTTACACAATCAGGATGGCGCGGAAGTCGTTCACGTTGGTACGGGTCGGGCCGGTGACGATCAGGTCGTCCAGGCCGGCGAAGAAGCCGTAGCCGTCGTTGTTGCCGAGGTGCGCGCGCGCGGACAGTCCGCGCGCCTCGGCACCGGTCAGCGTATCGGGGGCGAGCAACGCACCGGCGTTGTCTTCGGAACCATCGATGCCGTCGGTGTCGCAGGCAATGGCATGCACGCCCGGCAGGCCGTCCAGTGCGACCGCGAGCGCCAGCAGGAATTCGGCATTGCGCCCGCCGCGGCCGCTGCCGCGCACCGTCACCGTGGTCTCGCCGCCGGACAGGATCACGCAGGGCTTCCTGAACGGCTGGCCATGCTGCGCAACCTGCCGTGCGATGGCGGCATGCACCAGCGCCACATCGCGGGATTCGCCCTCGATGCTGTCGGACAGGATGTGGGCTTCAATGCCCAGCTCGCGCGAGCGCGCCGCCGCGGCTTCCAGCGATTGCTGCGCGGTGGCCAGCGTGACGCTGCGATGGCCGTCGAAGCGCGCATCGCCCGGCTTGGGCGTTTCGCCCGCGCCGCTCTCCAGGTGCGCGCGCACATTGGCGGGCACTTCGATGCCGTACTTGGCGATCACCGCCAGCGCGTCGGCGCAGGTGGTGGCGTCGGGCAGGGTCGGGCCGCTGGCGATCAGCGTGGGATCGTCACCGGGAATATCGGAAATCAACAGGGTCTCGACGCGTGCGGGCGCACAGTGCAATGCCAGCCGGCCGCCCTTGAGCGCCGACAGGTGCTTGCGCACGCAGTTCATCTCGCCGATGTTGGCGCCGCTCTTTAGCAGCGCGCGGTTCACGGCTTGCTTGTCGGCAAGCGTGATGCCGTCGGCCGGCGCCGCCAGCAGCGCGGAGCCGCCGCCGGAGATCAGGCACAGCACCAGGTCGTCGGCGGTCAGGCCCTTGACCAGCGCCACCATGCGCTGCGCGGCGCGCTGGCCGGCTTCGTCGGGCACCGGGTGCGCGGCTTCCACCACCTCGATACGCTGGCACGGCGCGCCATGTCCGTAGCGCGTCACAACCAGTCCGGAAATCTCGCCTTGCCAGTGCGCCTCGACGGCTTGCGCCATGGCGGCGGCGGCCTTGCCGGCACCGATCACCACCGTGCGGCCCTTGGGTGGCGTGGGCAGTTGCGGCGGCAGGCAATGGCTGGCGCTGACGGCGGCAACCGCGGTATCGAACAGGTCGCGCAGCAGGGCGCGCGGATCGGTGAGTCCGGCAGGGCGCTGGGGCGCCAGCAGGGTAGGGTAGGAATCGGTGGCGAGCATGACGGGATCCGGAAGTGCTGCGTTCCCGGCCGCGAGCGGCCGGGAGTGATGCTGGCCTGCCGAGGCAGGCCGTGATGGCGCTGCTGGCTTACTTGGCGCCGCCCTTGGCGATCTCATGGTTGGACATGATCTCGATGGCGCGGCACAGTGCCGAGTGGTCCTGCTTGGCCCAACCATTGGCGGCGCAGGTGTTGAACAGCTCTTGCGCGGTGGCGGTGTTGGGCAGTGCCACGCCCAGCGCCTTCGCGCCTTGCAGCGCGAGGTTCAGGTCCTTCTGGTGCAGCTCGATGCGGAAGCCCGGATCGAAGGTACGCTTGACCATGCGCTCGCCATGCACTTCCAGGATGCGCGAAGCCGCGAAGCCGCCCATCAGCGCCTGGCGCACGCGCGCCGGATCGGCGCCCGCCTTGGAGGCGAACAGCAGCGCTTCGGACACGGCCTGGATGTTCAGCGCCACGATGATCTGGTTGGCCACCTTGGTGGTCTGGCCGTCGCCGTTGCCGCCGACCAGCGTCACGTTCTTGCCCAACAGGTCGAACAGCGGCTTGACCTCGCCAAACGATTCTTGCGGGCCACCGACCATGATGGTCAGCGATGCGGCCTTCGCGCCCACTTCGCCGCCGGACACCGGTGCATCCAGGTAGGCCGCGCCGAGCTTGTTGACGCGCGCGGCGAAGTCCTTGGTGGCGATCGGCGAGATCGAGCTCATATCGACCACGATCTTGCCGTGCGCGGCTTCCTTGCCGGCGCCCTTGAGCGCGGCGGCCACGCCCTTCTCGGCGAACAGCACGGCTTCCACGTGCGGGGTGTCCGGCACCATGATCACGATGATGTCCGCGCGCTTGGCCACTTCCTCGGCGCTGGTGCAGACCGTGACGCCGGCGTCGACCAGTGCTTGCGGCGCGGGGTTCACGTCATGCACGAACAGCGTGTGGCCGGCCGCGCGCAGGTGGCCCGCCATCGGTGCGCCCATGATGCCCAGGCCAATAAATCCGACGTTGCGTTGGTTTGCCATGTGATGTCTCCTTGATGGGATGGTTGAATGTTTGTGGATTTGCTTGTTCCGCTTACTGCACGCCGTGTTCCGCGCGCCAGCCCAGGCCTTCGACGGTGGTCGTGCGCGGCTTGTACTCGCAGCCGACCCAGCCGCCGTAGCCGATCTCATCCAGCCACTTGAACAGGAAGTGGTAGTTCAGCTCGCCGGTGCCCGGCTCATTGCGCCCCGGGTTGTCGGCCAGCTGCACGTGCTTGATCTTCGGCAGGTTGGCCTTCAGCGTGGCGGCGATTTCGCCTTCCATGCGCTGCATGTGATAGATGTCGTACTGCACGTAGAGGTTGGGCGCGTTGACCTGTGCGATCAGGTCCAGCGCCTGCTGCGTGCGCGACAGGAAGAAGCCGGGGATGTCGAAGGTGTTGATCGGCTCGACCAGCAGGTCGATCTGCTGAGTGGCGAGCGCCTGCGACGCGAAGCGCAGGTTTTCCACCAGTGTTTCCTGCGCCTGCTCGCGCTTGACGTTCTGCGGCTGGATGCCGACCAGGCAGTTCAGCTGGCGCACGCCCAACACCTTGGCGTACTTGATCGCCTCGCCCACGCCGTCCTGGAACTCGCTCACGCGGTCCGGGTGGCAGGCAATGCCGCGCTCGCCCGCTTCCCACTTGCCCGCCGGCAGGTTGTGCAGCACCAGGTCGAGCTGGAAGCGGTTGAGCCGGTCGGCGATCTGGTCGGCGTGAAAGGCGTAGGGGAAGAGGAACTCCACGCCGCGGAAGCCCGCGCGCGCGGCGGCTTCAAAGCGGTCGAGGAAAGCCACTTCGTTGAACAGCATGGTCAGGTTGGCGGCAAGTTTTGGCATGGATGTCTCCGGATGACTTGTCTTGTGATTCCGCTCGCGCGGATGCGGTGATTGGGGGGCGCATCAAGGGATACAGCGGGGATGCAGCGCTGCGCGCGGGCTCGTGGCCCGCGCTTGTCAGCCTGCCGTGCTTACGCCGTTTCCACTTCTTCCTTGAGGATGGCTTCCTCGATGTCTTCGATCGGCTCGAACTCGTTGATGTTGTCGATCTCGGTGCCCATCGCGATATTGGTCACGCGCTCCAGGATCACTTCCACCACCACGGGCACCGAGAATTCGGCCATCAGGTCGCGCGCTTCGGCAAAGGCCGGCGCGATGTCTTCCGGCTTGAACACGCGGATCGCCTTGCAGCCCAGGCCTTCCACCACCTTCACGTGGTCCACGCCGTAGCCGTTGAGCTCAGGCGAGTTGACGTTGTCGAAGGCCAGCTGCACGCAGTAGTCCATCTCGAAATTGCGCTGCGCCTGGCGGATCAGGCCGAGGTAGGAGTTGTTCACCACCAGGTGGATGTAGGGCACCTTGAACTGCGCGGCCACGGCCAGTTCTTCGATCATGAACTGGAAGTCGTAGTCGCCCGAGATGGCCACCACATCCGATTCCGGCGAGGCCACCTTCACGCCGATCGCGGCGGGAATGGTCCAGCCCAGCGGGCCGGCCTGGCCGCAGTTGATCCAGTGGCGCGGCTCGTTGACCGACAGGAACTGCGCGGCGGCGATCTGCGACAGGCCGATGGTGGACACGTAACGCACATCGCGCGGGAAGTACTGGTTCATCTCGCGGTACACGCGTTGCGGCTTGACCGGCACGTTGTCGAAATCGCTCTTGCGCTGCATGGTGCGGCGGCGCTTTTGCACGTCCGCCACCCAGCTCTTGCGGCACGGCAGGCGGCCGGCCATCTTCATCTCGCGCGCCACTTCCACGAACTGCTCCAGCGCAGCCTTGGCGTCGGAGACGATGCCAAGGTCCGGGCCAAATACGCGGCCGATCTGGGTAGGCTCGATATCCACGTGCACGAACTTGCGGCCCTTGGTGTAGACCTCGACGCTACCGGTGTGGCGGTTGGCCCAGCGATTGCCGATGCCGAGCACGAAGTCCGATGCCAGCATCGTGGCGTTGCCGTAGCGGTGTGACGTCTGCAGGCCAACCATGCCGGCTTGCAGCGGGTGGTCGTCGGCCAGCACGCCCCAGCCCATCAGCGTGGGGACCACCGGCACGTTGACCAGCTCGGCGAATTCCACCAGGAGCTCGGCCGCGTCGGCGTTGATCACGCCGCCACCGCACACGATCAGCGGGCGCTCGGCCGCGTTGAGCATGGCGATGGCCTTCTCGATCTGCGCTCGCGAGGCAACCGGCTTGTACGGGGCGAGCGGCTGATAGGTTTCCGGATCGAACTCGATCTCGGCGACCTGCACGTCGAACGGCAGGTCGATCAGCACCGGGCCTGGGCGGCCCGAGCGCATCAGGTGGAAGGCTTGCTGGAACACTTGCGGCACCAGCGCCGGCTCGCGCACGGTCACGGCCCACTTGGTCACCGGCTTGGCGATCGACTCGATGTCGACGGCCTGGAAGTCTTCCTTGTACAAACGGGCGCGCGGCGCCTGGCCGGTGATGCAGAGAATGGGGATGGAGTCAGCCCAGGCCGAGTACAGGCCGGTGATCATGTCGGTGCCGGCCGGGCCCGAGGTACCGATGCACACACCGATATTGCCGGCTTCGGCGCGGGTGTAGCCTTCGGCCATGTGCGAGGCGCCTTCCACGTGGCGCGCCAGGAAATGGTCGATGGTGCCGGCCCGGCGCATGGCCGAGTAGAACGGGTTGATGGCGGCGCCGGGCACGCCGAACGCGGTGGTGATACCTTCTTTTTCCAGCACGGCGATGGCCGCGTCAACTGCTCTCATCTTCGGCATGTCTGTCTCCAATCGTTGATGCGATGTTTTGTGAATGGCTATGGATGGCTGCGAATCACTGTTGGAGTCCATGCTATTCCCGCAAGCGGGTTGGGATAAAGGGAAGGGAGATCAGTTGATTCGATACCCGTGATATCGAATGAGGCCGATCGAGGCAGAAAACGCGGTCACCCGGCACGGCCTGGCGCGTGTCATGGAACTACGTTGTGTGACGGCAACGATACGTAGGAAATTGCGGGAAAAGCCCGCCCGTCGGTCCCGGCGCACACCCTGCGGCCCGCTAAATGGCGACAATGTGCGGGTATTGCGCCAGTACCTGTGCCAAGGCACGGCGCAGGAACCACCTATTGCCAACCTGACCGCCATGCATACCAGGCTCCCTCCCACCCGCGAGCTGCTTGACGCGCTCAAGCGCAAGCCGCCCGCCGCATCCGATACCGCCGGTTCGCCCGCGGCCGCCATGAACCTGATGCGGCTGCAGAGGGGCCTGCTGGTGCTGTTCTGGGCTTGTTCGGTGGCTGCGCTGCTAGTGACCGGCGCCGTGCTGTACACCAGGTACCAAATCAGGCAGACGCCGGCGCCATGGCTGGCGCGGCTGGTCTATAGCCTGCTGGGCGGCAGCGTGGCGGGGCTGGCGGCGCTGCTGCTCACGCACCTGCCGGCGCTGGCGCGCAAGCTGTGCGATCCGCTTGGGGCATTGGCCGACCAGGTCGACCGGCACGATGAGGCGGAGAGCGCGCTGCTGCGCTCGCTGGCGCGCGTCCCCGCCCAGGCGCTGCGCGCCAGGGCACGTCGGGTGGAGGTGCAGTTACGGATGTGGGAGGGCATGGCGAAGACGATCGGTTTGCTGATCGCGGTCAGCCCGGCCGCCCTGGTGCTGGTCACGGGCCTGTTCGAGCTGCCGCGCAAAGGCGGCAGCCTGCTGCCGCTGCTGTCGCTCTACGGCCTTGTCTTCGTGTCGGGCGCGGCGCTGGCGGTCTTCCTGCAATTGCAGGTCAGCCGGCCGTTGCGCCGGCTTGCCTACGTGCTTGGCGAAGCGGCACAGATCAGCGCGCAGTTGGAAAAGGCGCCAACGCCGCCCGCGGCGGCATCGGCAATGGCCGCCGCCGTACCCGTTGCAGTGCCCATTGCAGCGCCCGCATCCGCGGTCCCATCTCCGGCGCCGGTACCGCCCGAAGTCCTCCAGGCAAGCGCGCCCGGGGATGCAGCCGCGGCCTCGCCAGAGGAGGATGCCGCAGAGCAAGTGGGCCACGCGGACCACGCGGCAGCGGGTCCGCCCACGCTGCCTGCGCTGCCTCAACCCGCCAGGTAGGTCTGGGCCAGCCGGACCCAGCAAGCCGCGCCCAGCGGCAGCACCTGGTCGTTGAAGTCGTAGCCCGGGTTGTGCACCATGCAGCCGCCGAATTCGCCTTCGCCGTTGCCGAGGATCAGGTAGCAGCCCGGCACTTCGTTGAGCATCCACGCGAAGTCCTCGCTGCCGTTCAGGCCCTTGGGGGCTTGCGTCACGACTTTGTCGGTGCCGACCAGTTCGGCGCAGACCTGCTGCGCCAGCGTTGTTTCGGCCTGCGTGTTGACCATCGGCGGCGTCAGCTGGCGATAGTCGATGTGCGCCTCCACGCCGTGCGCTTGCGCGGTCAGGCTGACGATCTCGCGGATGCGCTGCTCCACCAGCGCGCGCGTCTCCGGGCGTGCCGCGCGCACGTTCAGGCCCAGCGTGACTGATTCCGGAATCACGTTGTGCGTGGCGCCGCCACGGATAAAGCCCACCGACAGCACGGCCGTATCGTCCGGCGCCACATTGCGCGCCACCACCGTCTGCAGCGCGGTGACGATGGCCGCGGACGCCGCGATCGGATCGCGCGCGCGGTGCGGCATGGCGCCGTGCCCGCCCACGCCCTTGATGGTCACGTCGGCCACGTCGGACGACAAGCTCACCGGGCCGGGCAGCACGCGGAAGGTGCCGGCGGGCACGCCTGGCATATTGTGCAAGGCGAACACGGCATCGCACGGGAAACGCGCGAACAGGCCATCCTCGATCATCGCGCGCGCGCCGCAGAGGTTTTCCTCGTCGGGCTGGAAGATCAGGTTGAGCGTGCCATCGAAATCGCGGCTATCCGCCAGCGCCTTGGCGGCGGCCAGCAAGATGGCGGTGTGGCCGTCGTGGCCGCACGCGTGCATCTTGCCCGGGATCTTGCTGGCATACGGCAGGCCCGTGGCCTCGACGACCGGCAACGCATCCATGTCGGCGCGAATGCCCAGGCGGCGCTTGCCGTTGCCCAGCTTCAGCTGCCCGACCACGCCGCTCTTGCCGATGCCCGTGTGCACCTCGTAGCCCCAGCTCTCCAGCAAGGTGGCCACCAGCTTGCTGGTGGCGCCAACCTCGAAGCCGAGCTCAGGCTGGGCGTGGATCTGGCGGCGGATGCCGATAAAGGTCTCGGCATCGATCTGGATCGCCGGCAGCAGGTGCGGCAGCAGCTGGAAGGGCGTCAGGGTCGGTTCGCGGGTCATGTGTTTATCCTTTGCTGCAAGTTGGCCAGCCTGGCCGGGTAGAGGAGGAGAGCGCTCAATGCGCTTGGGCGTTTTCGCGGATCGTCAGCACCGCGAGGATGGTCACCGTGCCGCAGGCCATCATGTAGAAGGCGGGCGCCATCGGGTTGCCGGTCTTGGCCAGCATCCAGGTGACGATGAACTGGCAGGAACCGCCGAACACCGTCACGCCAACCGCGTAGATCACCGACAGGCCGCTGGCGCGGACATGGGCCGGCAGGAGTTCCATCATCATCAGCAGCATCGGCGTGGAACCCAGGTAGACGCTGGCGGTCAGCAACGCGGACAGCGACAGCACCAGCGGCACGCTCGGGTAATGGGTCATCAGCCAGAAAGCGGGATAGAGGCACACCAGCGTAAAGGCCATCGAGCCCAGCACCAGCGGCTTGCGGTGCGGCAAGCGGTCGGCCAGCGTGCCGGCCACCAGCGACATCACCAGGCACACCACACCCGTCACGCAGCCCGACAGCAGCGACAGCGATGGCGGGAGATGCAGTTCGCGGATCATGTAGGTGGGCATGAAATACACCACCAGATAGGTGGCGACCGTGCCGCCGATGATGGTCAGGATGCCCTTGACCACAGTGCCGCCATGCTCGCGGAACAGCGTGCCCAGCGGGCTAGGTGCGTGCGCCTCGGCCGTGTGCGTCTCGTCCAGGCGAGCGCGGATATACAGCCCCACAGGTGCAATCAGCAGGCCCAGCACGAAGGGCACGCGCCAGCCCCAGCTTTCCAGCGAAGCCTGCGGCAGCACGCCATAAAGAATGGCGGCCGTGAGCGCGCCCAGCGTCGCCGCAATGCCCTGGCTGCCGAGTTGCCAGCTGACGCGAAAGCCGCGGCCCTTGATGCCGCCGGACTCCATCAGCATGGCGGTGGAGGCGCCAATCTCGCCGCCCAGCGAAAAGCCCTGCAGCAGGCGTCCGGCCACGATCATCACCGGCCCGAACAAGCCAGCGACCGCGTAGGTCGGGGCGAAGGCCAGGCACATCGTGCCAATCACCATCAGGCCGATGGTCAGCGTCATTGCCGCCTTGCGGCCATGGCGGTCCGCGTAGTTGCCGATCACAAAGCCGCCCAGCGGCCGCATCACGAAGCCGATGCCGAAGGTCGCCACCGCCAGCAGCAGCGAGCCGTATGCGCTGTCGGACGGAAAGAACAGCTTGCCGATCAGCAGCGCGAAGAAGCTGTAGACAGTGAAGTCGTACATCTCCAGCGCATTGCCGATCGAGCATGCGGCGATCAGGCGGGACTGGCTCTGGCGCGCCGGGCTTGCGGGCGTGGCCTGGGAAGGGGCCAGCGAGGGCGCCGCGGGCAGGGTGGCATCGTTCATGTCGGATCTCCACGAACTGGTTGAGGGGGCGGGGGCCATGGAGGCCGGCGCTTGCCGGGCATCCATCGCGGGAAAGTGGGGACTCCCTGGCGATGAAGTATTGAGGCAAACACGGCAAGCCAAAAATCATATATTTTCATCCTGATAACCAAATGGCATCGCCGTCATAACCACCGTCGCGCCGCTATCGGTACAAGTACCGAGAAGCCTTGTGCCATGGGCATTCGCGGCGCAGCACCGGGTGCGCGCAGTAGTGCCGCCAACGGCGCTCGGGCACGGCTCCGGGGCGGCGCGCACCGTTGCGGGGCGCCTGGAAGAACATAAAAAGAGGAAAAGCCAAGATGAAGCTGCAGCAACTACGCATCCTGCTGGCGGTGGCCCAGCACGGCAGCATCCACGAAGCCTCGCGCAGCCTCCATGTGTCGCAGCCGGCGCTGTCCAAAGCCATCGCCGAACTGGAACGCGAACTCGGCGTCACCCTGATGTCGCGCTCCGTGCGCGGCGTCAGCCTGACCGCCTATGGCGTGGCGCTGGTCAAGCGCGCCAGCCTGGTGGAGCAGGAACTGCGGCATGCGCTGGAAGACATCGAAGCCATCCGCGGCCACGCCGACGCGCAGCTCAACATCGGCTTCACCGCGGTGGCCTCCAGCGGCCCGCTGCCCGACGCCATGGCCGCGTTCCGCAAGCGCTTTCCCAACGTCGCCCTGCGCGGCTTCGAGCTGCGCCCGCAACAGATCCTCGAAGGCCTGCGCGAAGGCCGGCTCGACCTCGGCCTGATCTCCACCAACAGTGGGCCTGGGACCGGCACCTTCCAGTGGGAACCGCTGTTTCCCACCGGGATGTCGCTGGCCGTGCGCGCTGGCCACCCGCTGCGGCGGGTACGCCGGCTGCGGCCGCTGCTCGATGCCGACTGGCTCGTCCTCGACCCGCTCGACGACCCTGGCAGCCCGCTCGCCAGCGTGATGCGGCTGCACCGCCTCGACATGCCCAAGCGCGTGGTGCAGAGCGCCTCCAACCTGCTCGGCCTGCAGCTGGCCACGCGCACCGACCTGATCAGCATGTGGTCTGACTTCGTCTTCGACGGCACCGGCCCGCTGCGGCTCGATCCTTCGTCATTGATTCGACTGCCCATCAGCGACGAGCTACCCGAGTTCCGCGTGTTCCTCGTCTACCGCTCGGAAGACCTGATGACCCACGCCTGCGCCGAGTTCAGCAAGGAGGTACGGCACTGCGCGCAAACAATGCCGCGCGGGCGGCCCGCGGTGCGTGCGGGCAAGTGAGTGCAGTGATGCACTGTCCGAGCGCACGAGTGCCTGATCGGACACGAATGGCCCGATGGCGGAGCCCAAGTCCGGGCCTCCCGCCTCATACCTCATACCTCATACCTCATACCCCCACCCAAATCGCCCCCATAGCCCACATAGCCCCCAGCACATGCCCGCCGCATCCAAATGCGCCACAATGACGCCCAGGAGACACACAGCATGGACAAGCTAAAACAGATCGAAGCCTTTATCGCCGTCGTCGAACACGGCAGCATGGCTGCGGCCGCGTTGACGCAGGGGGTGACGCCGGTGATGATCGGGCGCCGCATCAATGCGCTGGAGGCGCGCATCGGCGTGAAGCTGCTGCACCGCTCAACGCGGCGCATCGTGGTAACGGAGCAAGGCGCGGCGTTCATGGAGCAGTGCAAGAAGGCCCTGGCGGACCTGGACCGGGCCGAGATGCTGATCGCCGAGGGCAAGCACAAGGCGACCGGCCACCTGATCGTGTCGGCCCCGGCGGCGTTCGGGCGCAAGCATGTGGCGCCGCATGCGCCGGCGTTCCTGGCGGCGAACCCCGAGGTGCAGATTTCCTTCAACCTGACCGACCGCGTGGTGGACCTCGTGCGCGAGGGCTACGACGTGGGCATCCGCATTGGCGGGGCCATCGATCCAAACTTTGTCGCGATCAAGCTGGCGACCAACAAGCGGGTGGTGTGCGGCACGCCGGCTTACTTCGCACGCTACGGCGTGCCGCAGACACTGGACGACCTGGCGCAGCACAACTGCCTGGCGTTCAACCTGCAGGGAGGCCAGCAGCGCGGCTGGTATTTCCAGCAGGACGGCAAGACGGTGACGGTGCGCGTCAATGGCAACCTGGATTGCAACGACGGCGAGTTGCTGCATCGCTGGACGGGCGAGAGCCTGGGGCTGGGCTGGCGCTCCACCTGGGAAATCCTGCCGCAGCTGGAGAGCGGGGAGCTGATCACGGTGCTGGATGAGTACGCGCTGCCGGATTACGACATCCTTGCGGTGTACCCGCAGCAGCGTCCGGTGCCGGCAAAGATCCGCTTTTTTATCGAGCACCTGAAGGCGGCGTTCGCGGTGCCGGGCTACTGGACCGGGCGGCAAGGACGATGATGGCGGCGTGGCTCGCGGACGCGGTCGTCCTTTTTCACCTCGCCTTTATCGTCTTCGTCATGCTGGGCGGTTTGCTGGTGCTGCGCTGGCCGCGCATGGCCTGGCTGCATCTGCCGGCAGCGGCCTGGGGCGTGGTGGTGGAGTGGAGCGGATGGATCTGCCCGCTCACGCCGCTGGAGAATGCGCTGCGCCAGCGCGCGGGGCAGCAAGCCTATGGCGGGGATTTTGTGCAGCACTACGTGCTGGCGCTGATCTATCCCGAGGGCCTCACGCGCGAGATCCAGATGGGGCTTGGCGCCGTGGTGCTGGCGCTCAACCTGACGGTCTACATGGCGCTCTATCGCCGGATGCGGCGCCAGCGAACGCGTCGGCACGCCTGAGCGCGCAAAACGCAAGACGCAAATTGCAGATCGCCAAGCACCTCAGCCGGCACCACGCAACACTACGACGCCGGCTTGAACGCCGCTGCCCGCTTTTCCATATTGGCGATCACTGCTTCGCGCTGGTTGGCGCCGCCGATCAGCCGGTCCTGCTCGACCGATTCGGCCAGCAGGATGGCGGCACCGTCGCCGTCTTCGCTCACCTGCATCAAGCGCTTGGCGGCGCGGATTGCGTCCGGGCTGCGGTTGGCGATGTCGCGCGCGGTGGCTAGCGCGGCGGCGCGCGGGTCGTCCACCACGGCGGTGGCCAGGCCCAGCGCGCAGGCTTCTTCGCCAGTGACGATGCGGCCGCTGTAGATCAGCTCGCGCAGGCGGTCGGGGCGCACCAGGCCGCGCATCAGCAGCATGCCGGCCATGTCGGGCACTAGCCCCCACTTGATCTCCATCACCGACATGCGCGTGTCCGCGGTGACATAGCGCAGGTCCGCGCCGAGCGCGACCTGCAAGCCGCCGCCGAACGCCACGCCGTGCACAGCGGCGATCACCGGCACCGGCAGTTCGCGCCACACCATGCAGGCGAACTGCGGGCGGTTGGCGATGCCGTGGCTGCGCGCCGCGAGGCGGCCCTCGGCGATGGCGTCGCCCTGGCCATCGCCCAGCCCGGCCATGCTCTGCATATCGAGCCCGGCGCAAAATGCGCGGCCTGCGCCCGACAGCACAACGGCGCGCAAGTCCGGTTCGTGCGCGAGACGCTGGCCGGTCTCGATCAGCGCGTCGAACATGGCGGGGTCGAGCGCGTTCATCTTGTCGGGCCGGTTGAGCCTGACCTCGGCCACGCCATCTTCGATGCTCAGGATGATGCGTTCGCTGCTGGTGCTCATCTTGCATTGCTCCTTGCTGGAATCGGGTCCTGCGCCGTGGGCAGGACATAGTCTTTGAATTGTTCGCGCAGCTTCACCTTGAGCAGCTTGCCCGTGGCAGTGTGGGGCAGCGAGTCGACAAAGGCGACGTCGTCGGGCACCCACCATTTGGCGACGCGCGCGGCGAGAAACGCGAGCAGTTCGGCGGCGCTCACGTCCTTGCCCGCGCGGCGCACCACCACCAGCAGCGGGCGCTCTTGCCACTTGGGATGTGGCACGCCCACGACGGCGGCTTCGGCCACGGCGGGATGGCCCATGGTGGCATTCTCCAGGTCGATGGAAGAAATCCACTCGCCGCCGGACTTGATGACGTCCTTGGCGCGATCCACCAGCTGCACATAGCCGTCGGCATCGATATTGGCAACGTCGCCGGTGTCGAACCAGCCGTCGGCGTCGAGCGCGTCGTGCTCTGCCTTGAAGTACGCCGAGGCGATCCATGGCCCGCGCACCTTGAGCCGGCCAAAGGCCTGGCCGTCGTGCGGCAGCGCGTTGCCCTGGTCGTCCTCGATGCGCAGGTCCACGCCCCACAGCGCGCGGCCTTGCTTGAGCTTGATCTTCAATTGCTCCTGCGTGCCCAGCGCTTGATGCTTGGGCAAGAGCGTGCTGATCACGCCGATCGGGCTGGTCTCCGTCATGCCCCAGCCCTGGACGAAGCGCGCGCCGAACTGCTGCTCGAAGCGCTCGATCATCGCCGCCGGCGCGGCGGAGCCGCCTACGCCGGCCAGCTTCAGCCCGAGCGAGCGCGGATCGATCTCTGGATGTGTATCCAGGTACTGGAACAGCATCAGCCACACCGTGGGCACCGCGGTGGAAAAGGTCACGCGCTCGTCGCGCAGCATGCGGTAGACATTTTCGCCGTCCAGGTGCTGGGCGGGCAGCACCATCTTGGCGCCTGTCATGGCGCATGCGTAGGGCATGCCCCAGGCGTTGGCGTGGAACAGCGGCACGACCAGCAGGATCGCGCTGTCCGCGCTCACGCCAAAGGTGTCGGACGCGCAAGCCTTGAGGCTGTGCAGCACCGTGGAGCGATGCGAGTACAGCACGCCTTTAGGGTTGCCGGTGGTGCCCGATGTGTAGCAAAGCGACGACGCGGTGCGCTCGTCGAACTGCGGCCATGCATAGTCCTCGCTGCCGGCCTCGACCAGGTCTTCGTAGCACAGCAGGCTGGGCAGCTTGCCGGCGAGGCCGAGCGCGTCGGTGCCGGCGCGGTCGGTCATTGCCACGTAGTGCGTGACGCTGGACAGGCGCGGCGCGAGTTGCGCCACCAGCGGCGCGAAGCACGGGTCGAAGAAGAGCACGCGATCTTCCGCGTGATTGATGATGTAGTCGATCTGCTCGGGGAACAGGCGGGGATTGACGGTATGCAGCACCACGCCCGCGCCCGACACGCCAAAGTACAGCTCCAGGTGGCGGTGCGTGTTCCACGCCAGCGTGCCGACGCGGTCGCCTTGCTTAATGTCAAGTCCGCCGGGGCCGACGAGCGCACTGGCGACCCGCTTTGCGCGGCGGTGCACCTCCGCGTAGCTCGAACGCACCGTGCCGCCATCGATCGTGCGCGACACAATCTCCTGCAACGGGTGGTACTGCGCGGCGTACTCGATCAGTGAGGAAATCAGCAACGGACGGTCTTGCATGAGGCCTAGCATGGTGCGCGTCTCCTGGTTTCGAATTGATGGTGCAATGCGTAGCCAGCGGTGGTCAGCGGCCCTTGAATGCAGGCTTGCGCTTTTCCAGGAACGCCGCCACGCCTTCCTTGAAGTCCTCGCTCTTCGAGGCGCGCGACTGCAGCGTGGCTTCTCGTTCGAGCTGTGCCGGCAGGTCGCTCTCCAGGCTGGCGTTCAGTGCTTCCTTGATCAGGCCGTAGGCAAAGGTGGGCATCTGCGCCAGGTGGGCGGCCAGCTTGGCGGTCTCGGCCGGCAGGGCTTCGTCTTCATGCACCTTCCACACCAGGCCGATGCGATGGGCCTCTTCGGCGTCGATTTTCTCGGCCAGGATGGCCAGCGCGCGGGCGCGCATCTCGCCCGCGTAGCGCGGCAGGAAGTAGGTGCTTCCCGCATCGGGCACCAGGCCGATTTTCGAGAACGCCTGCAGGAACGACGCGGAGCGGCCAGCCAGCACCACGTCGCCGGCCAGCGCCAGGCTCATGCCAGCGCCGGCCGCTACGCCGTTGACCGAGGTGATGACGGGCTTGGGCATATTGCGCAGCGCCAGGATGATCGGGTGGTAGCGCTCGCGCAGCAGCGTACCCGAATCCTGCAGCCCGGGCTCACGCCCGGCCAGGTCGGCGCCCGCGCAAAAGCCGCGGCCATTGGCGGTCAGCACCACCGCGCGCACGGCCTCGTCCTGCGCGGCGCGCTCGACGGCGGCGCGCAGCTCGAGCATCAGCGCGCTGTTGAGCGCATTGAGCACGTCGGGGCGGTTCAGGGTGATGGTGGCTACGCCCTCGGCGGCGTGATAGAGCACGGGTGAAGTCATAGGTGTCTCCTTGTCGTAGGTGTTCTGATGCACGAATGCGCAAATGCACAAAGGCTTGAGTGTGTGGGGCGCCGCGCGGCTCAGGCCGCCTTGCCGGGCGCCTTGGGCGGATGCAGTGCGTCGGCCGACGCGTCGCCCAGCTTGCTGCCGCCATCGCAGTCGACGATGGTGCCGGTGATATAGCGGGCGTTGTCGGTGGACAGGAACAGCGCCGTATTGGCGATATCGTCCTTGTCGCCGTAGTCGCGCAGCGCCAGGCGCGCCTTGAAGCGCGCCTCCATTTCCGGCGTGGGCGCGAGCCGCGCCATGCCCTCGGTGCCGGCGATGGGGCCCGGCGAGATGGCGTTGACACGCACGCCGGCCGGGCCCCATTCCATGGCCAGGCATTTCACCAGCATGTTGATGCCGGCCTTGGCGGCGCATACGTGGGCCTGGAACATCATTGCGTTGACCGCCTGCGGCGCGGTGATGGCGATCAGCGAGGCCCCCGGCGCATTGAGAAAGGCAAAGCAGGCGCGCAAGACATTGAAGGTGCCGATCAGGTCGATATCCACCACGGTCTTGAAGCCGTTGGCGGACATGCCTAGCGCCGGCGCGACAAAATTGCCGGCCGCGCCCGAGATCACGATATCGATCGGGCCAAGCTCGTCGCGCGTGCGCGCGAGCGCCGCCTCCACCGCGCCGTAGTCGCGCACATCGGCTGCCATGCCGATGGCGCTGCCGCCGGCATCGTTGATGCTGGCCGCCGCCGCGGCGATGCGCTCGGGGTCGCGGCTGACCAGTGCCAGCCTGGCGCCCGCCTTGGCAAAATGCCGGGCGATGCCCAGGTTGATGCCGGACGAGGCGCCGGCGATAAACACGACCTTGCCGGCCAGGACGTCATCTTTGAATGCGTTGGACATGGGTTTCCCTCACCAGGATGGGTTGGATGATGAAAGCGGATGGCCCGGCACGGGGGGGCGGGCGGGAAGATCAGCCGCGCACGCGGCGCGAGCGCACGGACGGTGGGGCCGCCAGGGGTGGCAAATCGGGGAGCAGGATGGCGCGGGCTGGTGCTGGCGATGCCTCGAACATCGCCACCGGACGGCTGGAACGGGTCATGTCTGTCTCCTGGCTTCTATCTTTTGCCATTGATCTTTTAAGCGGCCTCTGACTTGGGCCTCCGACATCCTACTCCGAAGCCGTGATTCGATCACGCGCGGATCTGGCAATGACGGCGCGCGCGGCGCGCAAAAGAAAAAGCCCGCACCCAAGCCGGCGTGCGGGCTGCCGTCCGCGATGGACGGGCCAGTGTGTCATGAAGCGCGCCCCCGCAGCTTCATGACGAGGTCGATGATCGTGCAAAGGCGCGTGGCGCGCCTTGACCTGGGTCAAGCGCGCAGCAGCTTGCCGGGATCAGGCCAGCAGCGCCGTCACCAGGTCCTTGCTGCGGGCGGCGGGCACCTGCTCGAAATGCAGCGCCGCCTCGACGTGGTTCAGGTGCTCCACCATCAGGGTCACCGCGCGCTCGGTGTCGCCGGCGCGGGCGGCCTCGATGAAGTCGCGATGCTCATCCGAGGAGCAGGCGGCGTCGCGGCGGGATTGGTAGAGCATGGTGATCACCGCGCTGCGCAACGACAACTCCTGCAGCATGCCCGTCAGCACACCATTGCCCACCACGTCCGCCAGCATGATGTGGAAATCGCTGAGCAGGCGGGTGCGCACATGCGCATCGCTGCCGCCCAGCGCCTTCTTTTCGGCGACGAGGTGCCGGTCGATGCGCTTGTAGTCGGCGGCGGTGGCGCGCGCCACGAATTCACGCGCCAGGGCTGCCTCCAGGATGCGGCGCACCGCGAACACTTCGCGTGCCTCCTCGGCACTGGGCTTGGCCACGAAGGCGCCCTTGTCCGGCACGATCTGGATGAGCTTGTCCTTGGACAGCATCAGCAGCGCGGCGCGCACCTTGGTGCGGCTGACGCGGTAGACGCTGGCCAGGGCCTCTTCGCGCAGCTTGGTGCCGGGCGGCAGGCGGTGCGAGACAATCGCCGCGACGATGTCTTCGGCGATCGCTTCGGCGGTCATGGCAGGGTCGATATGCTCAGGCATGGTCGCGCACTTGCGCAGCGTCTCGGTAGGAGGAATCCCGAGATTCTAGCGCCCCGCGGCCGCGCCGGGCAGCGGGGATGCCCCGGGGGTAGCCAGGGCGGCCTCGTGCGGCGCCGGGGCAAAGCCCGCTTCGAAGTCGCCGGCGTCGATCCTGCCGTTGAGCACGTCGTGGGCGCGAGCCCGGTCGATATCCTTTTCCCAGGCGGCGACCACGACGGTGGCCACGCAGTTGCCGATCAGGTTGCCGACCGCGCGGGCAATGCCGATGAACCAGTCCACCGACAGCACCAGCACCAGCCCGATGGCGGGAATGGCCGGGTGCGCCGACAGCGTGGCCGCCAGGATCACGATGGCCGAGCCGGGGATGCCGTGCGCGCCCTTGGAGGTGACCAGCGCCACCGCCAGGATGCCGAGCAGGTCGCCCAGCGCCAGCGGCGTATTGGTAGCCTGGGCGATAAACACCGCGGCCAGCGTCAGGTAGATCGAAAAGGCATCCAGGTTGAAGGAGTAGCCCGTGGGGATCACCAGGCCCACCACCGATTTCTTGATGCCGAGGAACTCCAGCTTCTTCATCACCTGCGGCAGCACGCTGTCGGACGATGCGGTGCCCAGCACCACCAGCAGCTCGGCGCGCAGGTAGCGGATCAGCTTGAAGACGGAGAAGCCGCACAGGCGCATCACCGTGCCCAGCACCACCATCACGAACAAGGCCACCGCGCCGTAGAACACCAGCACCAGGTAGCCCAGCTGCTTGAGCGAGCCGATGCCGTACTTGCCCACGGTGAAAGCCACCGCGCCCAGCACGCCCAGCGGCGCCAGCTTGATGATGAAGCCCATCATCTTGAACAGCGTGTGCGAGAAGGTGTCGATGATCGTCACCAGCGGCTGGCCGCGCTCACCCACCAGCGACAGCGCGCAACCGAACAGGATCGATACCAGCAGCACCTGCAGCACGTCGCCGCTGGCGAACGCGCCCATCACCGTGCTGGGAATCAGCTTGAGCAGGAAGTCCACCATGCCCGCGCTCTTGACCTTCTCGGCGGTGTCCACATAGGCAGACATGGCCGAGGCGTCGAGCGAGGCCGGGTTCACGTTCATGCCGGTGCCGGGGTGGAAGATGTAAGCCAGCGCGATGCCCAGCGCCAGCGCGATGGTGGTGACCACCTCAAAGTAGAGCACAGCCTTGATGCCGACCCGGCCCACCTTCTTGAGCTCGCCGGCACCGCAGATGCCCGCCACCACCACGCAGAACACGATCGGGCCGATCAGCATCTTGATCAGCTTGATAAAGGCATCGCCGAGCGGCTTGAGCTTGGCGGCAAATTCAGGGAAAAACAGCCCGAGCGCAGTCCCGAGCACCAGGGCAACGAGGACCTGGCCAAACAGGGATCGGAAGAAGCGGGAAAAGGCGGCTTGCGGGCGGCCGGAAGCCGGCCGTTGCTGGACTGCTGGGTGCATCGTTGTCTCCATGCGGACGCGTCCTAGACGTTGGCTGGCGCATCCTGTCATTGCTGCAGGAATTGCCGGTTGCCCGCGTGGCGGGACAGCCGGCCTGACGTGCCGGGCGCGTGGCCGGGTGAGGGCTGCGGCGCTTCGTGGATTGGCCCGCTTGTTGGAGCGTAATCCACGCAACTCGCTGTCCGGATCGGATTGTCCGCAGCGAATTGTCGGAACGTGGAAGCCAATATAGTGCATATCATTTTTGTATGCAATTTTTGAATTCACTGTGCTACCATGAATCGCACAAAATAGAGCTCTCGCACGAGAGTCAGGGCGCACCGGGATGGTCCGGCGGCGCCGGCCCGGCACCCGAGGCACCGCTGGCGCGGGGCTTGCATGATCCGGCGCCACCCGCATTCGCGCACTTCCAGCAGGAGACACGCATGGCAGCAACCCTCACGCCCGCTACCGAAACCGGGGCGCGCATCATGGCCTGGGCCGATACCCTGGCCGTCCACACCGAGCAGCCCGGCATGCTCACCCGCACCTATCTCACCGAAGCTCACCACGGCGCCGCCGCGCAGCTCACCGAGTGGATGCAGGCTGCCGGCATGACGGTGCGCCGCGACGCGGCCGGCAACGTGATCGGCCGCTACGAGGGCACCGCGCCCGATGCGCCGGCGCTGCTCACCGGCTCGCACTTCGACACCGTGCGCGATGGCGGCCGCTATGACGGCAACCTCGGCGTGATCCTCCCGGTCGCCTGTGTGGCGCAGTGGAACCGCCAGGGCAAGCGCTTCCCGTTCGCCATCGAGGTGGTCGGCTTTGCCGAGGAAGAGGGCGTGCGCTTCAAGGCCACGCTGCTGGGCAGCCGCGCCATCGCCGGCACCTTCGACACCAATGTGCTCGACAACGTGGACGACTCGGGCAAGACCATGCGCGAAGTGATGCGCGCGGCAGGTTTCGATCCCGCCGGCCTGCCCGCCGCCGCGCATGCGCGCGAGCAGGTGCTGGCGTTCGTGGAAGTCCATATCGAGCAAGGCCCGGTGCTGCTCAACGAAGGGCTGTCACTGGGTGTCGTGACCGCGATCTCCGGCGCTACCCGCTTTATCGTGGAACTTGAAGGGCTGGCCGGCCATGCCGGCACCGTGCCAATGGACATGCGCCGCGACGCCGCCATGGCTGGCGCCGAGATCGGCCTGTTTATCGAGCGCCGTTGCAGTGGCCTGCCGGGCCTGGTCGGCACGATCGGCCAGTTCAACGTGCCTAACGGCGCCGCCAATGTGGTGCCGGGCCGCGCGGTCTTCTCCATCGACATCCGTGCCGGCGAAGACGCCGTGCGCCAGGCTGCCGTGAATGACGTGCTGGCGGAAATCGAGCGCGTGTGCGCCCGGCGCAATGTGCGCGTGCAGATCCGCAAGACCCACGAGGCCGTCAGCGTGCCGTGCGCGCCCTGGCTGCAGCAGCAATGGGCGGATGCCATCGCCCGCCAGGGGCTGCCGGTGCGGCACCTGCCTTCCGGCGCCGGCCACGACGCCATGGCCATCGCGGCGATTGCCGATGTCGCGATGCTGTTTGTGCGCTGTGGCAACGGTGGCATCAGCCATCACCCCACCGAGATCATGACCGCGGAGGACGCCGCCAGCGCGGCTGCCGTGTTCAGCGATTTCGTCGAGCATTTCGACAAGCATTCCGCGCGGCAGCAGTAAAGCGCCCGCATCCGCCATCCTGAAAGACTTTTTCGAGAATCAACATGACCGCAAGAGACAACGTGAACCCGCTGCAGACCACGCTCACCAACTACATCGACGCCCAGCGTCCCGCGCAGGAAGCCTTCCTCGCCGAACTGGTCAAGGTGCCGTCGGATAACCCGCCGGGCGATTGCGACGCGCACGGCGCGCGCGCCAAGGTGCTGCTCGAAAGCCTGGGCTTCAAGGTCGAAGCGCACAAAGTGCCGGACGAACTGGTCAAGGCCGCTGGCATGATCAGCGCCACCAACCTGCTGGTGCGCAAGTGCTTCGGCACGGGCGGCCCCACCATCGCCATGAACGCCCATGGCGACGTGGTGCCTCCGGGCCTGGGCTGGACCAAGGACCCGTACGGCGGCGAAATCGCCGACAGCGAGCACGGCCCGGTCATGTACGGCCGTGGCGTGGCGGTGTCCAAGTCGGACTTCGCCACCTACACGTACGCCGTGCTGGCGCTGATGGAAGCCGAAAAGCAAGGCGCCAAGCTCAACGGCACGCTGGAACTGCAATTCACGTACGACGAGGAAACCGGCGGCGACATCGGTCCCAAGTTCCTGCTCGACCAGGGCCTGAGCAAGCCGGACTACGCCATCTCGGCCGGCTTCTCCTACGGCATCACCTCGGCCCACAACGGTTGCCTGCACGTGGAAGTGACGGTCAAGGGCAAGCAAGGCCACGCCGCCATGCCGCACACCGGCGTGGACGCGATCGAAGCCGCCACCCACATCCTGCAAGCCATCTACGGCTTGCGTGCCGAGCTGGCCACGCGCAAGTCGAAGACGCTGGGCATCGATACCGCCACGCTGAACGTCGGCCTGATCAAGGGCGGCATCAACACCAACGTGGTGCCGGACCTGGTGACCTTCCGCGTCGACCGCCGCATGATCCCCGAGGAAATCGGCTTCGACGCCGAGGGTGAGCTGCGCGCCGTGGTCGAGAAGGCCGCCAAGGACCGTCCGGGCATCGAGGTCAAGGTCGAGCGCATCATCCTGGCCGAGCCGCTGTCGGAACTGCCGGGCGTGGAAAAGCTGATCGGCGCCCTGAAGGGCCGTGCCGAGGAAGTGTTCGGCGTGGAGATCCCGGTGCAAGGCGTGCCGCTCTACACCGATGCCCGCCACTACACCAAGTACGGCATCCCCACCGTGCTGTACGGCGCCGGCCCGCGCACACTGATGGAAGCGCGCGGCCACAACTCGGACGAGAACCTGCGCCTGAACGACCTGAACCGTGCCACCAAGGTGGTGGCGCTGGCGCTGTCGGATCTGATCGGTTGATCCGTCATGGTCCCGGGGCTGATATCAGCTTTGGGACTAGAAGAGGGGGCGCTCGCTCGCCGGGCCCTCTTGTCAGCCTTGATCGCAATATCATGCGCATGACGAATATATTTACCTAGCCAGATCCACTTAAAATTCCTCATTGGAATTAATTCAGGTGGATCGGCTGCTTGCCGGCTTGGGGCCGGCCAGGTCTTACGACCTGGCCGCGCGCTCCACCGGCGGCGTTTCGTCCCCATCTCCCAGCGACCGCTGCATCAGCACCGTATCGATCCACTGCCCGTGCTTGAACCCGACGGACTGCAACCGGCCGATGGTGCGAAAGCCCACCCGCTCGTGCAAGGCCAGCGAGCCAGCGCCTTCGCCGCTGGCGGTGCAGGCCACTACCGCCACCATCTGCCGCCACGGGCCGCTCTCGCAGCGCGACACCAGCGCGGCAAGCAGCGCCAGGCCAAGGCCCTGGCCCCGGTAGCGTTCGTCGATATAGACCGAATCCTCAATGGCAAAGCGGTAAGCACTGCGCGTGCGGTAGGCGCTGGCGTAGGCGTAGCCCAGCACTTCGCCGCCGCGCTCGGCCACCAGGTAGGGCAGGCCCTGGCGCTTCACCTCGGCGTGACGCAGGCGGATGTCGTCCACACCTGGCTCGACTTCCTCGAACGACGCGCGGCCGTGGCGCACGTGGTGCCCGTAGATGGCCTGGATGGCGGGGATGTCGGCAGCGGTGGCGTCGCGGATCGACGGGCTGGCGCAGGCCTGGACGGCGGCGGTGGCATTGGCCACGGCCATCGGCGTGGCAGAGGCGGCGCTGAGTGTGGCGAGAGGGGCTTTCATGATGCTGGCGCGGCGAGCGGTCTGGGCAGGTGAGCCGGTTCGAGCGTAGTCGATGCCGGAGGAAAGGTGATACGTGGATGAAAGCCGTATTGCAGCAAGCTGCCCGGCGGTGGCAAGGGCCAGGACACGCTGCTACCTTAACTTGCGCCGATGCTATAAAGGAAGCTTCGCTGACTTATGCAGCGCATAAGAAATTCTTTGGCATGCGGCATCTCAATCCCGACTTCCTGCAGGCTTTTTCGCTGGTTTGCGATCTTGGCAGTTTTTCGGCGGCGGCCGAGCGCCTCGGCTTGAGCCAGCCGGCCGTCAGCCTGCAGGTGCGCCAGCTGGAGCAGCGTTATGGCCTGCGCCTGCTCGAACGGGTAGGGCGCCACGTGCTGCCCACCCCTGCCGGCGAAGACTTGCTGGCGCACGCGCGCGGCGTGGCCGGTGCGCTGGCCGCCGCCGACGACAGCATGGCGCGCCACGCCGGTGGGGTGGTCGGCCGGGTGCGGCTGGGCACGGGCGCCACCGCCTGCATCTACCTGTTGCCTGCGGTGCTACGCGATCTGCGCCGCGCCATGCCTGCGCTGGAGATCGTGGTCAGCACGGAAAACACCGGCGAAGCGCTCAAGGCGGTGGAAGACAACGCCCTGGACCTGGCCTTCGTGACGCTGCCGGCCTCTGGCCGGATGTTCGATATCACGCCTGTGCTGGAAGACCCGTTCGTGGCCATCGGCCCCGCCGACGACGAGCCGTTGCCCGCTACCGTTGCGCCCGCCGACCTGGCCGGCCGGCCGCTGGTGCTGTTCTCGCCCGGCGGCAATACGCGCCGGCTGGTGGACGAATGGTTCCTGCGCGCCGGCATCAGCGCACGCCCGGTGATGGAGCTCGACAGCGTCGAGGCGATCAAGGAGCTGGTGGGTGCCGGGCTGGGCTATTCGGTGCTGCCGGGCATGGCGCTGCCGCCGGGCCAGCCGCGCGCGCGGATCGCCGTGCGCCCGCTGGCCCCGCCGCTGGCGCGCACGCTGGCGCTGGTGCTGCGCCACGACAAGCCGCTGCGCGCCGGGCTGCGCGCCACCGTGGCGGCCCTGCTGCGGCTGGCGCCGGAAAGGCAAAGCCCGGCCTGAGCCGGTATGCCACCTCTCGGGGGCATGCGGGCGGGCAACGCCGCTTGTATAGTGCGGGTTTCAGCCCCGGCGCCGGGGCATCGGTCGAACCAGGAGTGCCACCATGATTACCATCTATCACAACCCCCGTTGCTCGAAGTCGCGCGAAACACTCGCGCTGGTCGAGGCAGCCGCTGGCCGGCTGGGCGAGCCCGTGGAGATCGTGGAATACCTGAAGACGCCGCCCACGTTGTCCACGCTCAAGCAGCTCCACACCATGCTGGGCGTGCCAGTGCGCGAGATGGTGCGCGACAACGAAGCGCCCTACAAGGAGCTGGGCCTGGCCGATCCGGGCCTGACCGATGCTGAGGTGCTGGGCGCAGTGGCCGACCACCCCATCCTGCTGCAACGCCCGCTGGTGGTACGCAACCGCCGCGCCGCCATCGGCCGCCCGCCCGAGAACGTCGCCCCCTTGCTGGCCTGAGCCGGCGCCGGCAAACCTTGGCCCCGAAATAAAACCGGCCCCCACCTAGGTGGGGGCCGGCCCGGTCAGGGAGGCTGAACTGCTTCAGGCGAGTCGTCTATTGAACACCCAGCCAGTGCATGGCCTCCTGGCCGAAAGCGATTGCCGCCAGGACCACCAGCAGGATCACCAGCGTCACCACGCTCACGTAGACCGTGGCCTTGGCGACTTCGGCATCGTCCTCCAGGGAGTGCGGGCGGGTGGACTCGCGCGAGGATGAGGTCACGTGCGGCCAGTGCAACCGGCCGGCCATCTGGCGCAAGTGCAGGTTGGGATGGAAACGCATGGGCGACACCTCCTGGGCGTGGCTCGCGAGGCCGTGCAAGCCGTATATGGCGTGGCGCCGCGGCAGCCCTGAGAGACGAAGTGGGTTCGGATGCCATATACGTCTTAACTATAGCTGGCGTGGCCCAGGATGCGAGGCCGGCGCATGGCCCGCGGCAACCCGCAGGCAAGCCTGCTCAGGCCGTGGGAGCCGGTGGCGCGCCATCGCTTTCGGCCAAAGCTTGCGCGGCGGCCAGCGTGGCCTCCCGCGCGCGCAGCTCGGCCAGCATGTTGCAGAACAGCGCACCTTGCTCCAGCGCATCGTCAAGCGCCACATGGGTGTGCGGCAGCGGGTCCTTCCACTCGGCCGGCAGCGCCGGCTTGACGGTCTTGCGGTAGGGCAGCCCGGTCATGGCGAACCCCAGCGTCTTGATGTCGAGCGCGGCCCAGCCAAACGGCGAGCGGCCGGCAAAACGCATCATGTACCAGAACATCCAGGTGAAGTCGAAGCCAGCCGGAAAGGCCACGAAGACCGGCTTGCCGGGCAGGCTTTCCACCCACTCCACGTAGCGCACCAAGGCCCGCTCGGGCTGTTCCAGATCCTGCCGGCAGGCGGCCCAGGCTTCCGGCTGGGTTTGCCACCACTGCATCTGCGCCGGGTGCCCGGCCGCGCCCGGCAGCGTTTCCAGGTTGGCCGAGAAAGTGCTCAGCACGGTCTTGTCCGCCAGCATCGCGGCGGAAGCGAACGACAGCATGGAGTGCGGCCCGGGGATGGGGCCGTCGGCCTCCACGTCGGTGCTGACATAGATTTCGGGACGGGTGTCAGGTGCCTGTCGCTTGGCCATGGCCTGCCTTGGAAATGAGGTTCGAGAAGAGCGGCGGCGGGTTTAGCCCACTAGCCCACGTGCCTGCCAGGCCGCTAGGCCACATCGATCAGGTGGTCCGCCACGTACGGGTTGTTCTTGCGCTCCTCGCCAAACGTGGAGACGGGCCCATGGCCGGGCACGAAGGTGACGTCCTCGCCCAGCGGCCACAGATGGGTGCGGATCGAGCGGATCAGGTCGGCGTGGTTGCCGCGCGGAAAGTCGGTGCGGCCAATCGAGCCGGCGAACAACACATCGCCCACGATGGCAAGCCGGTTGGCGCGCGAGAAAAACACCACGTGGCCGGGCGTGTGGCCCGGGCAGTGGTAGACCTCCAGCGTCTCGCTGCCGAACTGCACGGTGTCGCCCGTGTCCAGCCAGCGCTGCGGCTCGAAGATCTCGGCGTGGCCGAAGCCGAAGCGGCGCGTCTGCTCGGGCAGTTGCTCGATCCAGAAGCGCTCGTCCTCGTGCGGTCCCTCGATCGGGATCCCAAGCTCGCGCGCGAGCGACGCGGCGCCCGCGCAATGGTCCACGTGGCCGTGGGTGAGGAAGATCTTCTCCAGCGTCACGCCGTGCTCTTTGACCGCCGCATGGATGCGGTCAAGGTCGCCGCCGGGATCGGTCACCGCGGCGCGGCCGGTGGTCTCGTCGATCAGCAGCGCGCAGTTCTGCTGGAAGGGCGTCACGGGAATCAATAGGACTTGCATGGAGCGGAATTCAGGAGGGGGAACGCGGGATATCGCGGAAGCCGCGGAAGCCGCGGGCGCCTGATGCGCCACAACGGGCGCAACCGCCGGAGCGGCCCGCGATTCGAATCGTCCTCGCATTGTAGCGTCGGGCACACCGGAACGTGCTGCGCCCGGCAGCATGGCCAGGACATGAAGCCATGCGGGCATCACACCGCGAAAGCCTTGCCAGGACTGGCATTGCGCCCGACCGCCGCCGAATCGGGTACGGTTTTTGCCGCGTGTTACAGACAATTCGTAACATAATCAAGGCCATAGGTGTAACTGCGTGATGCTAGACTCCCGCGATGTCTTGGTTACCCCCCTATTTTTCCCGCCCCGGGCGGATCGTCCGCCTGTGCCTGCACGCCACGTGCGCGCTGGCGCTGGCCGCCTGTGCGATCCCGCCGGCGGATGAAGGGCAGGAGGGCATGCCCACTGCCGCCACCCCGGGAAATGCCAAGGCTGCCAAGCCGGGCAAGACGGCCAAGGGCGACAAGAACGGCGGCAAGAATGGCAAGGCCGATGATGCCGCCAGGGGCGAGGCGACCGATCATGCCCAGAAAGACAACGGTAACGGCTGGGGCCTGTTCCGCTGGGGCGGCGGCAACGATGCGCTGGGCGAGGGCGCCGGCCAGGGCTCGCTGGAAGGCTTGCGGCCCGATCTGGGCTCCTTTGAGCAGCGTGGCATGGCGTCCTGGTATGGCAAGGGCTTCCATGGCCGCAAGACCGCCAATGGCGAGCGCTTCGACATGCGCGCGATGACCGCCGCGCATCCCTCGCTGCCGCTCGACAGCTGGGTGCTGGTGCGCAACCTGCGCAACGGCAAGGTCGCGGTGGTCCGCATCAACGATCGCGGGCCGTATCACAGCAACCGCGTCCTCGATGTCTCCTACGGCGCCGCCAAGCGCCTCGGCTTCACGGACCACGGCTCGACCCAGGTGGAGATCCGGCGCCTGTCGCGCTCCGAGGTGGCGGCGCTGGGGCCACAGATCGCGCCGGGCGACGACGATGCGGGCGATGGCGGCGACGATGCCTCCACCGTTTCCGAGATGGCCGACAATCCCGCCAAGCCGGCGCGCACGGCCCGCAAGGCGCGCAAGCCTGCCACCACCAAGCGCAAGAGCCGCTGAGCCGGGGCGCGGACCATGCAGCCCTGCCAGGTCCGTGAGGCCGACGGCGTCAGCCTGGCGCTTGTCTCCGGCTTACTCCGTGGCTTCGTCCTCTGCGCCACCCTCGGCGCGCTGCGCCAGCGCCAGCCGGTACAGCGCATCCGTTGGCGCGCCGGTAATGGCGGCGGTAAGCTTGGCAGCCCGCTTGGCCGGCAACTCGGCCAGCAGCAAGCCCAGCACCTGCTGGGCGCGGGCGTCGGGCAGGCTGGCATCCGCCGCCGCGGGCGCAGCCCCTTCCACCACCAGCACGAACTCGCCCTTGGCGCGCGACGGATCGGCGGCCAGCCAGGCCGGCGCCTCGCTCACGGGCAGCACCTTGATTTCCTCGAACAGCTTGGTCAGTTCACGGCCAATCAGCAGCCGCCGGCCGGCCGGCAGCGCGGCGGCCAGCGCCGCCAGCGTGTCGGCGATGCGGTGCGGCGCCTCATACACCACCCAGGCATGGTCCAGCGTGGCCAGCCCGGCAATGGCGTCGGCGCGCGCACGCGCCTTGGGCGGCAGGAAACCGGCAAAGGTGAAGCGGCCGTCACCGCTGTCGAGCATCGCGCCCGCCACCGACAACGCCGCCACCGTCGCGCTCGGGCCGGGCAGTGGCACCACCGCGTGGCCCGCGGCGCGCGCCGCTTCCACCAGCCGCGCGCCCGGATCCGAGATGCCGGGCGTACCCGCATCGGACACATAGGCGATGCGCTCGCCGGCCGCCAGCCGCGCGTTGATGCGCTCGGCCGCTTCGCGCTCGTTGTGCTCGTGCACCGCCAGCAAAGGGCGGTGCAGGCCCACGCGCGTGAGCAATTGCCCGGTGTTGCGGGTGTCCTCGCAGGCCACGGCGTCGACCAGGCCGAGCACATGCAGCGCCCGCAGCGAGAGATCGGCCAGGTTGCCGATCGGGGTGGCCACCACATACAGGGTGCCGGACGGGTAGGACTGGCCGGCCGCCAGGGAGATCCAGTCAGTCATGCTTGAGAACTTCCGTTGAAACCATCATTCAAATCCACGATGTCGCCGACACAGGCGCGGGGAGCCCGGGCCGAGTCGCGCGCGCTGGACTACCTGCAAAGGCAGGGCCTGGCGCTCGTGGTTCGCAATTATCGCTGCAAAGGCGGCGAGATCGACCTGATCATGCGCGAGGCCGACGGCACGCTGGTGTTTGTCGAGGTGCGCCAGCGCGCCAGCCGTGCTTATGGCGGTGCGGCGGCCAGCGTCACGCCCGCCAAGCAGCGGCGCATCCTGCTGGCGGCGGCGCATTACCTGGCGGCGCAGGCAGGGCAGGGCTTTGAGCCGCGCTGCCGGCTGGATGTGGTCGCGCTGGAGCCGGGCCGCCTCGAATGGATCCGCGATGCGTTCGATGCTGGCGCGGCGCAATGAAGCGGCAGGCAGCCCAGGCGCCTGCGTCATAATGCGCGGTATCTTGCGGCGCATGCCGTATTTGAAAAGCGTTTGAAAACAAGAAGGCCGATCGAGCCATGCATATCGATAGCATCCAGCAGCATTTCTTCGACAGCGCGGAGACCAAGCGCCAGGCCGCCACAGTGATGGCGCCGCACATCGCCGCGGCGATCGAGCGCCTGGTTGGCGCGCTCACCAGCGGCAACAAGATCCTGGCCTGCGGCAACGGCGGTTCCGCCGCCGATGCCCAGCATTTCGCAGCCGACCTGATCGGCCGCTTCGAGCGCGAGCGCCCGGGCCTGGCGGCGATTGCGCTGACCACCGACAGCTCCATCCTCACCGCCATCGGCAATGACTACGATTTCAGCGTGGTGTTCTCCAAGCAGGTGGAAGCGCTCGGCCAGCCGGGCGACGTGCTGCTCGCCATGTCCGCCTCCGGCAACGCCGCCAACGTGATCGCCGCGGTGCTGGCCGCCAAGCAGCGCGACATGAGCGTGGTGGCGCTGACCGGCCAGGGCGGGGGCGAGCTCGCCGGCCTGCTCGACGAATTCGACGTCCACCTGTGCGTGCCCAGCGAGCGCGCGGCGCGCATCCAGGAAGTGCACCTGTTGACCCTGCATTGCCTGTGCGACGGCATCGACGAAGCGTTGCTCGGCGAGGGGTAAGGCCTGCGCCCACCCAAGCCCGCCGCGCGGCGCTGCCGCCTTTTGCCAACACAGTTTTTTTGCCTCACCGCTTTCAGCAAGGACCGCATGACGACTCTGCCCAACCCGCGTGAATCCCGCGCCGCCCGTCTGACCGGGCACCTGCCACGCCTGGCCCGCACCGCCGCCATGATGGCGGCCCTGACCGTCGCGGCCACGCAGCTCGCTGGCTGCTTTCCGGTGATCGCTGCCGGCATGGCCAGCGGCGTGACCATGGCCACCGACCGCCGGCCCACTGCTACCCAGACCATCGACCGCGGCCTGCAGCTCGAAGCCGAAAACACCTTGAACTCGCGCTACAACGGCCAGGCCCGCGTGAGCGTGACGGTCTTCAACCGCAAGGTGCTGCTGACCGGCGAAGCCAAGGACAACACGGTCAAGCAGCAGATCGAGCAATACGTAAAGGGCCTGCCCAATGCGCGCGAGGTGGTCAACGAGCTCGAGATCATCTCGTCACCGTCGTTTGCCACCCAAAGCCAGGACACCTTTATCACCAGCAAGGTCAAGACCATGCTGGTCACTGCCGATGGCGTGCCCTCGAACTCGATCAAGATCGTCACCGAGAAGGGCGTCGTCTACCTGCTCGGCGTGGTCACGCCGCCCGAGGGCGAGCGCGCCACCGATGTGGCGCGCAATGCCAGCGGCGTGGTCAAGGTGGTCAAGGCATTCGACTATGTGACCGAAGCCGAGGCGGCCAGGCTCGACGCTGCCGCCACCGGGCGGACCACACCGCCAGACGCAGCGCCCGCCACACCGGGTACGCCCGCACCGGCGCAGTCGGCGCCTGCCCAAGCCGCGCCCGACGCGGCTACCGGCGCCACCACCAGCCCGGTGGCATCGCCCGTTGCCTCGCCGGTGGCGTTGCCGCCCGGCCGTAACCTGCCCTGAATGGCCAGGCGCGAAAGGCGGCCCGCCAGGCTCCCGCCTTTCGCGCAGCGCCCGCCGACGCTGCCGGCCGCAGCCCGCGCCTGACAGCAGCCGGCGCAGTTCGATCTGCGGATTTCGCATCACATGCGCGCGCTGCGCTGTGCTAGGGTTGGCACGCCCTCGCGGCGCGACCCCGGAGCGAACACCATGAACCAGACCCCCACACCAGCTGCCCTGCCGACGCTAATAGCGTTAACAGCGCTGACGCTGCTGGCCCTGCCAGCCTGCGCACGCGCGCAGGCGCCCGACGCCACCGCGCTGCAGGCGCGCAACTGGGCCGCCGCCTGCGCCGGCTGCCACGGCCCGGCCGGCCGCGCGCCTGCGGGCAGCGTGGTGCCGGCACTCGCCGGGCGCAGCCAGTCCGAGCTGGTCCGCCAGATGCAGGACTTCAAGCAAGGCAAGCGCGAAGCCACCGTGATGCAGCAGATCGCCAAGGGCTACAGCGACCAGCAGATCGAGGCCATCGCGGGCTGGTTCGCCGCCGTGCGCTAACCCTGCAACCCGGCAAGGAGATTTCCAGATGCAACGACGTGAGTTTCTCGGCGCGCTGGCCGGCACGGCCATGTTCGGCACGCTCGGCGCGCAGGCCGCGACCCGCAAGGCAAAAGTGGTGGTGGTGGGCGGCGGCTATGGCGGCGCCACTGCCGCGCGCTACCTGCGCGAATGGAGCGCGCAGGGCATCGAGGTCACGCTGGTCGAGCCCAACGCCAGCTTTGTGTCCTGCCCGCTATCCAACCTGGTGCTTGCCGGCAGCAAGCGCATCGACGACATCACCTTGTCCTACGATGCGCTGGCAAAGCGCCACGGCGTCAAGATCGTGCGCGATCATGTCAGCGCGATCGACGCCGCGCGCCGCGAGGTACGCCTGGCAGGCGGCGGTGCGCTCGCCTACGACAAGCTGGTGCTTTCACCCGGCGTGGACGTGCTCTCTGGCGAGATCCCGGGCCTCGCCCAGCCCGGCGGCGACCAGATCCTGCACGCCTGGAAGGCCGGCCCGCAAACGGTGGGCCTGCGCCGCCAGCTGGAGGCCATGCGCGACGGCGGCAGCTTCGCCATCAGCATTCCGCTGGCGCCGTATCGCTGCCCGCCCGGCCCCTATGAGCGCGCCTGCCTGGTCGCGGACTATTTCACCCGGGCCAAGCCGCGCAGCAAGGTGCTGATCCTTGATGCCAATCCCGACGTCACCTCCAAGGCAGCGCTGTTCAAGCAGGTCTGGGCCACGCGCTACAAGGGCATGGTCGAGTACCGGCCGCAGTACAACGCCGTTGATGTGGACCCTGTCACCCGCACGCTCAAGTTCGAGGTGCAGGACGACGAGCGCGCCGACGTGCTCAACCTGCTGCCGCCGCAGCGGGCCGGGGCCATCGCCGTTGCAAGCGGGCTGGCCACCGCCAACGGCCGCTGGTGCGAGGTCGATTTCCTCACCTTCGAATCCAAGGCCGCGCCCAATATCCACGTGCTGGGCGATGCCATCCAGATTGCGCCGCTGATGCCCAAGTCGGGCCATATGGCCAACCAGCATGGCAAGGTGGCAGCCGCTGCCATCGTGTCGCTGCTAGCCGGCCACGCGCCCAACCCCGAGCCGCTATACAACAACACCTGCTACAGCTTCACCTCGGAGCGCGAAGCCATCCATGTCGCCAGCGTGCATCGCTATGATGCCGCGCAGAAGACCATGGTCACGGTGCTCGGGTCGGGCGGACTGTCGGCGGCGCCGAACACGCTGGAAGGCACCTATGCGCAGGCGTGGGCGGATGCCATCTGGGCCGACATGCTGGGCTGAAGGCAGTCCGCGGCAGTCACGATCTGCGTTGTCGTGCTCCCCTATCCCGCTTGCGGGCGCTGGTTACGCTGTCGTGCTGGAAAACACCACGGGCCTCGCTTCAAGTGGTTCCTAGCTAAGCCGCCCCTCTCCCCGACCCTCTCCCCCTGAGGGGAGAGGGAGAGACAGCCTTCGTCATGGCGCGCGGCTATGGCCCGTTCGGCGGCTTCGGCTATGCGAAGGGGTAAACACTATATGCGCAATTACGCATATACGAATATATTGAACGGCATGGATGAGATGGATCGCGTGTTCGAGAAAGTGTCGGGGTATTTCAGCCTGCTGGCAGAGCCCACCAGGCTGAAGATCCTGCATGCCCTGTGCGATGGCGAGAAGCCGGTGGGCACCGTGGTGGAGACGGTGGGATCGTCGCAGACCAATGTGTCGCGCCATCTCACCGCGATGTACCGCGCGGGCGTGCTGTCGCGCCGCAAGGAGGCCAACCTCGTGTTCTACGCCATCGAGGACGAGAGCGTGATCGAGCTGTGCCGCACGGTCTGCGTGCAGGTCGCCAGCCGGCTGGAAGACAACGCTTTGCCAGCAAGCATGGTCGATCGCTTCATGCCGCAGGCCACCCCGGCACCGCGCCGGCGCGGCCGCTGAGCAATGCGCCGGGCGCCAGCGCGGCAACGCTCGCACCAAGGTTTGACGGCAGCCGTCCGCTTGCGCGGGCGCTGACCCACAACAGGTTCGCCGACGGTGCCTCTGGCGCCGCACGCGCGAGCCGGAGGAGACCGCAGTGCCGGAACAGAGCCGCCCCGGGCGCATCGTGCATGCGCCGGAGCATTTCGTCAGCGCCTCGCTGCAGCAGGACATCACGCAGCATGGCGTAGGCGCGTCCGACAGCCCTCGCCGCGACTTCCTGCGCAAGAGCTTCCTGGGCGCCGCAGCCGCGCTGGCCGCTGGCGTCGCCAGCCGGGCCCGCGCAGCGGATGGCGTTGCCGGTGACGACGCCATCCTCACCCCGCAACCCTGGGCCACCACGCTCGGCCAGCCGGTTGCCGCGCATCCCTACGGCCAGCCGTCACCGTTCGAGAAAAACCTGGTGCGCCGCGAGTCGCCAGGCCTGACGCGGGTATCGGCGGCCTCGGTATCCTTTGCCCCGCTGCAAGGCTTCTTCGGCATCATCACGCCCAACGGCCTGCACTTCGAGCGGCATCATCAAGGCTGGCAGGACATCGATCCGGCCCGCCACCGCCTGATGATCAACGGCCTGGTGAAGGCGCCACGCGTCTACACCATGGACGACCTGATGCGCCTGCCCGCGGTGTCGCGCATGCACTTCATCGAGTGCGGGGCCAATACCGGCATGGAATGGGGCAACGTGGCGGTGCCCACGGTGCAATACACCCACGGCATGCTGTCGTGCTGCGAGTTCACCGGCGTGCCGCTCAAGGTCCTGCTCGACGATGCCGGCGCGGACTTCAAGCGCGGGCACTACCTGCTCGCCGAGGGCGGCGACGGTTCAGGCATGACCCGCACCATCCCCATGGCGCTGGCCGACGAGATCATCGTCGCCTGGGGCATGAACGGCGAGATGCTGCGCCCGGAAAACGGCTACCCGCTGCGGCTGGTGGTGCCCGGCGTGCAGGGCGTGTCGTGGGTCAAATGGCTGCGCCGGCTGGAGCTCGGCGACCAGCCGTGGAACACCAAGGACGAAACCGTGCACTACGTGGACATGATGCCCGACGGCATGCTGCGCCAGTACACCTCGATCCAGGAGTGCAAGTCCGTCATCACCACGCCCTCCGGCGGGCAGCAGCTGGTGGGGCGCGGCTTCTACAACGTCAGCGGGCTGGCGTGGTCCGGGCGCGGGCGCGTGAAACGCGTCGATGTGTCCGTCGACGGCGGGCGCAACTGGCGCACCGCAAGGCTGGAAACGCCTGTGCTGTCCAAATGCCTGACGCGCTTCAACCTGGACTGGGTGTGGGACGGCTCTCCGGCCATCCTGCAGAGCCGCGCCATCGACGAGACCGGCTACGTGCAGCCCCGCCTGGCGCAGCTGCGCGAGGTGCGGGGTGCGCGCTCGATCTATCACAACAACGCCATCCAGAGCTGGCGGGTGGCCGATGGCGGCGAGGTCTCCAATGTCCACGTTGACTAACTTGCCTGACGCCGGGCGCGCGGCAATATTCGCCTGTGCCGCCGCGCTATGCGTGCAAGTGGCGATGGCCGCCGCCCCGGCTGACAGCGCGCGTGCCGCGCTCGGCCGCACTGCCACGCCGGCCGAGGTCAAGGCCTGGGATATCGATGTGCGCCCCGACTTCCAGGGCTTGCCCAAGGGCAGCGGCACGGTGTCGCAGGGACAAAAAATCTGGGACGGCAAATGCGCCTCGTGCCATGGCGACTTCGGTGAGTCCAACGAAGTGTTCTCGCCCATCGTCGGCGGCACCAGCGCCGAGGATATCCAGCGTGGCCGGGTGGCCTCGCTGACCGGCAACCAGCCGTACCGCACCACGCTGATGAAGGTCAGCACGGTCAGCACCCTGTGGGACTACATCCACCGTGCGATGCCGTGGAACGCGCCCCGGAGCCTGTCCGCCGACGACGTCTACGCAGTCACGGCCTACCTGCTCAACCTGGGCGATATCGTGCCGGCGGACTTCACGCTGTCGGATGGCAATATCGCCGAGGTGCAGCAAAAAATGCCGAACCGCAATGGCATGACCCTGCAGCACGGCCTGTGGCCCGGGCGGGGCCAGGCGGATACGCGCAATACGGCGTGCATGAAGGATTGCACGCCCACGGTCAAGATCGTGTCGACCATGCCGGCCTATGCCCGCGATGCCCACGGCGACCTGGCGGCGCAACAGCGCACCGTAGGGCCCACGCGCGGCTGGGCTGCCGGCGGCGGCGCCAGCGCACCCACGGCTGCCATCCCGGCCACCCCGGCCACACCCGGCGAGACGGCAGGTGCGAAGCTGGCCAGCCAGTACCAGTGCATGGCCTGCCACGCCACCGATCGCAAGCTGGTCGGCCCGAGCTTTGCCGAGGTCGCGCGCAAGTACAAGGGGCAGGATGCGCAGGACGCGCTCGCCCACAAGATCCGGGCGGGTGGGCAGGGCGCCTGGGGCAGCATGCCGATGCCGCCTCAGGCGCAGATTCCCGATTCCGACCTGCGCACCGTGGTGGGGTGGATTCTTGAGGCAAAATAGCGGACTGGCCGCCCCGTGGCGCGGCCAGCGCGCCGCCGCGCCGGCCGTGCCGACAGGCAACACTGGCAGCGAGCGGGCTTTTCGCCGTCCCCACGGCTCTTCAAAGTTCGGAGCATATCCATGAAGCAGTTTGTCATCGCAACGCTGATGCTGGCTTGCGCCGCCTCGGCCAACGCTGCAGTCGATGCCGCCAAGGCCCAGGAAATCGCCAACAAGAACGCCTGCATGGGCTGCCACCAGGTCGACAAGAAGCTGGTTGGCCCGGCCTACAAGGACGTGGCGGCCAAGTACAAGGGCGACAAGAACGCGCTGGCAACGCTGACCAAGAAGGTCAAGAGTGGTGGTGCTGGCGTCTGGGGCCCGGTGCCGATGCCCGCCAATGCCGCTTTGAGCGACGCCGACCTGAAGACGGTCGTGGAGTGGGTGCTGGCAGGCGCCCCGGGCAAGTAAGCACAGCCAGGGCAAGCCCTGCCCGGACCGGTTACGGCTTCGGGACCAAAGGGGCGCCGATGGCGCCCCTGTGCGAGGGCGGCAATGCACCGCCCGCTGCGGCGCGAAAAAGGCGCGGCAGGCCAACAGAAAACCAAGCCGGAACGGAAAACGCAGGAGAAGAGGAAACAATGCATTCAAAACGACGAGACGTATTGCGGGTCACCTCCGTGCTCGCACTGATGGCCGCCACCGGCCTGATCAGCAAGGCGCAGGCGGCGGAGTGGAACAAGACCGCCTTCGACGGCAAGAGCGTGGCCGACGTCATCAAGGCATTTGGCGGCAGCGGCACCGAGAAGAGCACCGCCATTGTCTTTACCGCCCCCGACATCGCCGAGAACGGCGCCGTGGTGCCGGTCGCCGTGACCAGCAACATCCCTGGTACCGAGCAGATCGCCATCCTGGTGGAAAAGAATCCCAACACGCTGGCAGCGGATTTCATCATCCCGGCCGGCACCGAGCCCTTCGTCTCCACGCGGGTGAAGATGGGCCAGACCTCGATGGTGTACGCCGCCGTCAAGGCCGGCGGCAAATGGTATGTGGCGTCCAAGGAAATCAAGGTGACGCTGGGTGGCTGCGGCGGCTGAGGCCACGCTCCCATCCACCCAAGCGGATTTCCCGCCCCACCATTACCTGAAAGAGGAAAGAACATGGCAGACCCGATGCGCGTACGTGCCGCCGAGAGTGGCGGTGTGGTCGACGTCAAGATCCTGATGAAGCACGACATGGAAACCGGCCAGCGCAAGGACGCGTCCGGCAAGATCATTCCCGCCTGGCATATCCAGAGCGTGACGGCGCAGTGCAAAGGCAAGGATGTATTCCAGGCCCAGTTCGGCCCGGCGGTATCCAAGGATCCCTTCCTGAACTTCAAGTTCAAGGGCGGCGCCAAGGGCGACAAGGTCACGGTGACCTGGGTCGACAACCGCGGTGACAAGCGGACCGACGAAGCGACCATTTCCTGATCGAACCGGGTACGGGTCAGTACCGGCCTGGCCGAGCGGGCAGCGGCATCCTCTGCTATGGTTCAGGTCGAATGTCGGGCCCGGGCCGGCGCATGGTGCGCGCGGGGGCGCGACCGGAAGGATAGCAATCATGCGGCGAGCATTTATTCGAGCAACGGCGGCGCTGGCGGCGATCGGCCTGGCCGCCAAGGCGGCGGCGCAAGCGGCGCCGGCGGCTGCCGGCAAGGGCGGGCGCGTCAAGGTGGTCTACCAGTTGTCCGAAGGCACGGACCAGGCGGTGCGCGCCATGGCTAACCTGCGCAACCACCTGAACGCCGCGCCGGATACCAAGATCGTGGTGGTGGCGTTTGGCTACGGCGTGGACTTCATCGTCGAAGGCGCGCGTGACGCACGCGGCAACACCTTCGAGGCGGCGGTCGGCGCGCTGGCCAGTTCCGGCGTCGAGTTCCGCGTTTGCCGCAATACGCTCATGGCGCGCAAGATTCCGGAGTCCAGCCTGCTGATGGAAGCCAAGGTGGTACAGGCTGGCGTGGTGGAAGTGGCCAAACTGCAGTTCGATGAAGGCTATGCCTATATCAAGCCGTAAATACGCAAGCCGTAAATACAGGTTGCAAGCAGACAGGTTGTAAGCAGCACCCGCGCAAGAGCCGGCCCGCACCGGGCGCCGATAACGGGAAGACAAGCCATAAGATGGGCCCGCACGGCCTGGCGCCACACGGCGGCAGGCTCCGAGGCCCCGAGGAGAAGCCCCATGAAAACGATCAGACGCCGCCACACCGGCGCCGCGCTGGCGCTGGCCGGCACCGTGGCGCTCGCCGCCGCGGCGGTGCATGCCCAGGGCAGCACCGCCGAGGAAATCGCCAAGTACCGGCAGATGCTCGCCGAGGGCAACCCCGCAGAATTGTGGGAAGCCGCCGGCGAAGAACTCTGGAAAAAACCCGCCGGCCCCAAGAACGCCTCGCTCGATCAATGCGACCTGGGCAAGGGCCCCGGCGTGACCAAGGGTGCCTACGCCGAGTTGCCGCGCCTGTTCAAGGACACCGGGCGCGTGATGGACCTGGAGCAACGCCTGGCCTACTGCCGCGTGACGCTGCAGGGCCTGACCCAGGAAGAGGCCCTGAAGAATCCCTTCGCCTCCACCGGCAAGCCCTCCGACATCGAGCGCCTGGTGGCCTTCGTGGCCGGCGAGTCGCGCGGCATCAAGATGAACGTGGAGCTGAACCATCCCGAAGAAAAGCGCGTGTACGCCCTCGGCCAGAAGATGTTCTTCTACCGTGGCGGCGCCTACGACTTCGCCTGCGCCACCTGCCACGCCGTGGACGGCCAGCGCATCCGCCTGCAAGAGCTGCCCAACCTGCTGACCAAGCAAGGCGCGCAAGCCGCGTACACCACGTGGCCCGCCTATCGTGTCTCGCAGGGCGAGGTACGCTCGATGCAGCACCGCCTCTACGACTGCCTGCGCCAGCAGCGCTTTCCCGAACCCGCCTATGGCTCCGACGTGATCACCGCGCTGAGCCTGTTCCTCGCCAGGAACGCAAACGGCGGCACGTACGACGGTCCGGCCATGAAGCGCTGAGGCAAGGGAGAGCAGAGATGAAACAAGCGCATAAATACGCACAGAGCATGCTGGCCACGTTCGCCATGCTGGCCTGCATGGGTGGCACGGCTCACGCGGAGGACCGCGCCAAGCCGGCCAAGGCCACAAAGCCTGCGAACGTCACCGCCAAGGTCGCCGCCGTCAGCGACGCCGACATGAAGAAGCTGATCGAAAGCTCCTTCACCTCCAAGGGCCCCGCCACGGTCGAAGGCGTGCTCGATCGCGACGCCATGCAGAAGGCTTGCAGCGACTACCCCGACCGCTCCAAGGTGCCAGCCGCGGTGGCCAAGAAGATCGAGGCCGCCGAGTTCAAGCAGATCAAGTACCCCGCCGACAAGCAATGGCTGGGCGACTGGAAGGAGGGCGAGAAGACCGCCCAGAACGGGCGCGGCATGCAGTTCTCCGACGCAGTCGGCAGCCCCAATGGCGCCAACTGCTACGCCTGCCACCAGATGACCAAGGCCGAGATCTCGTTTGGCAATATCGGCCCGTCGCTGTACCAGTACGGCAAGCTGCGCGGCGACTCCGAGGCGGTGCTCAAGTACACCTGGGGCAAGATCTGGGATTCCAGCGCGTTCGCGGCCTGCTCCAACATGCCGCGCTTCGGGCACAAGGGCATCCTCACCGAGCAGCAGATCCGCGACGTGATGGCGCTGCTGCTTGACCCGGCCTCGCCGGTCAACCAGTAAGGCTGCGCAATGACATCCAGCCGCATGGCAGGCTCCCTCCGGCGCGCGCGCGCGCTGCTGCTTGCCGCACTGGCCTGGAGCGGCGCGGCCGCCGCGCTGGAGGTAGGCGACACCGTGCGCCTGCCGCCGGTGCAGTTGCTCGACGGCCGGGTCGCGACGCCCGCCGACCTGGCCGGCAGGCCGCTGGTGGTGGAAGTCTGGGCATCGTGGTGCCCCTTCTGCGCACTGCAGAACCCGCGCCTGCAAAAGCTCTTTGAGAGCACCGGCGGCGCGCGCGGCGGGCTGCAGGTGCTGGCGGTCAGCATCGACAAGGACCCTCGCGACGCCACTACCTACATGGCGAAACACGGCTACACCTTCCCGGCCGCGATGGACACGCCCGCGCTGCGCGCCGCGCTCGGCAAGCGCCGCGGCCTGCCCGAGCTGTACGTGATCGACGCCCACGGCAAGGTCGTGCAGAAGGAGGTCGGCGAGATGCTGGAAGAGGAAGTCGCGGCGCTGGCCAGGTACGCCACGCCAACGCAGAAGTAGCCGCATTGGCCATATCGGCCGCATCGGCCACAAGATGCCGGATCGCAAGAGCCAGATACCGGCGCATGACATGCACAGGACGAGACAATGAACCGACGCGAGTTCCTGCAGGTGCTGGCTATCGCCGGCGCCGGCGGCATGACCTTTCCCGCCACCGACGCGCAAGCCGCGCAGGCTGCCGGCAAGCTCTATGACGTGCCACGCTTCGGCAATGTGCACCTGCTGCATTTCACCGATTGCCACGCACAGCTGCGCCCGCTGCATTTCCGCGAGCCCAACGTCAACCTCGGCGTGGGCGACTACGCGGGCAAGCCGCCGCACCTCGTCGGGCAGGCCTTCCTGCGCCACTACGGCATTGCCCCCGGCAGCGCGCAGGCCCACGCCTTCACCTATCTCGATTTCACCGAAGCCGCGCGCCGCTACGGCAAGGTTGGCGGCTTCGCCCACCTCGCCACGCTGGTCAAGCAGCTCAAGGCCGGGCGGCCCGGCGCGCTGCTGCTCGACGGCGGCGACACCTGGCAGGGCTCCGCCACCGCGCTGTGGACGCGCGGGCAAGACATGGTCGACGCCGCGCTGGCGCTGGGGGTGGACGTGATGACCCCGCACTGGGAGATGACGCTCGGCGCCGAGCGCGTCACCGAGATCGTCGAGCGCGACTTCAAGGGCAAGGTCGCCTTCCTCGCGCAGAACATCAAGACCAACGACTTCGGCGATCCCGTCTTCGACCCTTACGTGATCCGCGAGATGAACGGCGTGCCGGTGGCCATCATCGGCCAGGCATTCCCCTACACGCCGATCGCCAACCCCCGCTACTTCACGCCCGACTGGACCTTCGGCATCCAGGAAGAAAACCTGCAGCAGGTCATCGACCAGGCGCGCGGCAAGGGCGCGCAGGTGGTCGTGCTGCTGTCGCACAACGGCATGGACGTGGACCTCAAGCTCGCCTCGCGCGTGCGCGGGCTCGACGCTATCCTCGGCGGCCACACGCACGACGGCATGCCGGCGCCGGTGCCAGTCAGCAACGCCGGGGGCACCACGCTGGTCACCAACGCCGGCTCCAACGGCAAGTTCCTCGGCGTGCTCGACTTCGACGTCAAGGGCGGCAAGGTCAGCGGCTTCCGCTACCGCCTGCTGCCGGTCTTCGCCAACTATCTCGCAGCCGATCCCGCCATGGACGCGCTCATCGCCAAGGTGCGCGCGCCGTATGAGAAGCAACTCGGCGAAGTGCTGGCGCGCAACAGCGGCCTGCTATATCGCCGCGGCAACTTCAACGGCACGTTCGACCAGTTGATCCTGGACGGCCTGATGGACGTGCAGGGCGCCGAGATCGCCTTCTCGCCGGGCTTTCGCTGGGGCACCACGCTGCTGCCCGGGCAGGCCATCACCATGGAACACCTGATGGACCAGACCGCCATCACGTATCCCCACACCACCGTCACCGCGATGAGCGGCGAGACCATCAAGACCATCCTCGAAGACGTGGCCGACAACCTGTTCAACCCCGACCCCTACTACCAGCAAGGCGGCGACATGGTGCGCGTGGGCGGCCTGCAATACACCATCGACCCCACCGCGTCGATGGGAAAGCGCATCACCGAGATGCGCCTCAAGGGCCAGCCCATCGACGCCGCCAAGACCTACAAGGTAGCCGGCTGGGCACCCGTCTCGGAAGACGCCCGCCAGAGCGGCAGCCCGCCGATCTGGGACCTGATGGCCCAGTGGCTGCGCGCCTCCGGCGAGGTCACCGCCCGCCCGTTGAACCTGCCCACGGTGCGCGGCATGATCGGCAACGCAGGCATGGCAACGTGATTGAACAGCCGCGAAAAACTGAGCTACAATCGTTCGTCACGGGCCGATAGCTCAGCTGGGAGAGCGCTGCGTTCGCAATGCAGAGGTCGGGAGTTCGATCCTCCTTCGGTCCACCAGGATTCGCAGTACAAGACAACGCACTACGTTTAACGACGTAGTGCGTTTTTTGTTTTTGGGTACGGCATTCCCTGATGCGCCCACAGGGCGCACGTCGTTCTAACGGCTCACTGCGGTTACTCGCGGCGCGTCTTTTGCGAAACCGGGACCACCGATGGATTTGCGGCCGCGGGTGCCGGTGCGGACGGCGCCGGGGACGGCCTGATCTGCGGGCTAGGCGAATGCGGCAACCGCACGGGTGCAATGCCCTCGGATCCCAGCAGCGCCTGGCCGTTGTCATAGCCGGTGGAGACGGCTTCGAGGTAACCCTGCGCAAACGTCTGCTCGGGCGTGACCAATGACTGGGCTGGTGCGGGGGGCTGGGCATAGGCGATGCTGTTCGCGCATAGCGCGAGCACGCGCATCAACAGGACACCTCGGCGCAGCGTTCGCATCGCTGCCTGCATGCGCGAGCAGGGCCGGCTCTCTCGTTGTTCATGGCGGTTGATCTTCATGACGGTTCTCCAAAGGAGCGATGGCTCCAGGCGGAAAGGTGGCAACGTGGAAGGAAACGAGCATCGGCGCCGCGCTCTGAACCCTTAACCGCATGGACCATGCCACCCGCCTGGCGGCGCCAATAGCGGAGGCGTCGCCACTTTTCCGGGTAAACCTGTTGGAGAACGACAGACACGCAGGCTGGCCGCGGTTGGGCAGGACACAACATGCGATCGATGAAAGCGAGAGGCGACTACCCCGGCCGGGCTGTGGATAACCTGGCAAAACCCTGGGGATAAGCAGGCAGGAAAGCTGTGCCCGGGCTGGGGGTGGGTTGTGGGGCGTATACGAACAACTTCGAGGCGATTTTTTCTCGCCACGTATACGTCCAGTAGATATCCCGCGAGATCAGGGTATTCCCTAGGGCTTATCCTATTCGCAAGTCATTGAGCGGAAAGGGAAAAACCGGCTTATCCACGGGAAAACGGGCCGTTTACCTACTACTACTATATTGGTATACGTAAACAATAAAGAAAGACATAAGGCAACCATTGCGCCGGAAGTATACGTTGCCTGCATTTGTCGCAGCGCTCCTCACGTATACCTGGCTGAATTTCCTCGCCAGTGGGTATACGTGCTGCCGTCGCCTGCCCGACGTTTACCTCACCTTCGCGGCACCTTGAACGCTTGCCTTGCGAGCAAGGCCTCCTCTCGCGTGGCACAGCCTTCCCGGTGATCGTTGACCAGGCCCATCGCCTGCATCAGCGCGTACATCGTGGTGGGGCCGACAAAGCGCCAGCCGCGTTTCTTCAGGTCCTTGGACAGCGCGGTGGATTCCGGCGAGATGGCCATGGTGCGCAGCACTTCCGGCGTCAGCAGCTTGGGGCGGCTGGCCGGATCGGGCTCGAAGCGCCAGAAGTACGCGGCCAGCGACGGCTCTGTCTCCAGCAGTTCCAGGGCGCGCTGCGCGTTGTTGATCGCCGCCTCGATCTTGCCGCGGTGCCGCACGATGCCGGCGTCGCCCAGCAGCCGCTGGATATCGCGTTCGCCGAAGCGGGCCACTTTTTCAATCTCGAAGTTGGCGAAGGCGCGGCGAAACGCCTCGCGCTTGCGCAGGATGGTGAGCCAGCTCAGGCCGGCCTGGAAACCTTCCAGGCATAGCTTCTCGAACAGGCGCCGGTCGTCGTCGACGGGAAAGCCCCATTCGTTGTCGTGGTAGTGGCAGTAATCTTCCAGCGTGCCGCACCAGCTGCAACGCTGGCGCTCCGTGTCCGCCACGATGTTTGTTGCCGGTAGCGCCGCTTTCTTCGCTGCTTTCGGTGCCACGCTCTTCGGCCCCTTCGTCGGCACCTTCGTTGCCACCTTTTTTGTTACGTTGCTATCTGCTGCCATGGGTGCGGTCTCCTTCGATCTGTCATCTTAAAGCGACTCGCGCGGCATGTCGCGCCCACGCGGCCTCGGGGCGTATTTGCTACGATGCCGCCCGTAAAGGACGAATTGATTAAGAGGACTGACATGGAAAAACGACTGGCGACCATCGAAGAAGACGGCTGGCAGCTCGACGACGGCGAGGTCATTGGCGAGGCGCACCCCGAGACGTTCTGGGTGCCGGCGCTGGCGGAGCGCCAGGCCTTGCAGGCCGGCCAGCTGGTGAAGCTGATCTTTCGCATCGTCACCGCCGACGAGCAGGACCGCGAGGAGCAGCATGTGGAACGCATGTGGGTGATCGTGACCGGGCGCGAGGGCGATCTCTACCGTGGCGAGCTGGACAACCAGCCTTATTGCACAGAGGAAATGGCGCCCGGCATGCCGCTCTGGTTCGAGGCGCGGCATGTGATCAATATCCATAAAGAGGGCGAAGAAGAATAACTCCCCGGTTAAGCGCCCAGCTGGCGCGTATCGCCCGGAATCGCCTGGAAATGTCGGCCTGGCGTTACACTGGGCACGCATGATGCAGGCGGTTATGGGTGCCGGCAAACGCAGTATCCGCACCAACGGCCGCCGCCTTCCCCAACCTTCTTAGGCGAAACCTCATCTGATGCGCTGGATATTCGGGGTGATTGGCTTGGTGCTCGGCATGGTGGCGGCCGGGTTTGGCGGTGCGCTGACGGGCGCGGTCCTGGGCTTCGGTTTTGGCTGGATGGTGAGCGACCGGCCCACCCGGCCTCCTGGTGAGGGCGAAGCGCAGGGCGCGGCGGCGGCTCCGCTCGAAGCCCGCGTGCTCCGGCTCGAGCAGGAGCTGTCCACGCTCAAGCGCGAACTGGCGAGCCTGCGCGGCGAGAGCGCGGGCACCCCATCGGCCACATCGGCCCTTGGCGCAGCGCCGGGTACGGTGGCAGCCAGCGAATCCCCGTTCTTCGAGCCGGCTGCCAGCGTCGCGGTGCCAGTGGCGTCCATCCCGGCGGCGATCCCGATCCCGGTTGAGGCGGCACCCGCGCCGATCTCCACGCCAGCTCCGGCACTGGCATCTGCTCCCGCACCTGCAAGCGCGCGCCACATTGAACCACCGCTTTCGTCCACGCTCGGGCCGGGCGAACCCGATTTCGTCGAGCGCGCGATATCCGCCGCGCGCGGCTGGCTGCTTGGCGGCAACAGCGTGGTGCGGGTGGGCATCCTGATCCTGTTCTTCGGCGTGGCGTTCCTGCTCAAGTACGCCGCCGACAATGCCATGCTGCCGGTCGAGTTCCGGCTGGCTGGCGTGGCGGCTGGCGCGGTGCTGCTGCTGCTGGCGGGCTGGCGCCTGCGCGAGCGGCGCGCCGCCTATGCGCTGGTGTTGCAGGGCGGTGGCGTGGGCGTGCTGTATCTCACCGTCTTCGCCGCCACCAAGCTCTACGGCCTGCTGCCGGCCGCGGCCGCGTTCCCACTGATGGTGGTCATCTGCGCGCTCGCCGGCGGCCTCGCGGTGCTGCAGAACGCCCCGGCGCTGGCCTTCACCGGCAGCGCCGGCGGCTTCCTTGCCCCGGTGCTGATCGCAACGGGCGGCGGCAGCCATGTGATGCTGTTCAGCTACTACGCGCTGCTCAATGCCGGCATCTTTGCCATTGCCTGGTTCCGGGCCTGGCGCCAGCTCAACCTGCTCGGCTTCGCGTTTACCTTTGGCATCGGCACGGCCTGGGGCGCGCTGAACTACCGGCCCGAGCTGCTCGCCACCACGGAGCCGTTCCTGATCCTGTTTTTCCTGATGTATACGGGCATCGCGCTGCGCTATGCGCTGCGCCGGCAGCTCAGCCTGAAGGACTACGTGGACGGCACGCTGGTGTTCGGCACGCCGCTGCTGGCCATGGGGCTGCAGGCCGCGCTGGTGCGCAATACTCCTTTTGCCATGGCATGGAGCGCGGTGGCGCTCGCGGCGTTCTATCTCGGCCTGGCGGCCTGGCTGGCGGCGCGCCGCGATCGCCTGGGGCTGCTGTTTGAAGCCGTGCTGGCGCTGGGGGTCATCTTTGCGTCGCTGGCGGTGCCGCTGGCGTTCGACGGGCGCACCACAAGCGCCGTATGGGCCGTGGAAGGCGCTGCCGTGGTGTGGGTTGGGGTGCGCCAGCAGCGGCGCCTTGCGCTGGCCAGCGGGCTGCTGCTGCAGCTGGCGGCCGGCGCGGCGTTTGCCGCGGGCAGCTTGTTCGATGCCACGCAACTGGCGTGGCCGGTGCTGAACAGCCGCTACGTGGGCACGCTGCTGCTGGCGATGGCCGGTGTCTTCAGCGGCTGGCGCCTGCACGGGCGGCCCGAGGCGCGTGCCTGGTCCGCGCCATGCGCGCCGTTCGGCCTGGGGGCGGCGTTGTGGGGGCTGCTGTGGTGGCTGGGCGGCGGCGTGATCGAAATCCAGCACTGGCACGGCGTGCGGGGCTGGCAGGTGCGCGCGCTGCTCGACATGCTGGCGTTGTTCACGGTGCTGAGCGCGTGGCTGGCGCACGTGGCGCGGCGCGTCCTGGCGTGGCCGCTGGCCAGCGTGCCGGCGCAGGGCATGGCGCCGCTGCTGGCGGTCCTGGCCGTGCTTAGCTGCATCGTGCCGTCGGCGTCGCCCTTGCTCGGCTTTGGCGCGCTCGCCTGGTTGATCGTGTTTGGCGCGGCCTGGCTGCTGCTGCGGCGGCAGCAGGACGATGAACGCGATGCCTTGCTGGCGCCCATGCATGCCTTGCTGTTCTGGACCGTGTGCGTGCTGCTGTCCACCGAGGCTTACTGGCGGCTGCGTGCCTATGTGCCGGAGGGCGCCTGGAGCTGGAGCGCCTGGGCCTATGGCTATGGCGGGCTGCTGGCGCTGCTCTCGGCCTGGGGCTGGCGCCTGCGTTGGCCGGTGGGGCGTTTCCAGCGTGCTTACCTGTTGTATGGCACGCTGCCGCTGGTGGCGTTGCTGTGGCTGTGGAGCATTGCCAGCGTGTCCAGCGACGGCGACGCCGCGCCGCTTTCCTACCTGCCGCTGCTCAACCCGCTCGATGTCGCCCAGCTGCTTGCCATGCTGGCGGTGGCGCTGTGGCAGCACCGGCTTGCCGCCGCGGGCCTGGCCACGCGGCCGCGCGTGCTCGGGTACGCTGCGATCGCCACGGTGTTGCTGTGGCTAAACGCCGTGCTCCTGCGCACCCTGCACCACTGGGCCGGCGTGCCCTACACGCTGGAGGGCCTGGCCGGCTCAACGCTGGTACAGGCGTCGCTGTCAATGTTCTGGACCGTGCTGGCGCTGATCGCCATGGTGGCAGCCACCCGCCGCGGCTCGCGCGCGCTGTGGTTTGTCGGGGGCGCGCTGCTGGGGGTGACGGTGGTCAAGCTGTTCCTGTTCGACCTGTCCTTCGTCAAGGGCATCGAGCGGATCATCTCGTTTATCGGTGTGGGCGTGCTGCTGCTGTTGATCGGCTACTTCTCGCCCCTGCCGCCAAAGCAAGAGGAGGCGACGTGATGGCGGCTTTCCGAACCGCGGCCGGGCGGGCGCTACCGATGCTGATGGCCGCGCTGTTGCCATCGCTGCTGTCATCGCTATTGCTGCCGCTGCCCGCGCGGGCTGAGCGGTTCGCGCTGGCGACCGAACGCGACGCGGCGTACTACGCCGTGACCCTGGACGCCGATGTCTACGCCCATAGCACGCGCCCCGGGCTGGCTGACCTGCGCGTGCGCAACGGCACGGGCGAATTGCTGCCTTACGCGCTGGATCTGCCGCCCGAGCCGGCGGCCGAGGTACGCACGCTGCACGATGTGCCGTGGTTTGCGCTGCCGGCCGCGCAGTCGCGGCAGTCCGCGCCCCTGGGCGTGGTGATCGGGACCGACGGCGCGCTGCGCGCAGCCACCGCCCCGCCCGCGGCCGGCACTGCCGGGGCATGGCTGCTGGACCTGAGCCAGTTGCGCGACGACGCCGGCGCGGTGGTGATCGGCCTGCCGGATGGCGATTACCAGGGCAGGGTGGACGTTGCCAGCAGCGACGACCTGCAGCACTGGCAAGCCGCGGGCGGCGCGCAGCTGCTGCGGCTAAGCCGCGAGGGCAGCACGCTGAGCCAGGACCGCATTGCGCTGGGGCGTCTGCGGGCGCGTTACCTGCGGCTGCAGTGGCAGGGCGCGCCGCCCGTGCCGGCGCGCGTGCAGGTGGAGACCGTGGCGGCCAGCCTGCCTTCGCCGCTGGCGCTGCAATGGCGCGACGGCATCGTCGCCACGCAGGCCCAGCCTGGGGGCGATTACCTGTTCGACAGCGGCGGACGCTTTCCGGCCGAGCGCGTGCGCATTCGCCTGCCGCAGACCAACACGGTGGTGCAAGCCACGCTGTGGTCGCGGCCCGATGCGCAGGCAGCCTGGCGCATGGTCAGCAGCGCACAGCTCTACCGTCTTTCCGGCGCGGCGGGCACCGAGCAGGAAAGCGCGCAGCTGGCGATCGGGCGCAACACGGATCGCCTGTGGCGCCTGAGCGTGGATGCCCGCGCCGGTGGGCTTGGCGCTGGCATGCCGGTGCTGGCGCTTGGCTGGCGCCCCGCCGTGGTGACCTTTGTCGCGCGCGGCGCGCAGCCCTTCTCGCTGGCGGTGGGTGAGCCGGCGGGCGCGGCGCAAGAACCCGGGGCGGTCGCGCGGGCCGAGTTGCTGGCCGGGCCCGCACCGGTGATCGCCGACGCCCGGATTGCAGGCATGACGGCATCGCCGCCGGCGGCCGTGCCTTCGGACACCCAGCGCAACCGGCACTTTATCCTGTGGGGTGCGCTGCTGCTGGCGGTCGGCGTGCTGGGCTTGATGGCCTGGCGGCTGCTGCGGGTGCTCGGCGCGCCGCAGGCGCCGCCGGACTGAGCGCAAAGAAAAAGGCCAACCTTGCGGCTGGCCTTTTTCATTTCAAAGCGACGTCCGGCGGTATTACTGCAGGGGCTTGCCGGTACGGTCGTGCATGAACAGCAGCGCGACAAAGCTGATCGCGGCCGCGGCAATCACGTAGTAGGCCGGCGCCAGCTTGCTGCCGCTCGATGCAATCAGCCAGGTCACGATCAGCGGGGCAAAGCCGCCGAAGATGGTCACGGCGAAGTTGTAGGCAAGCGACAGGCCGGTGGAGCGGACCTCGGTGGGGAACTGCTCGGCCAGCACGGCCGGTGCCGGGCCGGTGAAGGCCGCCAGCAGGATGCCCAGGATCACCTGGACCATCAGCAGGGTCTGGGTGGTCGGCGAGACGTTGAGCCAGTGGAACAGCGGATAGGCCAGCACGCCGATGATCAGCGCCACGGTGCCCAGCATGCGCTTGCGGCCCACGCGGTCGGACAGCATGCCCATCAGCGGGCACAGCACCAGGATGATGGCGCCGCACAGTGCGGTCGACTGGAAGGTGGCGCCCAGCGGCAGGCCGAGCTGCTGCTTGGCGTACGACGGCATGTAGAACACCAGCACATAGGTGCAGACCGTCCACAGGATGGTCACGCCCAGGCCGGCCAGCACTTCGCGCGGATGGTCGCGCAGCACCTGGGTGAGCGGCGAGAACTTGACCTTGCTGGCAGCGCGTTCGGCGCGGCGGGCCTCAAAGGCGGGCGGCTCTTCCAGGTGCGAGCGGATATACATCCCGACCGGGCCGATCAGCAGGCCGAACAGGAACGGGATACGCCAGCCCCAGGCATCGATCTGCTCCGGCTCCAGGCCGTTGATCACCAGCGCGCCCATGGCAGCGCCCAGCATGAAGGAAATGCCCTGGCTGGCCTGCTGCCAGCTCGCGTAGGCGCCGCGCTCCTCGTCGGGCGCGTGCTCGATCAGGAAGGCGGTGGCGCCGCCAACCTCGCCGCCGGCCGAGAAGCCCTGGATCAGCCGGGCCACCACGATCAGCGCCGGTGCCCACAGGCCGATCGACGAATAGGTGGGCGCCAGGCCGATGATGGCGGTGCCGAGCGCCATCATCAGGATGGTCAGGGTCAGCGCAGCCTTGCGGCCGACGCGGTCGGCGTAGACGCCGAGCACAATGGCGCCGACCGGGCGCATGAAAAAGCCCACGCCGAAGGTGGCGACGGTCAGCAGGAAAGACGTGAGGTCATTGCCGGTGGGGAAGAACAGCTTGGCAATGATCAGTGCAAAGAAGCTGTAGACAGTGAAGTCGAACCACTCCAGGCCGTTGCCGATGGTGGCGGCGAGGATGGCCTTTCGTCGTTGGGCTTTGGATATTTCGTGGACTTGAGGTATTGCAGCGTTGGCTTGCATGTGGCGTTTGATGCGGTGAGAAATCGGCGGGAGGCCTGCCCCGAAACCGGACATGCACTCTGAAAGGCAGAATAGTAAGCGATTCTTTAATTGGCCAGCAGGATGGCAGCGTGTGGAGTCAGATCCGCATGGCCGGCTGTGCGGCCAGCGCCCCGTGGAATGTTCCACGTGAAGCAAGCATGCGCGTGCCCGGCGTCCAGGGCGCGCGACGGCCGGATTCAGGGCTGGCTGGCGTGATGCTGGCGCGCGCTGCGGGCGTCGGGCGCCTCGCCCGGGCCGGCTTCTTGCTGCGGCTCCGGCGTATCCGGGCGCTGGCGCGTGAGCCAGAGCCAGAGGGCGCTGCCGACCCACCCGGCCACGAAGACGGAATCGCCCACATGGTTGAGCAGCGCCGGGGCGCCAGGCGCATTGAATACATCGACCAGCAAGGGGGCGGGAAGGCGGGCGGCGATCCATAGGAGCACAGCCGGTCCGCTTGCATACACGCCTGGCTGCCACCAGTTTGCATGGGGCAGCAAGGGCCTGTGGGCTGTGCGCTTGACCACGGTGTTCTCCAACCTGACACGCTTCAGGGCGCGTCGTATCCAGTCATGCGGGGTTTGCCAGGGCCCGCGCGGACGACGCATTGCGCCGCGCAAAGCTGGGCCGGACCCCGTGCTGGAATCATAAGCCGATTGCCCGCTGCGTGTCCGAATCTTTAAAGCGTTGTGTGGTGCACCCCACGCTCGCAGGGTGGGCTGGGGGCGCATGCGGTGGTGGAAAGTGCGGTGGCGCCGCGTGAATTCAAGTTTTTTGATGGAGGTGTCCGCAAATAGGCGGCGCAGGGGCTGGGCAGTTTTGTCAAACTGAACACCGCTATCAAAAGGATTTGAAGGCCACCATCATGCTTCCCGCCATCTACATCTCCCACGGTTCGCCCATGCTCGCCCTTGATCCGGGCCCGAGCGGCGCCGCTTTCGACGCCCTTGGCCAAGCGCTGAGGGCGCGCAAGCCGCGCGCCGTGCTGGTCGTCTCGGCGCACTGGATCTACAGCACCCTGGTGGTCGGCACCCGCGAGCGGCAGGAGGCTTGGCACGACTTCGGCGGCTTTCCGCGCGCGCTGTACGAACTGCGCTACGACGCCCCGGGCTCGCCGGCGCTGGCCGCTCGCGTCAAGGCGCTGGTCGAGGCCGCGCAAGTCCCCGGCGCCGCGGTAGTGCTGCAGGACGATGAGCGCCCGCTGGACCACGGCGCCTGGATGCCGATGCGGCATTTCTTCCCGGATGCTGACATCCCGGTGGTGCAGCTGGCCTTGAACCCCTATCTCCCCCCCGCAGCCCAGATCGAGATCGGCCGGGCGCTGGCACCGCTGCGCGACGAGGGCGTGCTGGCGCTGGGCTCGGGCAGCTTTACCCACAACCTGCAAGAAGTCTTCGGTGCCGGGGGCCGGCGCGAGCAGCACGGCTCGCCCGTCGAGCCCTATGTGGAGGCATTCCGCGGCTGGATGATCCAGGCGCTGGACGATGCGCTCGCCACCGGCGACACCACGCGCATCGCGGACTATCGCGCGCAGGCGCCGTATGCGCGCCGCGCCCATCCCGCCGACGAGCATTTGCTGCCGTTCTTCGTGGCGCTGGGCGCTGCGCTGGGCCCGCACGAAGGCGTGCCCGCCAAGCAGGCGCCAGCCGGCGTGGCACGCGTGGCCGATGAGGTCACTTATGGCGTGCTGGCGATGGACACCTTCGTGTTCGAAGGGGCCGGCACGCGCCATGCGGTGGCATGGAGCGAGGCTGCCTGAGCCAGCCTGGGCATCAGCCCTTGCGGGCCAAGAGGTAAGGGCGCGCCAGGCGCGCGCCCGCCATGGCGATCCAGCCCATGGTGAGGGCAACCACCCCCAGGCCGTATTGCAGGCTGGTGACATGGGCCACGCCGCCAATCATCACCGGCCCCATCAGCAAGCCGATATAGGCAAAGCGCGCCACGCGCGAGATGGCTTCGGCCGGCGTCACACCCGGCAGGCGCGAAGCCGCCACGAAGAAGATCGGCACCATGTTCGCCGCGCCCAGGCCCATCAGCGCGAAGCCGACCAGGGTCGCCGCCGGCGCGGGCCACAACAGTGCCAGCAGGATCCCCGCGAACGCCACCCAGGCGCTGGCGCCGAGCGTGCGCGCGTCCGGCCAGCGCGCGCGCAGGCGGTCGCCGCCAAAGCGGCCGCAGGCCATGCCACCGGAGAAAGCGGCATAGCCGGCGCTGATCCAGGCGTCCGGCGCCAGCGCCACCTCGCGCATGTAGACGCTGGACCAGTCATACATCGCACCCTCACCAACCAGGCCCAGGAACGCCATCAGGCCCAGCAGCCAGAGCGCGCGCACCGCATGCGCGCGGTGATGCGCGGAAGGTGGCGGCACGGGATGGTCGTCCAGCAGCCAGGGCGCCACGCCCGCCGTGACCGCCGCGGTCAGCACCGCCATGCCGAGGGCGTGCGCCAGCGGCGGCACGCCCAGGCCCAGCAGCACGCCGCCAACCGCCGCACCCGCCATGCCGCCCAGGCTGAACATGCCGTGCAGCGCGGACATGATGGGCCGCGCGCGGCTGGCCTCCACCGTGGCGGCCTGCGCGTTCATGCCCACGTCGAAGGCCGCGTTGGCCATGCCAAAGGCGATCAGCGCCAGGATCAGCAACGCAAACTCCGGCATGGCCAGGATGGCCACGGTAGCCAGGGCGTAGACCAGCCCGCTGCGCCGGCAAGCGGCCGCGCTGCCCACGCGCCCCACCCAGCGCCCCACCGGCCCCATCGCCGCGATGGCGCCCCCGGCCACGGCCAGCATGGCCAGCGACAGTACTGCATCCGACAAGCCGAAGCGCGCCTTGATGGTCGGGATGTGCACGCCCCAGGTGGCAAAGGTGGCGCCGTTGACAAAAAACAGCGCCATGGTGGCGCGCGCGGCATGCTCCACGCGCCGCGCGCTGACTGGCGCGGCGGCGGGTGCTGCGCAGGAGGGGGAGGGCGGCTGGGTCAGGTTGGGGGAAGCGGAATCGGGCATATGGGCGGCAGGCACGGCCGGTCGCGCCGGATGGCGCGGGGGGTGCCCTGACGGGTGCGGCAGGGTAATCGAGCCCAGCATCGTCGCACATCGGTGCGTCGGGCGCATGACCGGCGGCGGCGTAGCCAGCCAGCGTGGCCGGCTACGCCGCCGCCGTGTGGCTGGCCGTGCGCAGCAGCCCGCGCCGGTGCAGGGCAAAGCTGAAAGCCGCCAGCGCCGTGAGCGCCAGCACCACCATCACCCACAGCATCAGCCAGTAGCCGCCCGCGGCGCGCCACAGCAATGCGCCCAGCCAGGGTGCGGCGGCCTGCATCAGCAGCACCGGCGTCATCATCAGGCCGTTGAGGGTGGCGTAATGGTGGCGCGAGATCAGTTCCGGCATGGCCATGGCGCGCAGCATGGTATTGATGCCGTTGGCGCAGCCGTACAGCACCGCCGCCAGCATCAGCCATTTGCCATAGCCGAGCGCAAAGCACAGCAGGCCCAGGCACATCACCAGATAGACCGGCAGCGACAGCCGCAGCGGGTGGCGCACGGGAAAACGCATCATCACCAGGCGGCCGACCACCTGCGCCGGCCCGATCAGCGCCGCCACCACCAGTTGCTCGCCCAGCGGCAAGCCCTTTTCGGTCAGCATCGGGATCAGGTGGGCGCCCAGCAGCGAGGCAATCACCGCCAGCGCGGTGAAGGCCAGCACCACCGCCCAGAACACCGGCTGGCGCAGTGCGATCCCGGCGATGCCCGGTTGCGCGGCATCCGCCAGCGGCGCCGGCGCCGGCGCGGCCGCGTAGGTGGCATGCGCCGCATAGCGCAGGCGGGCGTGCAAGGGCGCGCAGACGAAGAGGTTGAGCCCGGCGAAGCACAGCAGCGTCTCGCGCCAGCCCAGGTGCAGCACCAGCCATTGCGCCAGCGGCACGAAGATGGTGCTGGCAAAGCCCGCCATCAGCGTCACGGTGACGATGGACTTCTGGTAGCCATCGCCAAAGGCCTGGCGCAGCACGACGAAGGCGGGCTCGTACAGCGTGGTCGCCATGGCCAGCCCGATCGGTATCCACATCAGCAGGAAGGTCGCCTGGTTCGGGCTCCACGCCCACAGCAGCAGGCCGGTGCCGGCCAGCACGGAGCCCGTGCACATCACGGCGCGCGCCGGCACGCGGTCTAGCAGGCGGCCCACCGCGAACGAGCACATCGCCCAGACCAGCAGCCCGAGCGAATAGCCGCCGGCGAGGAAGGGCTTGGAGTAGCCCAGCGTCGCGCTCATCGGCCCGATGAACACGGTGAAGGCGAAATACAGCGTGCCCCAGGAAATCGTTTCGGTAATGCCAAGTGTCCAGACCAGCTGGCGTGGCGAGATGGCGCGTGGGCCGGGTGGGGCGTCTTGTCGTGTCATGGCGCGCCTGGACGCGGTATGTACCGCCGCACGATGGCCGCCGTGAGGATGCGGATGGCGCGCTGGGCGGCGAGGGGGTGAGCGGGAATTGTAGCGGGCATCCAGGCGGAATGCCCACCTTGCGTCACATGGGCTAGCGGCTATTGCTTACCCGTGGGCGGCCCTTTGAGCTCCACCATATTGCCGTCCGGGTCGTGCACGTAGATCGACGGGCCTTTGCCTTCGGCGCCGAAGCGCATCTCCACGGGACCGGGTTCCACGCCGTGCGCACGCAAGTGGGTGCCGATCGTATCGGCATCGAACGGATCGAGGCGCAGGCAGAAGTGGTCGAGGTTGCGGCCTTCCCTGCCCGGCCCGGCACCGCCGGCACGGCCCAGCGGGCCGTCCAACGCTACCAGGTCGATCAGCCCGCCGCCCGCGCGTAACTGGATCAGGCCGAATTCCGCCTGCACACGTTCGACGCTGCAGCCAAGCACGTCCACATAGAAGCGCATGAGCGCCGTCACGTTGCCGGTACGCAGGACAAGGTGATCGATGCCGAGGATGCGGAACATGGCCAAAACTCCCTGCGCGCCCAGCGCTCAGATATCCGGAATCAGCCGCTTGCCCAGGCTGACCGCCTCGTCCTGCGCGTACCCGAGGCCGCGGTAGAAGTCGATGACCTTGCTGTTGCCAGTGCGCACCAGCAGGTTGATCTTGGGGCAGCCTCGCTCGATCAGCAACTGCTCGGCGTGCGCCATCAGGCGGCGGCCGTAGGCGCGGCGCTGGTGATCCGGGTGCACCGCCAGGTAGTAGACCCAGCCGCGATGGCCGTCAAAGCCGATCATGGCCGATGCCACCGGGCGGCCCTCCACTTCGCCCACGAGGAACAACTCGGGCTGCTCGGTCAGCTTGCGGGCAATGTCTTTCTTCGGGTCGTTCCACGGCCGGGTCAGGCCGCTGGCTTGCCAGAGGTCGATGATGGCGGCTTCGTCGGCGGCCAGGTAAGGGCGGATCTGCATGCGGATTGATGCGCCGCGGCATGCGGCGGCAATGTTAAGTCCTTGACAGTGTAGCCGCCAAACCTGTGCCAGAATCGTTCTTCAATCGATGTTGAATCGTTGTCCATCACAAACAAAACAAGCAGGATCACCCTGCACGGAGACCCCACAATGAGTGAAACGACCACGCACGCACGCGCCACCTTCAGCCACATGGAACAAGGCACGCGCGAGGACTGGGCGGCGATATCCGCCGAGTTCATGCCCTTCGCGCAGGCGCTGGCCGACCGCGTGCTCGATCACCTGCGGCTGCTCGACGGCGACTGCGGCGGCTTTCCCATCGACCGCCTGACCCACTGCCTGCAGACCGCCACGCTGGCCCACCGCGACGGGCGCGACGAGGAGTACGTGGTATGCGCGCTGCTGCACGATATCGGCGACACGCTCGGCAGCTTCAACCATCCCGACATCGCCGCCGCCATCCTCAAGCCCTTCGTCAGCCCGGAGAATCTGTGGATGGTGGAGAAGCACGGCGTGTTCCAGGGCTACTACTTCTTCCATCACCTGGGCCTGGACCGCAACCTGCGCGAGCAATTCCGCGACCAGCCCGCGCTGTTCGAGCGCACCGCGGAGTTCTGCGCCAAGTACGACGGCGCGGCCTTCATGCAGGACTACGACACGCTGCCGCTGTCCTTCTTCGAGCCGATGGTGCGGCGCGTGTTCGCGCGTCCGCGCAACTCGATGTACGTGAAGGAGAACGAGAGCACGCTGGCGCAGCCGGCCTGAACCTGACCGCCATAGGTTGACTGCAAGGAAGTTGAGTTTCTGTCTTGACGGAAATTTCCGAACAGATAAACTGTCAGGCATGGAACTTCAACCAGTCGCACAACGCTTCGTCCTGCACTGGGGCGAAATGGGCTCTAAGTGGGGCGTCAATCGCACCGTCGCGCAGATTCACGCCCTGCTGTTCCTTGCCGAGCATCCGCTGCCGGCCGAGGAAATCGCCGACACGCTCAACGTCGCACGCTCCAACGTCAGCAACAGCCTGAAGGAGTTGCAGAACTGGAAGCTGATCCGCACCGTGCACATGATGGGCGACCGGCGCGATCACTTCGAGACCATCACCGATGTGTGGGACCTGTTCCGCACCGTGGTGCGCGAGCGCAAGCAGCGCGAGTTCGATCCCACTATCGATGCCTTGCACGAATGCGTGAACAATCCCGCGTTCGCCAAGGAGAGCAAGGAAGTGCAAAAGCGCATCATCGCCACCTTGCAGCTGATGGAAACGCTGGGCAGCTGGGGCGACGAAATGCTGCGCCTGTCGCCCGATACCCTGGTCAAGGTGATGAAGCTCGGCGCGCGCATCCAGAAGCTGGTGCGCGGCGACCAGCGCGCCCGCGAAGCCGGCAAGTAGCACAGGCATGAAAAGCAGGCCGCTGCGGTGGCCGCTTTTTTTGACCAGATATTTCTCTTAAAACAGAAATTAATGTAAATAAGGATGCTTGAGATGGACCCCACCAGCGGCACGCTCTACACCGTCATCCTCAACCTGCTGATCGTGCAGGGATTGATGGGTGCCTTCGATACCGTCTGGCATCACGAACTGCGCTGCGCCTTGCCGCAGCAGCACAACGCCGCGCCGGAGCTGCGCCTGCACGCGATCCGGGCGGTGCTGTACGGCGTGCTGTTTGGCGGCCTGGCCTGGTTTGCCTGGGGCGGCACCTGGCTGGTGCCGCTATGGACCATTGTTGCCATCGAGATCCTGCTCACGCTGCGCGACTTCGTGGTGGAAGACCAGACCCGCAGCCTGCCGCCGAGCGAGCGGGTGACGCATACCGTGCTGGCCATCAACGGCGGCGTGATCTTTGGCCTGCTGGCCTGGCATTCGCAAGCCTGGTGGGAACTGCCATCGGGCCTGCACTTCCATCCGCAAGGCTGGCAAAGCTGGGTGCTGAGCGTGTTCGCGCTCGGCGTGGCCGCCTCTGGCGTGCGCGATGCGTTCGCAAGCCGCTCGCTGGCGGCCCGCGCCGGTGCTACGCCGTCGTTCGATTTCACCGGCGCCGATCCCTCCCGGCGCGCGCAGTCGTTCCTGCTGACCGGCGGCACCGGCTTTATCGGGCAGGCGCTGGTGCGCTCGCTGCTGGCCGATGGCCATCGGGTGACGATCTGGGCGCGCAACCCACGCGTGGCCTCACAGCTGTTCGACGGCCGCGCCGCATGCGTCGGCTCGCTGGCGGAGATCGATCCGGCCGTGCGCTTCGATGTGGTGATCAACCTTGCCGGCGCGCCCATCCTCGGCCCGCGCTGGAGCGCCGCACGCAAACACAGCCTGGTGGAAAGCCGCGTGAGCACCACGCGCGCGCTGGCAGCGTGGCTGGCCGCCGCAGCGTACCGGCCGCGCCTGATGATCAATGGCTCGGCGGTGGGCTTCTACGGCATCCAGGGTGATGACGACCTGAGCCAGCGTACGGAGGCCAGCGCGCCGCAGGACATCTTTGCCTCGCAGTTGTGCCAGCAGTGGGAGGACGCGGCCCGCGCCGTGACGCCGCTCGGCATCCCGCTAGCCATCCTGCGCCTCGGCGTGGTCTATGGCCATCAAGGCGCGCTGCCCGCCATGCTGATGCCGGTGTGGCTCGGCTTTGGCGGCCCGATGGGCAGCGGCCGGCAAGCGCAGAGCTGGGTACATATCCACGACGTGCTTGGTGTGATCGCCTGGCTCTGCCGGGCCGACGCCGCGCAAGCCGCCCCGGCGGCTGTCGCCACCTATAACCTGGTCGCGCCGGATACCCCGAGCCAGGCCGGGTTTGTGCGCACGGCGGCTGCGCTGCTGCGCCGGCCCGCCTTCATGCCCACGCCCGCATGGCCGATGCGGCTGGCGTTGGGCGAGCAGGCCACGCTGCTGCTCGACGGGCTGCGCGTGGCGCCGGCGCGCCTGCAGCAGGAGGGCTATGCCTTCCGCTTCCCGACCCTGCAACTGGCGCTGGAGGACCTGCTCGGCAACGGGCGGGCACGTCGATGAACACGTTAGCCGCGCATGGCACGCACGCGGGCCCGCAAAGCCTGTACGGGACCATGCTGGGTGCCGCGCTGGCCAGCCTGCCGCCGGTGCTGCAGCGCGTGCATCGTGCCGAGGGCGTGCACCTGCGCGGCACGCTGAGAGTGCGCTGGAGCGCGCGGCGCTGGCTGCGCGCGCTGATGCGGCTGTCGGCGCTGCCCCGGCCCACGGCGGCGGCGGCGACCCTTGTGACCATCTCGCCGGAGCCCGCCGGCGAGCGCTGGCACCGCAGCATCGGCGGGCACATCGTGGCGAGCCGCATGCGGCTCGCGCAGGCCGGGCAGGTGACGGAACGCATGGGGCCGCTGGCAATCGTGCTGGCAACGCGTGTCGATGGCACCGGCCGGTTGTGGCAGGCCAGCCGCGGCGTCAGCCTGTTCGGCCTGACCGTGCCTTGGCTGCACGTGCTGGCCAGCGAACGCGCACGGGATGCGCATAGCTATCGCTGCGACGTGCGCATATGGGCGCCACGCCTGGGCTACCTGCTGCGCTATGACGGCGTGCTGACCATCCGCGAACCTGAATCTGAATCTGAACCCGAGACTTACCTGGAGAATGTGGCATGAAGTCCAATCCAACCATCGGGCGCCATGCGTCCGTCAGCCTGCCCCGCGTACCGGCGTGGATGCCCGCCGTACTGCGGCTGGCAGCCGTCTATAACCTGCTCTATGCGATTGCGCTGAGCCTGTGGCCGTCGCAGATCTTCGACTGGCTGGGCATGCCGGCCACGCCTGACGCCATGATCCGCTGCATTGGCATGATGGTGGGCGTCTACGCGCTAGGCTACTGGATCGCGGCGCAGGACATGCTGCGCTACTGGCCGCTGGTGGTGGTGGGACTGGTGGGCAAGACGCTGGGGCCGCTGGGCTTCTTGCATGGCGCGCTGACCGGCGTGTTCGCATGGCGCAGTGGCTTGTTCGTGCTGTGCAGCGACCTGATCTGGTGGGTGCCGTTCTGGGGGATGACGCTGTTCGCGTTGAAGCATCGGGACCGCTGATATTGCTGCGTCAGCAGTGTCTTTACCCCTGCCTTCGCGCAATCCCCAAGCAAAAGCAGAAATTTCCTAATCTTTTATCGCACCGTGTTGGGTATAGATTGAGGCACCCCGAATGTAACTTATAGGAGGTGCACTTTTATGGCGCTGCCCAACACGCCCTTTCGCCCATGCGGGCACGTTCTGCACACCCGGCCAGCGCTGTTCGTGCTGATCAACTACGCGCCACGCGAGGGCCAGCCGGACTGGTGCAACGCCTCTTGCGAATTCGTGGAGGAGGGCAACGCCGATGCCGGCTCGGCACTGGCCGTCCATATCTCGCCCTTTGACGCACTGCTGAACGCCGCGTTCGTGTCTAGCCCAGGCAAGCCGTATCACGTCGTGCCTGCGGCGGCTTTCGATCCCCGGACGCTGATCCGGGATAGCGGCGGAAAGCTCCATATCAACCTGCACTGCGGCTGGGCTGCGAGCGATGGGCGCATCGTGGTCCGGCGCAAAGGCGCGCTCGCCAGCGTTTGCATGGTGCAGACCGAAGAGATCCCCCCAGCGCGGCGCGATGCCATCGAGCTCGAGATCGACCAGCAAGGCATTGCCAGGTACGAACGCCTGCGCGAACACGCCGGGCTGTTCGCGCATGCGGATGCGCATTGCCTGCTGGAAACCTGGACGGAACAGCAACGGCATCAGGCCGTGGCGCTGGCCATACAGCGCATGCCGGGAACGGTCTGCGTGGGCGCGCAGATCAACCAGGTTGCCCTCTACGACCCCGAAGCCGCGCAATGGCACTTCGTGCCCATCGAGGTCTTCTTCGGCAAGCCGGATCGCAAGGCGGTTGCCTGAACGGCCGGCTTCAGGCCGGTTATCGAGTTTCAGCAAGAACACGCTATGAGAGAGGTCTTCTTATGATGAATTTGCGATGTGCGCTTCGCGACGGGGATCGCACCAGTAACAACGGCATGCTGATGGGCACCGGGGAGATGACGCACCACGGCGCGCGGGTTGGCGTCGAAGGGGATTTTGCCACCTGCCCGGTGTGCAAGAGCGGCGGCACCGTCACCAATGACTGCTACCCCGCATTCAGCCTGATGGACAAGCAGATCCTGGTGGAAGGCGCCCGCGTCAACTGCAAATGTGCGGTCAAGCCGATTGTCATTGCCTCGCAGAACACCTTCACCATTCAGGTGAACCACGGCGGTCACACGCATTTGCCGGCGGATAGCGCTGCCGCCTCGCCGGTGGAGGCATCGAACAAACTGGTGGCGGGGGTGCCCAGGGAAACGGCTGAAAACGATCCCACGCTGATCTGCCAGAACATGAGCAACGCGGAGTTCTACGCCACGATGAACCGGCTGCGCGACAAGGCTGTGCGGCTGCTGGCTGACCGTCTGGTCGAACTGGACCGGTGGAATCGGGCGGATCAGGACAAGGTCAGGCTCTGGTTTGGCAATGCGAGGGAGGATACGCGCGAGACGTTGCGTGATGGGTTGGCTCGGATGCTGGAGATCATGCGTGGGCTGACTGACAGGAACTATGAGCGCCAAACAAAGGAAGCGCTCGCCAGGGCTGGGTGCGTGCCGCGCGCGAAGGATGGGGAGATTCCCTCTGTCGCTTCCGTTTGTAAGCCTGATCGCACTTTTACAATTTTTTTTAGTGATGTCTTCTGTCGAATGGAGGAAGAGAATATGAGGTATGACGGAATACATCGTCTTAAAGACTCAAAATTGGTTACGTTGGTGCACGAGGTTTCCCATTTTCCTGCTGCGATGGACAGTGGCGATGATTGGTACTATCCATCTATCTCGCAGCAGCGGGCTGCTGAGCAGAATGAGTTTTGCATAAAAATGGCAGATAACATTGCCTGTTATGTTGTGAACATTCCGAAATGGCTCGATAGTGGTCCAGTATGGAGGCCATGATGAAGGTTTTGATATTCACGGTTGCTGTGCTGATTTCTATCAAAGTGTCGGCCTGTACCCCTCCATTCCTAGGCTACGATGCAGAATTTGAGCCGGGAATGGAAGCGTTGTCCGCAAAGGAGGTCATCAAGCTGGCTGAGTGGAAGATTCGGTTAAAAGAGGTGTACCCGAACGGCGGAAGGTATTACATCAGAATCAATGAGCATGAGGGTGCGGGTGTGCCAGGTAGCTTGGCGGAAGCGCGGCGTCGGAGTCTTCTCGCCACGCTGAGCAATCTCGGTGTAAGCAATGTGGATATTGCCAAGGTTGTCGTTGGCAAGTTCACCACCGAAAAGACGGTGACATCGGGATTACGGCGCTATGCAAATATCGCGGAACTTGCCCTCGATCCCCGTTGCCCGCATCCTTGTTGCCCAGGGCCCCAGCCAATTGTGAGGTAAAGGATTGCAGATTGACGCCGGTATGAAGGTCATAGTGAAAAGAAGCCTGGCTTTGACTGCGTTCTGTTTTTCACTTCCCACAATGGGGTGCACCTTGGGGTATGTTGACTACGAGCCCGTGTTTTCAAATGGTCGATCTGATCTATCGGCAAGTGAGGTCATGCGTCTGGCAAATTGGCGGGCACAACTTAGACTATGGCTCCCGAGTGGAGGGAAGTATCTGGGCTATGTTCGCCAGAATGCGCGCGTAGGTGTGTCAGCCAAGCTGGCGGAGCAGAGGCGAAAGAACCTGTTGTCTACGCTTTCGAATATGGGTATCGACAAGGTGGACATTGAGGAATCAGCAGTCCGTAGATTTAGCGACGGCCTGAGGCCAGGTCCGGAACTGCGCCACCTCACCAATGTTGCGGAGATTTCAATTGTATTAGCTGGGACTCGATCTGACAGATAGTCGGGCTGTTGAATCGAGAAGCGCGGCTCAATGCGGGATCAGTTTCTCCTTGGCGAGTTCCAGCGAGTCGAGGAAGGTGCGCATGGGCGTTTTGCCGTAGCACCATCGCCCCTGATGT